>JASJED010000110.1 GCA_030065585.1 Desulfobacterales bacterium | reverse complement strand
GCCGAGCTTTTGACAACCTGCGGGGTTTTGCTTATGGTTGCGGACCATTAACGTTCCAGCGCAAATAGCAACCTGCAAGCCGCTGGTGATCGCCTGTCGCAAACAGGATCACAGCCGTCGAGGAATCAGACCGACCCATGACAGCTCGTTCGACCCCTTCGCCCTCCGGCCTTCACAGCCGAATAACGACCGTACAGACGCCACGCCCGAGGGCCCTCTTGGTCGTGCTCATTATCTGCACCACGACACTCGGCGGTTGCTTGTCTGTCCCCCACGTCCTGCCGGAAGCACCCCCCAAAACCGTCTCCTTCGCCCAGGAACCCCAACCGGGTAACCGCCTGGACGCCCTCAGCCAGCAGTTGATGGCCGCCCACCCAGAGGGCGAATCGGGTTTTCTAATGCTCGACAACAACGCCGCGGCCCTGCGCTGGCGGCTACTGCTCGCCGATCTGGCGGAAGAAACCCTCGACATGCAGTACTACTTGTGGAACAACGATGCCACCGCCAACCTGCTGCTCGAGCGGGTGCTCCAGGCCGCCGACCGCGGTGTGCGTATCCGCCTCATGGTGGATGACATCACGCTCATGGGAAGAGACGCAGGCGTTGCGGCCCTGAGCCGCCATCCCCGGATCGAAATTCGTCTCTTCAACCCCGTGGAGGGCCGCCACCGGTCGACCCTTCTGCGCGGTTTTGAGTTTGCCGGCAAAATCAAACAATTGAACCATCGCATGCACAACAAGCTGATGGTGGCCGACAACCGTCTGGGGATTGTCGGCGGCCGCAATATCGGCAACGAATATTTCGGTCTCAACCGCAAGCAGAATTTCGTGGATTTCGATGTCCTGGCCGTGGGCGAGATCGTCCCCCGGATTTCTTTTTCCTTTGACCTTTTCTGGAACAGTGACTGGGCCTATCCCGGGGAAGGCCTTATCAAGAACCATCCGGATCCGGCCCTTCTCGATGAATTGCGTCACAAGCTCGAGGAAAGACTTGAAGACAGCCGGGAAATGCTTGTCGCCTTCGGGGATGAGGATATTAATGCGGAGCGCATGCTGGCAACGCTCAAATCGGAACTTTACACCGGCAGGGCCGATGTCATCTACGACCAGCCCCTGGTCGGCGAAGAGATGCCGCCCAGGCAGTTGATCGAATCGCTGCGGCAACTGACGACAAAGGCCCATGACGAACTTCTGGCTTCCAGCCCCTACTTGATTCCCGACGACGACCTCTACCAGATCGCACCGGAATTGAAGGCGCGGGGCGTGCGGATAGCTGCTTTAACCAACTCACTGGGGGCCACCAACCATCCGATCGTGCACAGCGGCTACAAAAAGCACCGACCCCGAATACTCGAGGCTGGTATCGACCTGTTTGAATTCCGGCGCGACGCCGCACCGGCGGATTCACCCAACACAGCGCCCGTCAGTGCCAAGGCTTTCGGGCTGCACGCCAAATTCATCGTCATCGATCGCCGCACCGTGTTTGTTGGATCGCTCAACCTGGATCCCCGTTCGATTTATGTCAATACGGAGATGGGCCTTTTGATCGATAGCGCCGATTTAGCCGAAGCCGTCACAATCCTTTTTGAAAACCTGGTGGCACCTGAAAACAGCTGGCAGGTCCGTAAAGACGAAAATAACCGCCTGACTTGGCATTCCGGGGCCGAGATCAGGAAATCGGAGCCCCCGAGTTCCTTTGGCCATCGCTTTCAGGCCTGGTTCTTCGGGTTGTTTTCACTGGACGAATATCTGTAGACCAAATCAACGGGTCGATTGCCCCCTCGTCACGGAGCCGTGGAGCTGTACCACTGTGAACTCGCCCGATACGCTTCTGATCCATCACGCCTTGTCCCTCGGCGCCAGCGATGCTCGTTTGATCGCCTCCACGCACATCCAGGTCGAAGAGAAACTGGCCCGCATTTGCCAAGATCCGGGCTGTCCCGGCTACGGGCAGGGGGCCAACTGCCCCCCGCATGTCATGAAGCCGGCGGCTTTTCGTGAATTGCTGCCGCAATACCCGCAAGCGCTGGTCTTCAAGTTCGACGTACCCACGGAGGTGTTGTTGGGTGACGGGCGTTTCGAGGTCGCCCGCATCGTGCACGAAACCGCTGCGGATCTCGAGCGTCGCGCTATAGCCAACGGTTACGCCGACGCCCGGGGATTGGCCGCCGGCTCCTGCAAACGCATCTTCTGTGCGGAAGAAAAAAACTGCCGGGTGCTGGCCCAGAAAGGGGATTGCCGTCACTCCGACGCCGCACGGCCTTCGATTTCCGGGTTGGGGGTCAATTTCTTCGAACTCTCCCGCACGGTGGGCTGGCCGGTCAACAAGATCACCCGCGACAGCGACCCCGGCGAGGTGCCCATGGGGCTCATGGCCGGGATCGTGCTGTTGGCCCCGGCCTTTTCGGGGTAAGGGAGGGATTCAGGTTTCGGTGTTCAGGTTTCAGGGTTCGCCTGTCGGATCCGAGGTTTTCTGACACCTGACCTCTGAAACCTGAAACCTTGAAATAACCCTAACCAACATTAAGGGAAGTATTCGTCTCTGGAAAGAAATAAAAAAGTGGTCAAATTCGACTGAACCAAGGAGGCCCCATGTCGCGCCAGAACATCTCTTCCGGCTCGCCCTATGAAAGACCCATCGGTTTCTCACGGGCCGTTCGCATCGGCGATCGCATTGCGGTATCCGGCACGGCGCCGATTGACGCGGACGGCACCACCGCCCACCCCGGCGATGTATACGGGCAGGCCCTGCGCTGCCTCGACATCATCCGGGAGGCCATCGAAAAAGCCGGCGGCCGGCTGGAGGACGTTATCCGCACCCGTGTCTACCTGACGGATGCCGAACGCTGGCAGGATGCCGCCAGCGCCCATGGCAAACTATTCGGCGACATCCGCCCGGCCTGCACCTTTGTGGAAGTCAGCCGTCTGATCGACCCCGCCTGGTTGGTGGAAATCGAGGCCGAATGCGTCGTGAGCGATCACGACGCATAAGCTCCGTAAGTGCGCCGTACGCGCAAATCCTGCCGATCGCGTGATCTTTCGCCTTTCACTCGGCCTGGCGATCGCGGCCGTCGATCAACGTTCGTAACTTGGCGATATGGGCCGGCCGGGTGCCGCAGCAGCCGCCCACGACGGTAGCCCCGGCCGCAAGCCAGTGCGCCACGTGGGCGGCATACTGATCGGGATCCAGATCCTCGCGCAGGGTCAAAAGCCCGTCGGTGTCCTTGTCGCCGTCCAGGGCCCAGTCTTTGGGGATGGGTGTGAAGGTATTGGCGTAACCGCCGACCCATTCGGCCCCCGCCGCCGCCAACCGGGACATGGCCCGGGTAACGCTTTCCGGGGCGCAGCAATTGGCCAAGAAACCCGTGACCGGCAGCCCCCGGAGGGCGGCCACGGCCGCCTCGACGGTTTCGCCGCTGCGCAGGTTCCCCGAGCGGTCCTCGTGCAAGGTCCAGGACACCCAGACCGGCTTGCCCGTGCGGCAGGCGGCGCTGGCCGCCGCCAGGCCCTCAACGGCACTCGACATGGTCTCACACAGCAGCAGGTCCACATGCGGCGCCAGCAGGTCGGCCTGCTCGCGGTATAGTGCTTCGATCTCTTCGCTGGGCCCCACCAGATCGGGACGGAAACTTCCGCGCAGCGGCGGCAGCGATCCAGCGATCACGACCTTGCGCCGCGACATGCCGCGCGCTTCGATAGCCAGACGGCAGGCCAGAAGGTTGAGCTCGGCAAAACGCTCGGCAATGCCGACATTGGACAGGTCGCTGCGGATAATGCCGTAGGTATTGGTCGTAATCACATCGGCCCCGGCGGCGATATAATCGACATGAATCTGGCGCACGACCTCGGGATCGGTTATCAGGGCCCCCGCCGACCAGATCGTTTCCGGCACATCGACCCCCCGGAAGCGCAATTCACGTCCCATACCACCGTCCAGCACGGCTGGTTTGCTGATGGGCAAATCAAGCATCGTTCCTCCCTTCAGAAGTGCGCGGCATCGCCAACAAATCATGGAACCAGGCCAGCATCTTGAAATGATCTTCGATTTTCATATCCGCCTCATCCGAAACATTACCGGGGAAAATTCCCGCGTGTATGCCGAAGGTCAACCGCGTCATGTCTCCCGACCATGATCTCATAGCATACCCCGGAGGCATATCAAACACACCCGTTGGGGGGTGTGTCGCAAGGGACATCGGTTGCTCACGGCTCGGCATGACCATACCATTCGACACCTTCCGTTGGCCGAACCGGCATCCGTGGCTGTCAGGCTTGGCAAAATGGCCCTGTATGGATTATACAAGCAACTCGACGTCGATTTCACCGGGAGGACCGCATGATCGTCCGCAAGGATCAGGGCATTGCCTATCAGGCCGGCTGCTGGCCCCTGAACCCGCGCCGGCCCAGCGTTGTCTTTATTCACGGATCCGGGCTGGCCAAGGGGCTCTGGCAGTATCAAACCGACGCCTTGGCCGCGCACGTGAACACCCTGGCCCTGGATCTGCCTGGCCACGGCGCAAGCGACGCGCCGGCATTCGAGTGCGTCGAGGATTATGCAGCGCGCGTCATGCACCTGATCGACGTCCTGCGGGTGCCGCAGCCCATCCCCTGCGGACTCAGCCTGGGAGGTGCGATCGCCTTGCAGATGCTGCTGGACTACCCTGAGGCCTTGGCCGGCGGGATCCTCATCGGCACGGGTGCGCGCCTGCGCGTCCATCACACCATTTTCGAGGCCATCGCGAATGACTACCACGATTTCGCCGATGGTATGGCGTTTTGCGGCGCCTCCCCTCAAACCGATCCCGACCGGCTCAGGCCTGTCAAAGCGATGGCGGCGGCCTGTCCGCCCGCGGTCTGTCAGCAAGATTTCCGCGCCTGTGACCGATTCGACGTGATGGACCGGCTAGCCGAAATCAAGCGTCCCGTGCTGATCATCAGTGGCAGCGACGACCCGCTGACACCGCCGAAATACAGCGACTATCTGGAAGAGCACATCGCTGACGCGCACCGTATCAGCGTTTCCGAGGCGGGTCACATGGTCCCGTTGGAACAACCCGCGGTTGTCAACACAGGGATTGCGGCCTTCGTGCGGGATACTTTTCGGCCGGGACCGCGCTAGGTCGCGGTTTGGATCCGGCCGTCGATTTTGATCATGACGAGGCGGAGACCATCGGCATCGTGGATTGACCGCACGATTCTAACGCCGCCGCCAACCGCAGCGCGTTGGAGATCATAAAGGCGACGCCAAACGAAAAACCCAGGAAGATGGAGCCAAGCATGTTAAAATCCTCTACGGGACTTCCCGCCCATATCGCCGGCATTCTGTGTTATCTGCTGGGTTGGATCAGCGGCCTGATTTTCTACCTGATCGAGAAAGAAAGCGACTTTGTGCGCTTTCACGCGACCCAGTCGGTCATCACCTTCGGGGCCTTGACCGTACTGAGCATCGTCATCCAGGCCTTGCCTTTTTTAGGGCCGTTGGTCGGGGCGCTGCTGTCGCTGCTCGGCCTGGCCCTGTGGATCATCCTGATGATCAAGGCCGGCCTCAAGGAACGCTACAAACTTCCCTGGGTTGGCAACCTGGCCGAGGACTATGCCCGCAAAAAGATCCTTTGATCGCTAGAGATAACCCCTGGCTTGCGTCGCCGTGCGGTCTTTGCGGCGGCACCAACCCCTGGCAGCCCAATCCTCGCCTGTGGAATTGAGTTGGCCTAGTTTTTGGTGTATTGTCATCCCGTAGCGCAGCAACGCAGCCAACTTGCGGGGGAAGTTGCCCATGCCCAAACACCTGGTGCTTGTGGGTGCCGGACATGCCCACCTGACCGTCATGAAGGAAATCGCCGGTCTCATTGCGCGGGGCCACCGGGTAACGGTCGTCAGCGACGGTGGTTTCCAGTACTACAGCGGCATGGGACCGGGCCTGCTCGCCGGCCGCTATCGACCGGCCGAGGTCCGTTTTGATGTGGCCACCATGGTCACCCGGCGCGGAGGTGATTTCCGGGACGATCGGGTCACCCGGATCGATCCCCGGCTCCAGCGCCTGACCCTGGCCACCGGCCGTGAGCTGACCTACGACGTCCTCAGCCTCAACACCGGCAGCGATGTGCCTTTCCCACGGCCGGCCACCACCTCGATTTGCATCTACCCGGCCAAACCCGTCGCGATTTTCAGGGACGCGCGGGTTGCGATCAGCCAGCGGCTGCGCGATGGCGATCTGACCATCGCCGTGGCCGGCGGCGGGCCGGCCGGTGTCGAGATTGCCGCCAATCTGCGCGCCCTCGTGCGGCGCCAGCGCGGACGGGCCGATATCACGCTGTTGACCCGCGGATTACTGCTGAGCCATTTTGCGCCGGTTGTGCGGCACAAAGCGCTGGCCAAGCTGCGGCAGCTGGACATCCGCGTGATGGAGCACACGGGGCTGGTCGCCGTCGAAGACCAAACCCTGCGCCTGACCAACGACGAACGGCTGGCCTGCGACTTCCTGTTCCCCGCCGTGGGAACGCGCCCTTCATCCCTAATCGGGGCAGCTGGTCTGGCCACGGATGAACACGGTGGCCTACTGGTCAACCGCTATCTGCAATCGGTTTCACACCCCAATGTCTTCGGCGGCGGCGACTGTATTGCCTTTCAACCCCGCCCCCTGCAGCGGGTGGGGGTTTATGCCGTGCGCCAGAACCCGGTCCTGCTGCACAATCTGCCCGCCGCCCTCGAAGACCGCGCCCTGGAGGCCTTCACACCGCAGAAAGACTATCTGCTGATCCTCAACATGGGCGACGGTACCGGCATCCTCAACCGCGGCCGGTTGACCTTGGGACACCGCCCGGCCTTCTGGCTGAAGCATTTTCTCGACGATCGCTTTATGCGGCGCTTCCAGCTTTCCGGTGAACGCCGGGGTGGCCGTGATACCGCCGACCAGGGGATCGCCGCCTGATACCGACGGCGGGCACGCGGCCAACGGCTCGGACCGGTAACACGAACCGGAAGGATTCAGATTGATTGGACAAGGGGTCAAGATGACGAGGCGACAGGCCGCAATCAAGCGCAAACACTTGCGGCTGGCCAGTTTACTGGTTGTCGTCCTGCTCGACGTCGGATCGGTGGGGGCGTCGGAAAATTGGTTTGAACGGGGTCTGGTCGAACTCCGGCAGGGTCATTACCAGCGCGCCGTGGACGCCTTCACCATCGCCATCGAAACCGTCCCGCATGACTTCGAGGCTTTGAACAACCGCGGCTTTGCGCGCATCTATACCGGGGATTACGACGGTGCCATCGCCGACTGCACCAAGGCCATCCGGTTTAATCCCGGTTCGGCCAAAGCCTACAACAACCGCGGTTTCGCCTATATTTTCCAAGAATCCTACGAAGCGGCCATCGCCGATTTCGATCGGGCCATCGCCATCAATCCCCGCTATGTGGACGCCTACAGCAATCGCTGCCTGACCTGGATCCGCCGTGAGGATTACGACCGGGCCATCGCGGATTGCAGCCAGGCGTTGGCGATAAACCCGCGTTCAGCCAAGTCACTCTACAACCGCGGTTTTGCCCGCGATCGCCAGGGCGACCCGGCCGGTGCCCTGGGCGACTACATCCAGGCCCTGACGGTCAATCCGGACTATATCGAAGTCTACAACAACATCGCCTGGATCCTGGCCACTTCACCGGACCGACGCCTGCGCGACGGCCGCCGGGCGGTGGCCCTGGCCGAGAAGGCGGCGGCCCATACGCCCGATGTCAATTTCATGGATACGCTGGCAACGGCCTATGCCGAAGCCGGCCGCTTCGATGAAGCCGTGGCCATGGAAAATCGGGTTATCTCCATGCTGGCGGCCAATGGCGCCGCCGACGAACTTGGCCCATACGTCGAGCGCATGAGTTTGTTTGAAGAACAACGCCCCTACCGCGATCCCGTCAAAATCAAACCGCTGAGCGCCGTGACGGACCTCGATCGCCAATTTGAAACCCTGGACCGCCTGATTCAGCCCGAAAAGCGCCCGGATGCCGCTCCCCCCTCGCGGGAAACCGAAGCACCCCGCGCCGAGGTCAAGAAAGCCCCGCAGGCGGCGGAACCGCCGCCCCCGACCCCGTCAGCTGCCGCCGGCCGGGAAATCACGGTAACGGACCAAACCGTGTTCACCATCGCCGGGGAGCCGGTCAAAATTACGCTGCTAGCCGAATCCACCGACCGCCTTCCGATCACCTTCGATATCGCGACGGTGCCCTACCAGGGCGCCCTGAGTGGCACCATGCCACACCTGATCTACACACCGCGGTCCGGATTCACCGGCACCGATCGATTCACCTTCCGGGCCGGCAATGCGGTGGCCCAATCACGTCTGGCCACCGTCGTCATCAACGTGGGGGCGCATCCCGTAGCGAACGCCCCAGATGCCGGACAACCACCCACCGCCAACCCCGCCCCGGTCACCAAGCCAACCGACCTGCCGCCGGCTCCCGAGGCCGATCCGATGCCGACCCCATCCGTGAGCCTGCCGGCCGAACCGGCGCCCGGTACGGCCGCCATGAAACCCGCGGAAACGGCACCCGCCACGCAGGACCCGCCCGCACCCATGCAAGCGACGGTGCCGTCAATCGCTTCGCCGCAGCCGACGGTGAGCCCTCCCGAGGGCTTGACCCCGGAGAGCAAGTACGCGATCCAGGTGCGATCCTACCACCAGGCGGAAGATGCCGCGCGGGAAGTTGCCCAACTGCGGCTGGAAGGATTCGTGTGTTTCAGCCATCCCGTCGAGATCCCGGGCAAGGGGATCTGGTACCGCGTTTACATCAACGCCTACCCCACCCTGGCGGCAGCCCGTCAGGGATTGGCCGACCTCGATGCCGCCCGTTTCCAAGGCGCGCTGATTCGCCGCATTCCCGACGCCTTGCGCCCTACGGCGACGTCGCCCGCGACGCTCGCACCGCCTCAGCCGGCGCCATCGGCCGCCGCACCACCCCTCGTCCCGGAGACGGAAGAAGAAATACGCCCAACCTACCCTTACGCCTATCAGATCAAGTCATACCGCGAAAAGAACGAGGCCTTTCAGTTGGGCGTCGAACTCATCAGCATGGGCCGCAAGGCGCTCATCGGCATCAGCCGCCGGGAAACTACCGGCAACTGGTATCGGGTCTATGTCGGGTGCTTCCCCACACCCGCAAAAGCTGAAAACATGCGCGCCGAGCTCAACGACGACGGCTTCGCGGAGGCTGTCCTCACCATGATTCCCTATGCCATTGTGATTCGACCACCGGATCACGACCCCCGTGGTGAAACCATTGAAAACCAGCTTTTGGCCAGCGGCTTTCTACCCTACCGTCGGCCCGGCGATGATGATCACAACGTGCTGGTGGGTGGTTTTCAAAGCCCTGAAGAGGCGAGAATGACCGTGGCGGCGTTGGAAAGTGCCGGATATGAGGCCCGGGTGGTTAAACGCTGATCGGTCTCCATGCGTATGAATGTCTGGGAAGAAAAACGGCTGCGGCGATGATGCCAATTAGCTGTCTGCGCTAATGTCCATCCCTTAATGGTCGATTTTGGTTCAGGCCGGCGATAGCCGGCGGGCCTGCCTTCCGACAAGCGCCACCACGATACCCAGTACGACCATGAGCCCGCACAACACCTGCCCCATCGTCCAAGGTCCCAGAACGAACATCAGGTGGGCGTCCGGCTGGCGGAAATATTCGATGCCAAAACGCACCAGACCGTAGCCCACCAGATAGAGACCGAGCAAGGTGCCCCGCAGCAGCCGGCCATTGCGCAGACACCACAGGAGAAGGAAGCACAGCAGGCCCTCCCCGAAGGCTTCGTAAAGCTGGGAGGGGTGGCGCAGTTGGCCGGAAGGATCCAGCGGGAAATACATGCCCCAGGCAACGGTGGTCGCGCGGCCGAAAAGCTCGCCGTTGACGAAGTTCCCGATGCGCCCGAAAGTATAGCCCAGCGGCACGGCCGGCGCCACGAAATCGGCGATCTCCCAGAAGGCGATCCGGCGCCGGCGACCGAACAAGATGGCCGCCAGGATCACCCCCAGCATGCCGCCGTGGTAGGACATGCCGGAGATGCCCACGAACCGGAAGCCCTGGGAGAAATCCACCGGCAGAAAGATCTTCCACGGGTGGCGCATGAAATAGGCCGGGTCGTAGAAGAGCACATAGCCCAGACGCCCCCCCAGAATGGTGCCCACGATCAGCCAGACCATCAGGTCCTGAACCATCTCAGGCGTGTAGTCGAAACCGTCGCGGCGGGTGCGGTAGATCAACAGGCCGTAGGTGATGGCAAAGGCGACGATATACATCAGGCCGTAGTAGCGGAGTTGAAAACCGCCCAGGCTGAAGAGCACGGGATCGATACGGCTCGGCAGGTGCTGCCACCATTCCCAGAAAACAGGTTCCATTCACGCTCCATCCTGTGGGGCGCCGGACAACTGCTGGAGATTCAGTCCGGGCCGCATTCGATGTGGTCGATATCGATCCAGACCAGGGTTGGAAAAGATAACGCCCGGTTGTCCCGCTTGCGGGGAAAGACGCGGCGGCGGGTGGGGAACACGAGCCCGTCGAACCGACGGTGCCGCCGGCAATAATGGACTGCGCGGGCATAATGGCCGATCACCTCGGCGGTATAGTCGTGGCGCCGGATCAACCCCCGGTGATCGACGTAGAAAACCTGATCACGGCAATGGGTGGGCAGGGTTTCCGGAAACCGGGCGACGAGCCGCTGCCAGATTTCGCCGTTCTCCGGCCAGTCCGCCCCCCGGATCAGTTGCACGTCCGGATGCGCCAGCAAAAAGGGCGTACACAAATAATTCCAGATCGCATAGCCCCCAAAGTAGAGAATATCGAGGGCATCCCACACCAGGGCGCGGCGGCCGCCCGGAAAAAGGCTGCGGGGCGACCGGCGTTCTTTCTGGATACCACCGCCGGGTGATTCGATCCAGACCCGGTCAGCCGTGAAAACGCCCCGCTGGCTCTTAAAAGGCGTGAAGCTTACCTGCGGCGCGCGCGTGGACACCCGGGCCCGATAGTGCCGGTAGGCGTTCTTCTGCCAGCGGGCCGTCAGGGCCAGCCCGCCGCAGCGGGCTTCAAACCGCAGCTGATCGACGGCCTCCCAGCGCGCGCGTCCTCCGTGGGCTTCCAGAATCTTTTCCAACAGGTCGCGCGGCAATGCGCTTTCACTTCCCATCCGCCGGCCTAAAAGGCGAAAGCCGGATGCAGAACGGTTTCGACCTGGACAGGTTTTTCGATCTGCTTCTGGGTGAGCATGATCTGCTCCGTCTGTTTCCAGGCGGCGGTATCGATGGTCCCGATCTTCAGCGCGGCAGTGGGTTTGATCAAAGTCCGGGTGATGTCGAGCTGTTCGGCCAACTGCTCACGGGGCGTATCCCGATCGAACTGTTGCAGGGTGTCGAGGGCGCGGGCCGTGTTGGTCGGATTGAGGGCCGCCTCCCAGCCCGCCAGCAGGGCCTGGATAAAACGTTTGACGGTTGCCGGTTCGTTTTGAAGCATGCGCCGCGA
>JASJED010000109.1 GCA_030065585.1 Desulfobacterales bacterium | reverse complement strand
TTCTGCATCGCTTCATAGAAGTGAAAACGCAGCCCCTGGGTGCCCCAGCCCGGCACCCGCCCGAGATAGTTGAGATGCTTCTTATAATCCTTCAGCGGGAGGCGGGCTTTTTCCAGTTGGTTCAGGGTTTCCCGGAGGGCGGCGCGCTCGCGCCGGTTGATCATGCCGGTGCCGTAGGCGCCCTCAACCGCGGCGGCCAGCAACGCGGCGCGCTGCTTCCGGGTCCGTTCGGTCATCTGTTCGCGAAGAACGGCGCTGGCACTGAAATTGTCGGCCTCCACGGCGAGGCCCAGATCCAGCACTTTAAGCCGGGCCGAAGCCTGCTTGATTTTGGGCAGGGCGTCGCGCAGATCGGCCAGCAAATCCGCCGTTACCGCGTAGACGTTGCCGGGGGCGTCATCCTGGGCGATGGCCTCGGCGGCCTTCACGAGGCGTTTCTGCAGCCAGGGGGCTGCCGTGTACGTCTTGGCTGTCTGTTGGAGCCGCTGCGCAAGGGGAACGGCCGCATAGACCCGGTCGATTTCCGCGGCCAGTTCCTGGTACTGTTTGCGCAGCGCGTCTTGCTTGACCCCGGCGGCATAGTCCCTGACCCGCCGGGCGTCATCCTTGTCGGGGGATCCGTGGATCTTGGCCCGCAAGTCCTTGAAGCCGGCATCCTGGTCGGACAGCGAGGCCGACACCTGGCGCACCTTCTGGACCGAGGCGGTATCCTCACCGTGCGGCAGCAGTCGCACGCCGATGCGCAAGGACGGGAAGCGCGACCCAATCCATTCGGGCTTTCCGGCCAGCGTGATCAAGAGTTCCCGGGCGGCGGCACGTTCGTCCTCCTCCTGGATGGCCCCCCGGTAAAACAGCGCCCGGCGCATAATCCAGCCGTTATCCACCGCCATCAGAAACTTCTCGATCAGCAGATGGTTCCATGTCTCGCGAAAATCCGCCTCGGCCGCCAATTTTTCAGGATCCGCGCCGGCCAACAGCGTGGCCACGCGATACCCCTGGGCACGCAGCTTTTTCGTCTGCGCACTCCACTCGCCATGTTGGTGCCCGCCGCCGCGCTCGCCACAGGGATAGGGTTTGGGCGGATGCACACTGCCATCGTTGCAAAACCAGCGAATCCGCTGAAAAGGACCCCGCTCGCTGGTTTTCATTGCTTCGACCCATTGCCGGTACTGGGCCGTGGCCTGTTCGTCACCAGTTGCACCACCGGCAGCGGCGTGTGCGACCGCCGCACCGCAGTCCGGCACAAGCAACAGGCCGAGGATGATCAATTTCACATATAGATGTATCCGTCGTCGTCCTTGCATGACGTACCCCTATTTATTGTTCAGTTGTTAGAGGGACCCGTTTTCGCATCCTAATCATCCGATCACACCAATCAACACTGAGACGAATGATTAACATTTTCGAAGGTTTAAATCAATTGATGACCTTCCTTTCGACGTCTTCCGGAAGATGGGCCGGCTGGAGGCTTTCCTCGAAGACGAAACCGGCATCCCAGCTCGTGCGCACCCCCAGATCGTCGAAATGGGCCTCCAGCCATCGCTCGGCCGTGCGCCAGCCAATGTCGTGGAGGTGCTGCAGAAAGGCCCACTCGGCATTGAGCTTGCTGGAGACGCTGAGCTTGCGCATCTCCTCTTCGGACTGGATCAGGTGGACCCGGCCGTCACGGTAGGCCTGGCGATCGATCCCTTCGTGCTTGATGATTTCCTGGAGAAAGGCGGCCGCCCGCAGTTCCTTCATCAGACTGGCGTTGAAGGTGATTTCGTTCAAACGGTTGTGAATTTCGTAGGCCGTGCGGGGAACGTCGGACCGGGTAAAGGGATTGATCTGGACGAGCACGATGTCGCGGGCCGCGGTCTCGTCGATCAGGGGGAATATCGGCGGGTTGCCCATGTAGCCGCCGTCCCAGTAGGCCTCCCCGTCGACTTCCACGGCGCGGAAAAGGGTTGGCAGGCAGGCGGAGGCCATAGCGGTGTCGACCGAGATGGCCGGTTGTCGAAACACCTTGAGACGTCCGGTCCGCACGTTGGTGGCGGACAGGAAAAGTTTGGGCCAGCGGGTGCTGTTGATGACGTCGAAGTCGAAGAACGCCGCCACGATATCACGCAGGGGATTGATATCGAAGGGATTGAATTCGTGGGGCGAGAAGGTACGTGTCAGGTGCTGGGAGAAGATAAAACTGGGGGACCAATCCAGGCTCCAGCGCCCCATCATGATGTCGAAAAACGAGCGCTGGATCGGGCTTCGGCGGGCGGCTTCGCTGACCTTGGTCCAGAAGCCGGCGAGCAGCTCCCGGGCATTTTGGCGACCGCCGCTGGCCAGCCCCTGGGCCAGGGCCACGGCATTCATGGCACCGGCGCTGGTGCCGCTGATCCCCTCGATATCGATGCGCTCGTCCTCGAGCAGACGGTCCAAGACTCCCCAGGTAAAAGCGCCATGGGCCCCGCCGCCCTGAAGGGCGATATCGATGATCTTAACGTCGGAATCGGACATCTTTTTCTCCTTTCACGTTGGGTGGAGAATTTTGACTGGATATGCCACCGCAAACGGACCGTACCAATGGACCGCTGCCATTCTGGCCCACGGGCCGGAAACGTGCTGCGTGGCGGTAATGACGGAGAGTGTTATCCATCGTTTGTGAAATTTTCAATAGGCCTGCCCGTCTGAAGGGGTCGATTTTGTGATTGTCCCATCCAAAATCAGCGAATCTAAACTTTTCCGTTAAAAAAACCGATAATTGCCCTTGAGTTGCAAACCGCATCCCGCATTGAGCGGCATCGATTGCGGGTAGGCTGAAAAGGGAAAGCGCATTGATCGCTGGATTGCGGGCCAAAACGATGGCCCTTGTGAATGGCTTCGAGATTCAACGCCGGAATGACGCCGAGCTGTTTCGAAAAGTCGTCTTGCTGAACGTCGTATGCATCATCGGGATCGTGGTATTGATCCCCATGGGTTTGCTGGCCTTTTGGCAATCCAACCATTATCTGGCATGCTTTGATTTCCTGATCGCCCTCCTGCTGCTGTTTACGATGATCTATCTGAATCGTAGCGGCCAGATCGAAACGGCCGGCTATATGGGTATCACCGGCGCCCTATTGCTGTTCTGGTTTCTGGTGTTTTCAGGGGGTGTCAACAATTCGGCTTATGTCTGGATGTATACCTTCCCGCTGTTTGCCATGTTTCTTCTGGGCTCCCGAAAGGGGCTCATCGCCAACATCCTATTTTTTGGACCCATCGTTCTATTCTTTGTCATCGAGTTTCCATCTACCTTTTTGACGTCGTATCCAACCGATCTCAAGATGCGGATCATCCCTTCGTTTCTGGTTGTCTTGGCGTATGCCTACCTGTTTGAATTCATGCGCGAAAGATCCCACCATCGATTGCAACGTGAAGTTCAAGAGCATCGTAAAACGGCACGCAAACTCCAGGTAGCCAAGACCGTTTCCGAAAAAGCCAACCAGGCCAAGAGTGACTTTCTGGCTAACATGAGCCATGAACTGCGCACGCCGTTGAATCATATCATCGGCTTTACCGAATTGGTTCTGAGCAAGCATTTCGGCCACCTGAACGAAACCCAGGAAGAATACCTGACCGATGTTCACCAGAGCAGCAATCACCTTCTGGCGCTGATCAACGACATCCTCGACATTTCCAAAGTGGAGGCGGGCAAACTGACCTTGGACCCTTCATCGGTCAACCTCGAGGCGCTTTTAGCGAACAGTCTCACGATTATAAAGGAAAAGGCCAATAAAAACGGGGTTACGCTAACGCATGACATCCGCGGCGTACCGGACACCATCGTGGCCGATGAGCGCAAGTTAAAGCAGATTTTGTACAACCTGTTGTCCAACGCCGTCAAGTTTACGCCGGCGCGCGGCCGGATCGAAGTCCAGGCCCGCTCCGGCAGTCTTGACGGTGGCAGCGGTTCGCAAACCACCAACGGCAATCGCGGTGTTCAAATCCGTGTCATCGATAGCGGCATTGGTCTGAAGGCCAAGGACATCGAACGGGTCTTCAAACCATTCGAACAGGCGGAAACCACCAAAAACAAAAACGATCAGGGTACGGGGCTGGGCCTCGCGTTGACCAAGCACCTGGTGACATTGCACGGAGGCAGGATATGGGCCGAAAGCCGCGGCGAAAACAAAGGGGCGGTTTTCAGCTTGATCATACCCGTCGAGCCGATTTTACCTGCGGCCGATCAGGCGGTCGATGCGCCTGAGCCAGTCCAGTAAGATTAGAACTCTTGAAAAACGGCTTTCCTTCCCCAGCAGACCGCCGGCTTTCTCTCATTTTCCCTGCAGACGTCGCTCCACGAAATAAACGGGCAGACCGGCGGCCCGAATCTTCCCCGCCGCTTGGTGGACATCATATCCGAAGCAAATGAATTCGACCCGGCCGGCCGTGGTGTCCAGCACCAGGTAGCTGCCCGCGGCCTGCCTGTCGCGCGGCTGGCCCAGACTGCCGCAGTTCAGGATCAAACGCCGGCCCGGCGTCAGATCGGCCACTTCCGCGTTCTCGGGGGCGTCAAACGCCAAGCGCAGCCGGCCGGCCGCGCGGATCACCAAAGGCCGGTGGGTGTAGGCCACGAAGGTGAGGTCGGCCCGGGAGCGCTAAAAACACAGCCGTGCGCTGGGCTTGTCGTGGACATAACGCCATGCCTTGGGGTTGAAGGGGCTGGCATGGGCCCAGACGCGATTTGACGGAAAATTTTTCATCGGTTCCCATTGCGCCGTCGGCATGCTTCTGTGGCCCTGTCCGGGCGGGTAGCCCCTCGCCGGCTTGCAAATGCCGCTGACCGTCTTATAGATAGCACATGTCACCTTCCGAGGGTAGCCATCGTCGGCTAACGCTTTCAAGCTTTACCGTTTCGTAAGAAAATCATGCTGCGGATCGTCTCGAAAAAAATTCGAGATGCGGTATACGTTGCCCGAGGAATCAAGCTTACCTGCCGTAGGCCTTAACGATGAGGGCTACGCTTGACCCTGATATTTATGCGCCTCAAGCGGATCGCACTCTTTACGGGGTCGTCAATGAAGCCTACAGGAGTTGACCGATGAAACCCATTTATTGTTTGTCGATCGTCCTGACCTTGATTGCCGTCAATACCGTGGGCTGCAGTTCGCAGTCCGCGCGATCGCGAGACGATCCACGCCATGACCTGGCCCGACGCTACGGTGTCGAATCCTTCGAGCAGGTCGAAATCCTGCGTTTCACCTTCAATGCCCAGGTCGGCACGAAGACGGTACGCCGGACGTGGATCTGGAAACCGCAGGCGAACGCGGTCACAGCCGCGGCTGCCAACGAGCGCCCCACGGTGACCTTCACCCATCCACTGGTCGGCGGGCAGATCGACGACGGGATACGCAAGCTGGATGCCCAGTTCGTCAACGACATTTACTGGCTGCTGTTTCCGCTGCATCTGGTCTGGGACGCCACGGCCGTGGTCGAGGATCGCGGTCGGGCGCCGCGCCCCATGCGTGCCGGGAAAGCCCGTTTAATCGTGGTAAGCTACCCGGCCGAAGGGGGCTACACCCCCGGTGACGTCTACGAACTCTTCATCGGTGGAGACGGCCTTATCGCCGAGTGGATCTATCGCCGCGGCGGGGCGCCGACAGCGACGCGCATGTCCACCTGGGAGGACCACCGCCGGCTGGGGCCGCTGCTGGTGTCGCTCGACCACCAAGGCCCCGATGGTTTCCGTGTCTGGTTCAGCGATGTGGCGCTCATGCTGCGTGATGGCGAAGACTGGCTTTATCCGGTCAACTGATGGATTTCAGGTTCCGCAATCGGCGGTGCCGACGGATCCAGCGCCTTGAACACGGCCTTGTCGCGTTGGTAGATATCATGCCGGAAAAATACCTGGCCCTGATCGTCGACCTGGGCTGTCAGGTACAGCAGCAGAACCGGCACCGGTTCGGGTAGCCAGACGTTGCGAGTTCGTTTGCTGGCAATGATCTCGCGTATGCGTCCGATGGTCCACTTTTCAGGGCCGTCGAGAAGCCGTTTGGCCAGCTTGAAAGGTTTGTCGATTCGGATGCAGCCGGCACTGAAAGCCCGGTCGTGCATACCGAACTCTGACTGGTGGGGCGTGTCGTGCAGATAGATAAATTGTTCGTTGGGGAAGATGAATTTGACCCGCCCGACGGCGTTGTGCGGACCCGGCGTCTGGACGATACGATAGGGTAGGTTCTTGGCTGTGTAGCGGGTCCAATCCACCGTGTCCGGGTCGACGCGGCGTCCGTCACGATCGATTACCTGGAAGTGATATTTGGTCAGGTAAGTGCGATCTTTGCGAATGTTGGGCAGGGTCACGTCATGCATGATACCCGGTGGTACCGTCCAAGTGGGATTGAACACCAGGTACTTGATGTCCGATCGGAATGAGGGCGTTTCGCGATAAGGTTTCCCGACCTGGACCCGGGCCCGCCAGACGATTTCATCGTCCTTGTAGAAGTAACCTCGGTAGCCGGCCATGTCCACCAGAACGAAGGTGGCCGGTTGATCGTGAAAAAGCCAGCGGCAGCGCTCGAGATTGACCCGCAGCTGGCGCAGGCGATACGCGACGGGCACGTTCAGGGCCGCCAGCGTGTTCTCGCCCACCGACCCATCATCGTCGTCCACCAGGGAACTGTCACGATCCACCCGGGCGCGCTCCTGAAAGCGCAGAACAGCCCGCTCCAGGGCCGGCTCGAACACCAGTGGATCGCCGTCCGTGTCGACGCTCAGGTCCCCGGTGATTTTCAGGCGCTGGCGCAACAGCGGCACGCGCGCGTCCCGGACACCCGTCTTCATCAGCGGACCCTCGGGAAGGGACGGCCAGCCCCCTGCCGCGGCAATTCGGCGAAAGCGTTCCAGGGCGCGCTTCAAGCGAAGGTAGAGCGGATGCGAAGGGGCCCGTGCTTCCAGATACTCGCGAACGCGGCCTTCCGCCAGCGCGGCCTCCAGGAGGTCGATCCATTGCGGCTCGTCGCCCGCCCGGGTGAAGTTCCACTCGGGATTGAACCGGGCCGGATTGACGCGCCCGAAAGTCAGATCCCTCGCCAGTTGGAAGAAACTGTCGGTCAGCAGGATATCCAAATCGGCGTCGCGGGCTTGGGGCGTTTCCGCCTTGGTTAGCGGGCGGCGCGCCAGGGCCTGCAAAACGTCCAGGTGATAATCGACCGGCACGAGGCCGTGGGCCTGTGAGTCCCGGACCGCTGCGACCATGGACCGCACATTGGCGGCATCCGACCAGGCGGGCTGGAAGCGGCGCTGGGTATAGAACTTGACCAAGCGGTCCCACGATGCGATCGTCCGACCGTCGATAATCCTGTTGTGCGCCCGCTGTGAAGATTCGATCTTCACACGGATGTCTTCGCCCATGGCGGCCGCAGCGACTCCGGGAGCGAGCAGCCCGATGATCAGGAAAAGTCCGAGGCCCCCTATGCCTGCGCTCATTCGCATTGGCCACCTCACGTATGCATTTAGAAGCTTCTAGCGATTCCAACAGAAAACCCGACCGGCCCTATCGTCGTACAACGGGGTTTGGCCGCCCAGCAGTTGGTGCGCAAAGATCATAGCGCATAGGATCTGATTGTAAACCCCCAACACGGTGGCGAGGGCCCCGACGCCATCCGGACAGGGTTTGAAAACGACCGCAAAACAGGTTAATATGCCGGGCCACGAAATTGCTTCAGCCATTCAAAATCGAAAGTGAGGATAACAATGTTGAAACTCGGTGAAAAAGGAACCATCCTGCAGCGCGACAAGCAAACCTATGCCATTGCGCCCCACATTCCCTGCGGCATCACCAGCCCGGAGCAATTACGCAAAATTGCCGATGTGGCCGAAAAATTCAACTGCCAGGCCCTCAAACTCACCAGCGCCGCCCGGATCGCCATTATCGGCCTGCGTGAGGAAGACATTGATCAGGTCTGGGCCGATCTGGGCATGGTCCCCGGACATGCCGTGGGCCTTTGCGTACGCAGCATCAAAGTCTGCCCGGGGACGGACTACTGTCGCCTCGGTCTCCAAGACAGCCTCGCCATGGGCATGCGCCTCGACGATCGCTACCACGGCATGGAACTGCCCAACAAGATGAAGATGGGCGTCAGCGGGTGCACCAACAATTGTGCCGAAAACTGCATCAAGGACATCGCGCTGATGGGCAAAAAAACGGGCTGGATCGTGACGGCTGGGGGCAACGGCGCCAAAAAACCGCGTTTGGCTAACCTTATTGCCGAAGAACTTGATGACGATGCGGCCATCGCCTTGATCGATCGCATCATTGATTACTACCGTGAAAACGGCAAGAAAGGCGAGCGCATCGGTCAGATGATCGACCGGATCGGCCTGGAAATTTTCACTGAAGCGGTCAATGCGGCCTGATCATCCTGGCCCGTTTTGGGGCTGGTAATTAATGGGGCAAATTAAAAACCATCGTTCACGCTGGGAATGTCGAAATGCGTATTCTGCTCGTCGAAGATGACGCCAAAATCGCTTCCTTCATCACCAAGGGCCTGAAGGCCGAAGGCTATGCCGTCGACCACGCCGAAGATGGCGAAAACGGTCTGCACCTGGCATTGACCGAGCCCTATGACGCCGCCATTATCGACATCATGCTGCCGCGGCGCAGCGGGCTGGAGGTCATCCAGGAAATGCGCCGCAACCACCGGACCACGCCGGTGATCATCTTGAGCGCCCGCTCCGCCACCGATGACAAGGTCAAAGGGCTCCAGATCGGCAGTGACGACTATCTCACCAAACCCTTCGCCTTCTCGGAACTCCTGGCCCGGCTGCAGGCGCTCATGCGCCGCAGCAGCGGCGCCGCCGAACCCACCCAGCTCAAGGCGGGTGAACTGAGCATGAATCTGATCAGCCGCGAAGTCATCCGGCAGGGCCGCAAGATCGAGCTGCAGCCCCTGGAGTTTTCCCTGCTGGAATACCTGATGCGCAACACCGGCAAGGTCGTCTCCAAAACCATGATCATGGAGCACGTCTGGGACTACCATTTCGACCCCCAGACCAATGTGGTCGAATCACGGATCTACCACCTGCGCGAAAAAGTCGACAAAGACTTCGACATCAAAATGATTCACACCGTCCGTGGGGTGGGCTATGTTCTTAAAACGCCTGACAGCCCTTAGCCGCTCCCTGGCCTTCCGACTGACCCTCTGGTACGCCGGCATCTTTGCCCTGTCCTCCTGCCTGGCCTTCGTTTTCTTTTACTACCTGGTAATCGATGTCCTGCGCGAGCAAACCGACGACAACCTGCGTCGCCAGCTGGCCGCCTTCAGCGGCATCATGCAGGTGGACGGCATTACGGGCGTGCAGCAGGTGGCGGCCATGGACGCTTTATCGGGAGGCGATAAAAAGCGCCTGATCCGCCTCCTGTCACGCTTCGGTACGCAGTTTTCGGTCGGGGGCCGCGACTACTGGCAGGATGTCGGCGTCAATGCCGAGGCCATCCGCGATCTGCTCACCAGCGGTGCGCCGGTCATCGAAACGGTGGTCCTGGGTGAACGCAAAGACAGCTTGCGCATCATCTACGGTGTTATCGGCCCGGGAGTGATCATGCAACTGGGCCATTCCCTGGCGGAGGAAATTCGCCTGATCAACGCCTTTCAACGCCTGTTTCTAACCACCATCGGCATATTCTGTCTGCTGGCCGCGGCCATCGGGTGGTTTCTGGCCCGGCGCGCCCTCTCCGGGGTGGGCGGGATTGCCGCCGCCGCCCGCAAGATTTCCGGCGGCGATCTTCAGACCCGGGCGCCGATCAGCGGCCGTCAGGATGAAATCGACCAGTTGGCCGGAACCCTGAACCACATGCTGGATCGTATCCAGACGCTGGTCCGCGGCATCGGTGAAATGAGCGACAACATCGCCCACGACCTCAAAAGCCCCGTGACCCGCATCCGGGGGCTGGCGGAGATCACCCTGACCACCGCCCAAACCGATGACGATTACCAGAACATGGCCGCCAACACCATTGAAGAGTGCGACCGTCTGCTGGAAATGATCAACGCCATGCTGTTCATTTCCAGGACCGAAGCCGGGGTGCGGGAGGTCCGGCCGGAGGCGGTCGATCTGAATGCCCTCGTGGGCGACGCCGTGCAGCTGTTCGAGACCACGGCCGTGGACAAGCACCTGGCCTTAAGCTTCGAGGCCGGACCGCATGCACGTATCCGGGGCGACGCCCGTATGCTCCAGCGCATGATCGCCAATTTGCTCGACAACGCCATCCGCTATACGCCGGCCGGTGGCCAGGTCACCGTCACGCTCCACGGGGCGGCAAACGACCGCGTGCAGGTCGATTTCAGCGACACCGGCATCGGCATTGCCGAGGATGACCGGGAGCGGATCTTCGAGCGCTTCTATCGCTGTGATCCCAGCCGTTCTGAATCCGGCAGCGGCCTGGGCTTGAGCCTGGCGCGCGCCGTGGCCCGTGCCCATGGCGGCGACATCACGGTCAAAAGCACTTTGGGGGAAGGCAGCATCTTCAGCGTAAGGTTGCCCCTGGTTCCCGATTCCCAGATCGAAAAAGATTTATCATCTACTGGTAAGTAATCCCGTTGTGCTTCAACCAGCCATCGGCATGGCGGCCGTCAGGATCGTGATGGGTTATGAAGGGCCACCCGTGAAAACATCACTTTTTCACCAGATGCCAAACCGAAGCCGTGTAGTCGATCAGGGTATCGCCGACGGCATTTCGCGGGCAGCGGTCAAACCGCGCGCGGATGTCCCTTTTCAGCGCGGCATTGGCCGCTGCTTCGGGCCTGGACATCCGATAAGCGGCATAAAAATCATCAAACCCATGGAAACGATACTGAATCTGGATTTCCGTACGGGCCCGCAACGCAAACCCATCGTTTATCGCCGCCTCGATGGCCTTAATAGCATGTTGCTTCTGGGCGGCTTCATCCAAGTATAATTTCAATATCTGCCCAAAGGAACCGCTGCCGTGGACCGGTTCGGTGATGAGCATTCGGCCCCGGGGCCGCAGCACCCGGTGGCCTTCGCGCAGGGCTGCGGTCTGCCGATCGACCGGCACGTGGTGGAGGGATTCGTTGAAAAAAATCGCATCGAAAGACCCATCGGCAAAACAGAGCGCTTGCGCGCGGGCGACCAGGAAACTAAGACGGCGGCCGCCATACCGGTTTTGGGCTTCCCGGACATCTCCGCGGTTGGGGTCGATACCGACGGTGCCCGCCACATGCCGGGCGATGAAAGCGGTCTTGGCACCTATTCCGCAGCCCACATCGAGGCCCGCAAGTCCCCCGTCCTTTAGAAATTCCCGAATGGTCTTGGCTTGGCTGCCGGTGGCATCGGCGATCATGGTTACGTCCTGAAGGGTCCGTAAAACTCCCGATTTCGGCGTTACGCTTCGATCCTCGTCATTGCAGCGTATGCTGAATACGCCTCATTTCTCGGATCTCGCAAGCCTTGAAATCGAGCGTTTTACGAAACCTTCGGCATAAAGATTTATGATGACGATACCTGCCGACTAACCCGCGATCAACTCGGCAGGGCATTCATTCATCGGAATAATACGGCAGCCCATGTGAGAACCGCAATGG
>JASJED010000008.1 GCA_030065585.1 Desulfobacterales bacterium | reverse complement strand
TTTGGTTTGACGTTGTCTCTGGGCTCAGGTGATCAGGATCCGATTGGCACACCCCACACGTGTTGAACACCACCAGTGCCAAAAAAAACCCAGCGTCATCCTTGTTATATGTTGGTTGGGTCGGGGCATGTCCTTCACCTTGATGCCTTGATCGTGGTCTCTATAGCGAATGGTTTTTCGCCTTGTCAAGCCTTTCGATGCCCGGTGCCTGAGGAAACACCGACGATGACACGGCCGTGCGCCATTTCCCGCCGCTTAGCAAATTGACCCGGCGGGATTTCCCCAACTGGCAATTCATGCTATGCATACGCCGTTTGAAACCACGCAACCGGGCTTTCAACGGTCAAGGGCAAGGCATCGATGCAAACTGACTGGATACCATTCGAGGATGGCGAGTACTGGGTTGAACAAGCTTACATCGTGGCGCCGGGTGGTGCCGCCGTAGCACTCGAGCAACCCTATGTGGAGGTTGCCAAAACCCCATCAGGTCAACGCAGCCTGGTCGGGAGGGGGCTTGTTTTCAACCTACTGGTGGTTGAACTGCTCGAAGACAGCGATGATCTCGACGTCCTGCTCGACTTGGGCGGAGATTTCAAATACCGGCTTGTGCAGCCGCGTATCAGTGCTGGTAAAGTATTTGCCGCCGACACCAAATCCAGCATTCAATTCTCACCGATCGAACCCTGGCAGCCGCTTAGTGTCGAAGAATTTCAAGCCCAAATGAATGCCCTCCTGCGGATTGACCAATCGGAGGGTTAAATCACCAACTGCGCGGTGGGCCGGTTGTCTATTGCGTAGACCCTTCGTGTTTCCGATTTCGACGCCGAAGGAGGCGAAATGATGATGGACTCCTGGCGGGAAATGTGCTAAAAGTGTTTGATTAAGCAAAGAATATTGATATTTTTCAAGCAATCCAGAATCGAAGGTGGCCAATGCAAGCCACCATACCCCTACCGACGGCTCTCTTGCGCGCTGATCGTCGGAAAGGAAGCGGATGGTAATCAAGGTTTGGGGATCACGGGGATCTATTCCGGTCTGCGGACCTGAATATCTTCGATACGGTGGCGACACGACCTGCCTTGAAATCGTCACCAAGAGCGGCGATACCTTTATTGTCGATGCCGGTACCGGCATTCGCCGCCTCGGCAATCAGTTCATGGTTGACCAGCGCTATACCTACCACTTTCTCATCACCCACGGCCACTGGGACCACCTGATGGGTTGGCCGTTTTTCAAACCGCTCTATCTCGATGATGTCACCATCCGCGTGCATCGCTGCCCCTTTCCCAAAAAATTCGTCGAGAACATGGTCTCGAAAGTGATGACCCCTCCCAACTTCCCCATTCGTCCATCCGAACTGCGTGCCAAAATTGTCTACGAAGATGGCAATCCGACACGCTTCGAAGTCGGTTCCCTGGCGGTCGAACCGATCCCGTTGAGCCATCCCAACATGGGCAGCGGTTATAAATTTATCGAGGACGGCAAAAGCTTCGTTTTCCTGACGGACAACGAACTGGGATTTATCCATCCCGGCGGCCTGCCCATGGACGATTACATCGAGTTCGCCTATGGCGCCGATTTGTTGTTTCACGACGCGGAATACACGCCGGAGGAATACGAATCCAAAGTCCTCTGGGGGCACTCGTCCTACACCGAAACCATCGATTTGGCGATTCAGGCGGGTGTCAAACGATTGGGGCTCTTTCATCTCAACGCGGAGCGCACGGATGATGACGTCGATCAGATCGTCAAGCAATGCAACACGATCATTTCGGCCGAAGGTCATTCCCTGGAATGCTTCGCCGTGGCGGCCGATATGGTATTTGAATTGTGAGGTCTTGGCAATTTAGCTAAGGATGAGACCGCCTCGCGGGCACTTTGCGCGCCCCGCTGCCGTTTAGGTAGATCAACCGGTTACCCCGTAAATCAAGCGGAGAAGAAGAATGCCGACGGCCAAGGTTCAATGGGTAGATGGAATGCAGTTTGTGGGAACGGACTCCGGAGGCCACAGTGTCGTTCTCTCCGGCGACGATCGACAAAGCGGGGTGCGCCCGTCGGAAATGCTGCTGGTGGCCCTGGCATCCTGCACTGCAGTCGATGTGGTCGAGATCATGGCCAAGAAACGTCAACCCTTGGGCCATCTGGAAATCATCATCACGGGCGAACGCGATCCGAATCCCCCCTGGCCCTACCGCAGCATTGAAGTGAACTACCGTCTCAGGGGTGATAATTTAACCGACAAGGCGGTGGCCCAAGCTATTAAACTCTCATCGGAGAAGTACTGTTCGGTGGCGGCTACGGTTCGCGGCGTTGCGGATATTCGCACCAAATTTGAAATTTTACCATAGAAACCGCGGTGCCGGTCGAACCCCACCGCCACAGTTCCGATCTATCACCCCCGCCCGCCGATCACCCGGCCTGATCCCCGGCCGAACTTGGATTGGCTCGACAGGCATCCCGGAAAGCACCAAACAGCATCCGCATCGCCTCGCTACCGGCGATGAGCCACTCAGGGTGCCACTGGACGCCCACAACCCACGCATCACCCTTGCCTTCCACCGCTTCCACGATCCCATCCCCTGAACGTGCCACCACGGACAGACCTTGGCCGATGCGATCGATGGCCTGATGGTGCAGACTGTTGACGTCCAACCGTGTTTGACGGCAAATGGCAGCAAGGCGGCTGCCCGGCTCGATATCAACGCTATGCGCCAGGTGGTCCTCCCGGTTGTCCGGGTATTGATCATGCTTCTGAGCCCCCGGCACCTGGCTTTCAATGTCTTGCCAAAGGCTGCCGCCGGCGGCGACGTTGAGTACCTGGATGCCGCGGCAGATTGCCAGAATCGGCAGTTGCCTGCGCAACGCCCATTGCGTCACAGTCAACTCCATTTTATCGCGTTCAGGCGTAACTTGGCGAAGCCCGGGATGAGCCGTCTGGTCATAGTGCACTGGATCGATATCAGGTCCCCCGATCAGCATCAGGCCGTCCACCATGGTCATGAGATGCCTGAGCAGGTTTAATTCTTCGACCACCGGAATAATCAGCGGTGTGACCTCGACGTACGTCAGGGCATCGATATAGGTATTCGGAACGGCCGATGCCTTGCGACCCAGAATGTCCTGGCAGGTATGGGCGTAGGCCGGAATACCGACAACCACCCGATCCGCTTCCGTCTGCGGGGTTTCCAAGGGCGCCGAAGTTATCATCGGAAAACTTGCCTCCATGATCATTTTATAGTCGACTTGCGCTGGGGTATCAATTTTGGTGTTGCGAAGGTGGATCGTAAAGCAGGGGATTAAAGAGATCAGCCGGTAGCAAATCCGCGCGGCGGAAAACCCGACTCACCACCAGAGGCGGGACCCATCGGCTTGGGGAGGGTGAATGCGCACCGTAACCCTGGGCTGCTCAGAATGCGGCCAGGTTTTACGGCTTTGATTCACGCATGTCCTGGGGGAGTTCTTCTTTGCTCAATAACCCCAGGGCAACGGCTCGTGATACGGCCTGACCCGCTTCGAGATGATCGTAGAGGCGTACGATTTCATCCGATGTTTCCTGCACAAATTTGAATTTCAACTCGGACATCTGAAAAAATTTATTTTGACGATGGCGATAAAGCTCAAGATATTGCTGCAGTTTTGCCAATTCGCGGTTTAATTCGCGCTCATAAGCCAAATTGGCCAAGTCTTCCATTTTATTTTTCATGATTTGAGCTTTCTTGGTTGGATCCCCCGCGTGATCGGCATCGGATGAGAATGCTGTCGGCTACCCCCTGAGCAAGCCGGAGCCTGGATGCACTCGAGAGGGGGGTGGAAACCCACGGATAACATACAATCGAAAATTGGCCGTTTGGGTTTGTTTAGAAATGGTGGAAAGCAAACCACATGCCAACCGACTCCATACCTTTCAGTTTGCCCATTACCGGCACAGCACTGGCATCTCCGCAAAGCCATAAATTAATTTTATTAAATTTTAATTCAGATGATGAAAACTTTATATTCAAATTTATGTAAACCTTATTTACACCTCCAGGTGTTAATCCGGAGCGATCGACCTCAGCCTTATCCGCCAGCGACCGAAAAAAAAGGATTGCCACACTTTCTGGCAACCCGGCTGTCTGCTTGAGACCCGTGGCTTTCCGTCCCTGCCTCACGACAGGTTTGGCCAATTACCGAGGATTAACTCACCAGGGAGCTGATTTTTTTATTGGCTGTTTGGCCGGTTTCGCAGCAATAGCCATACCAATCCCAATCAATTTTGTATCTTCATATTTATAAAAAGGTTACAGCCAAGTGACCTTTATCGATCACGCTGTTTTGACAAAATTTGTCATGCGACGACCAAAACATGTCAAAACGCATCGTCGAATTTTATAGGCGCCGGCCCCCAGCGCTCTCGATGAAACGGCCAGCACGGCCACCCAACGCTGCGCTTCCCCATATTGAGGAAATGATTGCGTTTACCGGCATGATTGCCGCGCTTGCAATGTGGATCAATTGCGAATAGGATGATCCGACGACGCGATTCAGGCCTAGCAAGCGATAACAAATCATGAGCGCCGCCCCCTCTGCCAAAACCCAACAACTCGAAGACCCCGCTGTGTGGGTCGATCGCTACGGTGACTACCTCTACCGGTTTGCCCTGTCACGCATCAACGATACCGTATTGGCCGAAGATCTGGTCCAGGAAACTTTTCTGGCCGCACTCAAATCACGTGCCAATTTCAAAAGGCAGTCGGCCGCTAAAACCTGGTTGACGGCCATTTTGAAGCACAAGATCGTCGATTGCATCCGTAAACGCCAGCGGGAGAAGATCATCGACAACGAAGAGGCCTTAAACCGCAATCTGGAAGCCTACTTCAACCAGGACGGCAATTGGAAAATTCACCCGCACAAGTGGGAGAACAATCCCATTCAGCACTATGAACAGAAAGAGTTTCTCGATACGCTCTTCGAATGTTTGGCGGTCTTGCCCCGGCGAATCGCCCAGATTTTCATGCTGCGTGAAATGGAAGGGTTGCAAACCGATGAGATCTGTCAGGCTATGCAGATCACCGCGACCAATTGCTGGACAATGCTCTACCGCGCGCGAACCGGTTTGCGCAATTGTCTGGAATTAAACTGGTTCAGCCGCAACCCATAAGGACTCGATGATGCGCATGTTGTTCATGCCGGATTGCAAGGAGACTTCGCGATTGGTCTCCGAATCGATGGACCGCCAACTATCGTTTTTCAAACGTCTGATGCTCTGGATCCATTTGCGCATGTGTAAATACTGTCAGCACTTCGCACAGCAACTCGCCTTGCTCAACGCCATCAGCCGTCACATCAATCAACAGCTCGAAAGCTTCGAGCCTCCAATTTCCCTCTCGGATGAGGCCCGCAAACGAATCCAGCGCGCGCTGCAAGCGCAAATCAAGGGTGTCTAGCCTAAAAAGCGCACATCGATCTTGTCGAAACCTGGAGGACTGCCGCTTCGGTAGTCAATAATGCGGCTTGCTCAGGGCCTGGTTTTTTCCCTGCGCTCGCGCCGGTACTTGGTTTCAAGCGCCGCACATAAGCGATGGATGCTTTCCGCCGAAAGTGGATGAACGCAGGTCGTGCGGACCACACTTCCGATTCGAGCCGGATCGACCCCGATGACCGCCTGGTCGTCTATGGTATCGACGGCCCAGCCCGGCAGGGTCAACAGCGGCTGGACATTTACCGCGTCCCCGGTATCCGTCAAAAGCCAGTTCGCCAGCCACGAGGCATGAAACACGGTGTTCGGAATGGTACGCGTGTCGGCCGTCTGATCGGTGATCAGTTCGTTGCCCACAACGCTGACCCTTCGATCCTGAAGCGCAGGCGCGCGAAGAAAACCGGAGGGAATCCGGGATTGGACCGTAAAGACCCCGGTGGGGCCGACAATAATATGGTCGATATAGAATCGGCCGGATGGGAAATCATGGTAGACATGGTGCCCCGAGGCTAACAATTGGTTGATCTCCAGGGCCACCGACTGCAGACCGGCGTAAATCATCCGCAAGCGCTTCGTCTTTAGGCGCAAGCGCCGTAGCTTGTTTACGCCGTAGAGTAAGAACCCCATTGTCAGACAGACCAGATAGGCGAATTCCAGCCAACCTTGGGGCGCACGGGCAAAACTTACGTAAGCCAGATAAGTGAGCAGGAGTATCAGGGGCACGACCGCCACGGCGATCCCATACGTCAGGAATTCGCTGGTCGCCCGATCGATCCGGTTGAGGGTCGATTCCCCCGGACTGCGCAGGTACATATCGCGGGAATAGACATCGGCTCTCCGGGAACGGATGGCTTCCAGTCTGCGCTGCAGGCAGGCCAGCATGACCACCAGAGCGCCGAACATCATCAACAGGGGCAGTAAATTTTCGATGCTTGATAGATTGAAGCTCATCGCTCTCGGATAAGGGTTATGGGCAGACAGCGGTTTGACACTCGAATTGAAATGAAATAACCTGATTATTAAATGTTTCGGCGACTTTCATCTATCGATCGGTTACCGCATGTCCGCCATCGAACTGGAAAAATTCAAAACCATCTGCCAGCGTATCGGGCTTAACATCCCTGCCGGCTGTGAATGGGCCTGGGATGATAAGTACGGCCATGCGCTCGTGGTGTTTGACAAGGAAGATCTTGAATTGATCTTGCTTCCGATCGCATTGGAATTCGAGCAGAAATTGGACTTTACGACCATTGACGGGTGCACCGATGCAATCAGCCAATTCGTTCATTCCGGTTTCGGCTTGATGCCGGGTCAGGATTTCTTTATGTCCCGCGACACGGATAATCAAGACCTGATTCTGTATGCCACCTGCTGGCCATGGGGCAACGGGGCTAATTTTTCCCTGCGGATCGGTATCTTCTGCCACCCGCACAATCTTCTTAGCGACCGTGAGATTAGAGACTGCCTGACCGCGTGGCTACCGTTTTCATCCGACGCCCCCGCTTAAAGCCCCCAGCCCTGCAAATCACCAACCGCCTTTACGGACGGGCGTCTGATCAGCCCGCCACGCTATCTGCCGGCCGATGTCCGAACGCTCCGCTATATGGGATTCGCCGGTCAACGCTGCGATTGGCCGAGAAGTACATAATGCGAGTTGCGCTGAACCGGTGTAAATCCCGCGCGCCGGATCATCGCCGTAACATGTTCCAAAGTGACCGATGGCGTATGGCCCGCCTGTTTCAGGACGTGCTCCTCCATCAAAATGCCACCGAAATCGTCGGCACCGGCCAAGAGCCCAAGCTCACCGGCCGAAGGCGTTTCGCTGAACCACGAAGATTGAATGTGCGGAAAGTTGTCCAACACAAGTCGGGCGGTGGCAATCACACGAACGTATTTGGCCGGGTGCGCGGCCAGGGCGACTTCACGACCTAACACCGATCCACCGGGCTTGAATGACCAGGGGATAAAACTGCTGAACCCGCCCGTTCGATCCTGCAGCCGTCGCAATTCCATGAGATGGGTGATGATGTCGGCATCGGTTTCCAGATGACCATACATCAAGGTGGCCGTCGTCTGGAACCCGATCTGATGGGCCGTTTGCGTGGTCGCCAGCCATTGCGCCACGGAGGCTTTGCGAGGCGCGATACGGTTGCGCACCCCCTCCACCAGAATCTCGGCCCCGCCACCGGGAATCGTTCGGATACCCTGATCGTAGATGCGCCGGAGAATGGCCGCCACCGACATCTTTTCACGCTGCGCCATGAAGACGTACTCGGATGGACTGAAGGGATGGATATGCATTGTCGGACAGGCCTCGCGAATGGCCCGAATATAGGCCAGCCAATCCTGCAAGCCCAACGCGGGATTATGGCCGCCTTGCAGCAAAACCGTCGTGGCGCCGGCCCGCTCGGCACGGCGCACGCGGCGGGCCAGTTCTGCCGGCGTCAGGGTATAGGCTTGCGGATGTCCGGAGGTACGGCAAAAGGCGCAGAAGGTACAGCCTGTCTCGCATATGTTGGTGTAATTGGGGTTGGTATCCAGCACATAGCTCACCTGGTCGGCGGGGAATCGTGCCATCCGCGCTGCGTGAGCGCGGCGCATCAACTCGCCGAGGGGTACCTTCTGCAGCAGTTCCAGGGCGGCACGCCATCCGTAGCGCTTCCCGATCGGCACCGGAGGGCTGGTTGGAGAGGGGGGGGCCTGAAAAACGATCGGGTGTCTGCCGGTACTCCCGCGATCCGCCATGATCTACAAAGCTTCCTCGTGGTGTGGTCCTGCCCGCCGGTGGTTTGGGCTGACATCCCAATCCAACCTGAAGCCGTCAATCGAGGATACCTTGCTGTTGCCCGGATACGCAGGCGTGCTTCCGGTGGGGCTGGTTACCGATCGCGTAGGGCGCCGTTCAACAGCATCGAGGCGGTTTCGGCGGATTTCCCTTAGAAAAAGTGCTTGGCCCTCGATGTCGGCTTCATCCAGAACGCGCCCCAGGCATCGGTAATAAATGGCGACGAGCGATTCGGGCAGACCCAGTTGTTGCGCCGCAATGGGGATCGACCGGTCAACCAGTGCATCTTCCCGTTCCTTGAACGCGTTCAGCCAATCGAGGAGCGCGGCACGTGCCTCGGGCGGTGCATCGCGACGAATCACCCAGCGGGCAAACACAAACGGCAGCCGGTGGTGCTGATACCAGCGTGTGGCCAAATCGGCGACATGGCGATAGGGCCGCACGCCATCCAAGCCGCCTATCGGGTAAACGCCTGAGCGACCTGCGTACATGCGCTGCAGGGCCTGGTCACCGATGACCAACTCCCCGGTCGCCCCGCTTTCGCTGTCCAAGCGGCGCAGACCCGGCGCAGATTGTTGGTAGCTCAGCAGAAGATAAAGCAGGCGCACGCTGGTGGCCGAGTCAGGGGTAATCCGCAGGCGGTCCGTTTCACGGTATTCGTTCAAAGGATGGTTGGAGAAAAAGAGCACACTCATCGAGGATTTCCGCGCGGCGATGCCAAAACGCCCCAGGGGTTCGACACAGTCTCCCAGCCCGGCCAGGGCACCGACGGGAACGGCTGCCGCGATGACACGCCCGGCTGCCAGGGCCCCGACGCTCTCCCGGGGGACATAGTCGTGCCAACCGCACCGGGACGGCGGTCCCAGAACCCGGTAGGGCAGCATATTGACGTAGGGAATCATCGCTACCGGGTAAGGTTTAGAGCATCCTGGCCGCATGCATCTTTCCTTTCGCTTGAAACCAGCCGTCGCGTTCAACGGCCTCGAATCCACCCATGGCAATGGTTTCCTCCATCTTTTCGCGTGCCAGCCCCACCGGTGTGCGCGCGCCGGCCATATGGGCTACTTTTTCTTCCTTGATGGTGCCGTCCAGATCATCGGCGCCCCAGCTCAAACCGGCCGCTGCGGTCTCAAGACCGGCCATGGGCCAGTAAGCCTTGATGTGGGGGATGTTGTCGAGAAGCAGTCGCGCCAGGGCCAGCACCGCAAGGATTTCAGCCGTCGAAGGGCCATCGGCGGCGATTTCACCTTTTCCGGGTTGAAACGGCAGGGGAATAAAACATTCAAAACCACCGCTGCGATCCTGCCATCGGCGCAGGGTCAGCATGTGGGCCACCCGTTCATCCCAGCGCTCACCGATGCCGAAAAGCATGGTGGCATTTGTGGGAATGCCCATGGCATGCGCACGGGAATGGACATGCCACCAATCGTGGGCGCTGAGTTTTTGGGGCCAGTACTTGCGGCGCAGACGTTCGGTGAATATTTCGGCGCCGCCCCCGGGCATGGCGTTAACCCCTGCCGCCGCCAAAGCCACCAGAATGTCATCAACTGTCTTTCCTGAATCACGGGCAAAAGCGGCCACCTCCACGGCGGTGAAGGCTTTGATGAAAAGCTCGGGAAAGCTTCGCCGCAGGGTCTTGACGAGCTTCAGATTGCGATCAAACGGCCAGAGGTCGTTGATGCCGCCCACGATATGCACTTCGGTCGGTGCGAGCGATGCAACGGATCGGATGATGGTATCCTCGCTCAGCGTGAAGGCCTTGGGCGCATCCGGCAAAGCGGCATAATTGCAAAAGGCACACCCCATCGTGCAGATGTTGCTGGGATTGATATGCTGGTTGAAAACGTAGGTGGCCTTAAGCCCATAACGCCAACGACGATTGTGCAGAGCGGCCGCCCCCAGTTCGTGCAGGGTTTCCGGCGTCAAATCCTGAACCAGGGCCAGGGCTTCGTCGCTGGTCAGCCGTTCGCCGACAGCCCCTTTATCCAACGCCCGCCTTCGCAGATTCGCTGTCATGATTTGATTCGTCTCACGGTTCGCATCGCCTATCGCTATTCTCAGAAGCAACCAACCCGTCCGCAAGCACTTCCGCAATACGGCGGGATACACGGGCCAGGCGACGGTGCAAATCGGCCCGCCCGCCTTCGGAGGCCAAATCAGTGATCCCCTTGATCAAGGTGCACGGCAGGCCGGCCGCGCTCGCCACGGCGGCGATGGCAGCACCTTCCATGTCCACCAGCGCCCCCCAGCGGGCCAGATGTTTTCGTCGTTCGGTGTCAAAGAGGGGCGTGGGCGTGGTCACCAGTTCGGCCGACGGCAGCTGATGCCAGGCCTTGCAGTCGCAGGCGACCGCCCGTGAAGGGGTCAGCGCGCGGCTGCCGATGGTCCTTGCCCGGGAGACCGTAAATACGGCTCCCGGAAGCCAGGGGGGATCGGAACGCAGGGCACCACAAATGCCCGCGTTCACAAGTCTTTGGGCGCCGTGCGTCTCTATGGCACTATGCGCGGCGGCCCGGGCGGACGCGGGTCCCATGCCGCTGATCATCGTGAAAATGCTTTCACTGCGCGAGTCTCCCCAAGCGGCCGGGCAACCATTGCATGGACGCCGCTGCCCGGTAAGCGCCAAAAAGGGTTCGGCTTCCTTGTGGGTGGCGAAAATCACGCCGATCACGTCAGCACGCCTTTTTGCCGCGCCATCGATGCCAGGCAATGGATGGCTTCCCGTCCCTTGGCACCCAGTGTCAGGCTGAAATCGTTGACATAGGTGGCGACGTGCTTCTGGAGCACCTCCGCATTCATCTCCTGGGCATGCGCGCGCATATAGGCGAGGGGCGCATGGGGGAATTTATGGGCGTAATGGATACTGTCCCGGATGGTGGTCTCCAGGGCTGTTCGGTGAACACTGGGGACCCGCTTATGGGCGGCAATCACACCGAGCGGTATGGGCAGGCCTGTTTGCGTCTCCCACCAGGCGCCGAGATCGACCACCCGTTCGAGCCCCAGCTGTTCATAGGTGAAGCGGTTTTCATGAATGATCACACCGCCGTCGACCTGACCCTGCGCTAAAAGCGCAAAGATGCGGTCATAGGGTACGTAGATTTTTTCATGGTCGGCCGGCGACCATAGCCGGAACAGGAGGTGGGCGGTCGTATCTTGTCCCGGCAGGGCGAAGCGCCATCGGGATAGGCGGCGGGGATCGGCACCGGGTCGTGCCACGACCAACGGTCCGCATCCGTAGCCCAGAGCGGCCCCACTGTCAATCAAGCGGTAAGCGGATTGATGCTTTAACCAGGCGAAGACCGACAATTTGGTGACATCGAGGATTTCTTCAGCCGCCATGCGGTTGAGGGTTTCGACGTCGTGCAGTTCCACGCTCAGTCGGCAGCCTTCCATCGATAGGAGGCCGTGCACCATGGCATAGAAGATGAAAGTGTCGTTGGGGCAAGGCGAAAAGCCCAATGTGAACCGGCCGGCAGCGGACATCGAATCGGTCTGTTTCTATCCGTTGGGAAAAATTTATTGAGCGGCGACGTCCCCTTGTGCAAACCGAGCTGCGGCGGGAACGATCCGCACCACTCTGATCCGAGGGTTGCCGGGAATCACTACAGTTCCTTATTGAATCAATGCGAATTGCATTTATGACCACCTGGTCACTATAGGCTTCATACACGCAAAGGCGATCAGAAATCAACCCTGTTAAAACCATTCGGTCTGTTTGCGCGATCGCTGACCGTCAACCAGGTTTTATCGTTCGAGGCGGGGAAAATCACCATAATCGCGCACCCAGGCCCTTTCGGTGGGCGGCGCAACGGTTTTAGAGCCTGGAAACCGCCCAGTGCCGGTGGAAGGGGCCGACAAATTGGCTCGTCATCTCGATTGGCTAAGGTTCGGTGAACCAGGCGCCCGACTTCTGCCTTGGTGGGATGGTGAGGCGAGACCGTTCTGCAGCGTTTTGACAATATTGCGAATCCACAATCGCCCCGCCGCCGCATCGAGTTCCGAAAGGCCGAGCCCGGCATCCAGATGTTTGATGCTCAGCGCCTGAAGATAGCGGTCCAAAACCGAATCCAAGATAAACGCCGCCACGTCAGGCTGGATGTCATCTCGCAATTCACCGCGGGCATGCGCCGTCATGACGAGCGCTTTCAGAAAATCGTGGCTGTAGCCCCGGATGGAGGCAAGAATTTCCTGACGGCAGGGAATATGGGATTCGAACATGACACGCAGATATAGCCGGTAGACCAGCGGGTGGGTCTGGATAAAATCAACACCGGCCTGCAAAGTTTTTTCGAGTCGGACGAATAGATCCTGATCGCGGGTTTGATCGCGCACCGTGCGCAGATGATCCTTAACTTTCTCCAGGGATAGATTGAAAATAAACAGGAACAGCCCCTCTTTATCCTTGAAGTATTGAAATATGGAGCCCTTGGCGATTCCGAGCCGCCCGACGATCGTATTGATGCTGGTTTTGCGGTAACCGTTTTCACTGAATTCTTCGAGAACGGTAAGGATGATGGCCTCCCGCTTTTGGTCCGGGAGGTTGTTGAACGTGCTTTGGGGCCTCAAGGCTCACTCCTGGGTTTGGCCGTCAGGCGTTGCCGATGACTTCCGCTAACTGACACAATATTGGCGGGGAGACGCTTCACGTTTCGACAAACCGGTCAGCGCCCACGATTTTATCGCTCAAACGCTTGAGCGGTCCCCGTCTTTCACGGGCAAATTTCGAAATCTGGCGCCACCACCGCTCGCCGAACAAGACCTGCTGGATAGCGTAGTCCCGTGTGTCCTCCAATCCGTCGACCTCGATCTGTTCGATGCCGAACTGCCGATAGCCCGGCCCCAGGAGCAGACACGCCGCGATGACGCTGCGGGCATGCTGCTGGGCCAGTTGGCGACTGTACAATCGGGCGAGCGCCATCGGTTTGGGGTCGTAGCGCAACGAGCGGGCAAGCGTCACGAAAGGATGCACACGGAAACGCAGCAGCTCCAACGGCGCGTCTTGATACTTCTGCGCGATGGTGGGCGGCACATTGTCCCCCACCACCAGGACATCGATGTCTTGCGGGGGCTGCGTGAGCGGCAAACCATCCAGGTGGCGGGCCAGCGAACCAAAAAGCACGACGGCCATCGGATGATGAACCGCAAGATCACGGGTGATCCGGGGCAGCATTTCCAGTTTGGTTTTCAGATCCGACATGGGGTGCGTTGTTGGCCCGCCTGAATCAAATGGATTTAGACGATGGAAAAGGTCTCGATGGGGCGGCGCAGCGTACGGCAGGCAACGGTTCGGCCGTAACCGATGCGAAAAAGCATGACGTGCCCCTGCCCCGCATTGGCATCGTCGACGAGCAGTCGCTCGTAAGCCGGCCACATGATATCCAACAGCCGGCGCTGGTTCTCAGCGAATCCATCCTGCCGTCCCAACTGCCAGCGCAACCAAAAAAGCGTTATGGCGGTCATGGGCTGAAAATCGAGGCCTTCACGGGTGGCGGCCAGCCAGATACGCTGCAGGGCCCGCCCTCCTTGGATAAAGCTTTCCGGCGTGAGGTCACGGCATTTGACCAGTCCCACCGCGGAGGCCCGGGTGATGCCATTGTAGGAAATTCGCGCGATAAGCCGCGATGCGCCCAGATGGTTGCAGGCGTTCATGGCCGCCCAGGGACGTGTCAGCCGCAGGAACCATTCGCCGCCTTTGCCGGCTTCCAGGTTGCCCAGGGGCAAGCCATCCCGATGGCTCAAGGCTTCACGGATCGTCCAACGCACCATATTCGTAAAATGGGCATGCAGTTGTCGATTTTCCAGTCGAATCCGGTCCGCCTGCCAGACCAGCTGGGCAATTTGGCGCAGACGCTTGCGGTCCGTCATCAAATCGAGTTCGATCCCCGGGAATTCATCGCATTGCGTCTTCAAGGTCGCAAGCATTTGGGCGCTGACCGCCCGTCCATCGTAAACGGTACGGTTCGTATGGCGGTCGGGAATAAAAGACTGGAGGGGATCTTCCGTCCGACCCGCGGCCTCGAAGTCGACATCGGCCACCCTCAGCGGTTCCGGCAAATGGGGCCAAAGGTTGACCCGGGCTTCAAAGCCATAACGGGAAGCGGCCAGGCGCATATTTTCCACCGCCGCCCCGCAGGCAATCAAGGAGGCATACTGCTCGACATTGAACAGGGAACGATCGACCTCAGGCTGCAAGTAGAGCGATATACGGTTTCGATCCACCCGAAAACGCCAGGGCTGGCAATTGTCGCCGGATGGTGCCTGGATGGCGGCCTGCAAAATATAGTCGACAACCGGTCCGGAGAGCCGGGTCGCTTTGGGATTGACCAGCGGCGCCGGCTTCCAGCTGACGCGCAGGGGACCATCGCCGTTCAACCAGCGGGCCTTGAGCCGATTGAGTTTCAAGCGCTGCAGGGGATGCCGGTTGCCCATGCGCAATTGGCCCCGGTGGAATTTGCGAACCAGGGGATCGTACTGAAAATAATGGGGCGCCGAGCGAATTCCCGGCCGTTTCAGCAGAATGCGGACCGCTTCCGTGGCCGCCACTGAGGCGCACAGTTGGCAAGCCGCGGCAATGGACGGCCCCTGTTGGGCGCGCATGTCGATGCGGGTGGCGTCAATATAGTCCATTTGGGTGGCGCGCGGCGCCAGGCCGATGAAAAAGGCCAGGAGTTTTTCTTCCAATGACATACCCTCATCAATCGCGAAGTAGTCATCAAACGACATCCCCTGATCCGGCATAAAAACCAGCATGGCCGCGCTGAATCCCATGGGGCCGGCCGTGACCACGGGTATCCCCATCTGGCGGGCGGTATTGAAAATCAGGCGCCGCACCTCGAAGGCGAAGAAATCGATCCCGTCCACCACAAGATCGACCCCGGCCAGGAATGCGGCCGCATTCGCTGCGTTGACACCGTCGGGAAAAAGGGTCAGTTCCAGAAAAGGATTGATCTGGCGCGCTTCCGCAACCATGGCTTCCAGTTTAAGTTGCCCGAAATGCTCCACCTTGGCGCCGTATTGCCGGTTGACATTGGCCGGTTCGAACCGGTCGAACTCGGCCAGTTGAAAACCACCAATCCCCATCCGCGCCAACGTGACAAGATGAACACCCCCCACGCCACCGAGTCCCGGGATGGCCACCCGGGCGTTGATCAGTTGCTCCTGGTCGGCGGCGGAGAGCAGACCGGCGTTGCGCCCCAAGGCCACCTCCAGATAATGGCGTCGGTTTTGAAACCCCAGGGATTCAATTTGGTGGCGCGGATCCGTATTGTCCTTCGCCGTTAGGGTCATGGCATGTCGACCTGGGTTCCCAGGCTCCTGTGATCATCGACGAAAACCCTTCCATTGGATTGATCGATGTGAATCCAAGCACGCTGCTCCCACATGCGCAGCATGTTATCGAAATCATCGCCACCGATGCCGCACTGGCGGCTGAGCCAATCTGCTTTGACCGGAAGCTTACCTTGACGCGAGGTGTCCAGCAAGATGCGGGCGGCCAGGGAAACGGGCGGCGTGGTTTTACGCGCTTCGATTTGGTGTCGCAGGCGCGCGCCCAAGAGTTCCAGCACCTGAAGGGCTTTGTCTTGACTGGCGCGCAGCTGCTGGAGCAGTTCATCGCGGGTCCAGACCATGACATCCACTTCGTTGGAATAGGCCACGAGGGTTACGGTGCGGGGTCCCCCGTCCAGAAGCGATAGTTCACCGATGATCTGACCCGGGCCGAACATGGGGCCGTCCAGCCAATCGGCGACAGACTCGTTTTCCACCATCGCCCTTACCGAACCGCGCATGATCAGAAAAGCTTCCTTACCCACCGTGTCCTTCCGGATGATGATCTCGTTGCGGCGGTAAATACGCCGTTCGGTCGAATCTTCCAGAATCTGCTGGGAAGGGTCGGCAAAGGTCTCACGACCGCCGGGAGGGAGGTGTTTCAGGTCGACATGGATGGGCAGCATGGCAACGTTGAGGGCTGGGCTGTGGAATTCCGGGCCAAGGGCGCGGGCACCGACAATGCGCTCCAACATGGGCATCACCGGCGGATGAAGCGTGGCCAACACATGGCGGGCACCGCATTTGCGCATTTCACGGAAGCACATCTTGATCAGACCGATGATCAGACCGGGATGGCGCCGATAACGCAATTCACAACAAAGCCAGCCAATATAGGCGCAATCTCCTTCCAGTTGGTCACGAAAAGGGCTGAAATCGTAAAAATCATCCGAGGGACTGCCGACCGCATTTTCCATGATGACGCGAATGCTGGCGATCGGGCGGTCTTCAAGCAAGGCCAGGATGTTCGTCGTTTCAGCGAAACTGTCATACTGGTCGATGATATGATCCGCATCGTGCGCGAAGCGCTTTTCCTCCTCGACGAAGATGCGACGGCGCAGTCGGTAGACCGTCGCTCTGTCGTGGGTCGAGTTGGCGATTTTCAATCGGATCGGCATGGTCCTTTTCTCTGCCGGAAGTCGAACGCCCGAATGGTCATCAGGATGTGCGCCATGGGTCCCTGAAGCCTAATCAAAAACTTTATTGAATCAGCAAATTTTATGCCGGATTCGCTATCAATGCAATGCTGAAAAGCGTTGGCGCGGCGATCCCTTGAGCGCCCGGTTGTGGGGGGGATGGGCTGTCTTACAAAGGTAGCGGGCAATGGGTTTTGTCCCATAGGAAAGTGCACGTGAGACCAAAAGCCGTCCACTTTACAATACTGTTCACCCCAGACGGTTGTCCGGTAGGGAATCTCGCCCACAGCCTTTCAAGATAGCGGTCGCTTGTTATCCGCAGGCAAATCCCTGTGAGCGGCAAGCGGCGGCAAAATCTTCGGGGTAATGTCCTACGATCCAGCGCAACTGGGCTTCGCTGAATGCACCGGGTGATTCAGGCAGGCGCGGGAGAAAACTATATAACAGATGCTGCCCGGTGGTGCCGGCGTCAAAACGTTTGGCATATTCAATCGTGGTCACCATGCGGGCGCCCATGGCCCCCAACGTGCGGATGGCAATCCAGATGGCCCGATCAAGGGCCTGACGCACGTGTTGATCGGCTTCAAGGATATTGCCCACAGCCGCATGGGTAACCAGTTGCAGTTCCCACTGGGAAGTCTGAGCCTTGGGGACAAAAAGCATGACGTGACGATCGGCGTGCACGACCAGACTCGCCTCGCAGTCGCGGCGCCCGTCCAGGCGTTCATTTTGACGAACGGCCTTCAGGTAAGCCTCGAAAAAAGCGACGCCATGCTTGGTTTGGTAATCCTTGATAAAGCCAGCGACCAAATCCCCACAGGCATAGGCCGGCAGTTGACGGCCTTGGCCATACTCGTCCTGATGGCGCTCAATCGCGCGGGGAATCAGCGCATATTGCTGGTGGGTCTGCTGGTGGGAGGCATGCAGACGGTAGCGGCTGGGCGCGTAGTCGAAGCCAAAATTCCAGCCCCATAGCGTACCGTTGAAGGCCAGCGCCGAACAACGCTCCGGATCCTCGATGGCCACTTGAATTTGCCGCCGCAGGGCTTCCAAGCGCTCGGGACCCAAAGGCATTTCGTCATCGCGGCTGGCGAGTGCCAGCATACGGCCCAGCCGCCAATAGGTGCGCTGATAGTAGAGATGACGCAATCCGGTGAGATCCTCCCGGGTAAGACTGTCGGCCCGGTAGCGGATGGCATCCTCGGCCATGTTGGCGGCAAAATGACCCCAGGGAATATAGCTGTTGCGCCGCAGGTATTCGTAGACGTGGCAGCTATCACCGCTGCGGCCCCACTCCGCCGTAATTTCGCTGCCGCCCTGGGCTCCCGGTCGCA
>JASJED010000111.1 GCA_030065585.1 Desulfobacterales bacterium | reverse complement strand
CCGTCGGTTTCGCCCATGCAGCGCGCACGGCCGGCGCCGCTGAAGGGGTAGCTGCCGGTGCAGTAGGGAATGCCGCGGGCCTTGAGCTCTTCTTCGGTCAGGCCCACGCTGGCCACCTCCGGGGCCGTATAGATGACGGCCGGTATGGCGTCATAGTTGACCTCCGCGGGCTCACCGGCCATGGCTTCGACCGCGGCAATCCCCTCGGCCGAGGCCTTGTGGGCCAGCATCGGGCCGGGCACGAGGTCGCCGATGGCATAGATCGTGGGAACGCTGGTGCGGAAGGCTGCATCGATTTTCACCAGGCCGGTGCGCTCGTCGGTGGCGACCCCGACCGTATCCAGGTTCAAGCCGTCCGTCAGCGGGCGTCGGCCCACGCAGACCAGCAGGCGGTCGAAATCCAGGGTTTCGCGCTGTCCCTGGTGTTCGACGGTGACCTTGACTTTCTTGGCCGTTGTCTTGGCGTCCAGGACCTTGGTCTTGACGCGGATGTCCATGCCCTGTTTGCGCAGGATGCGGTCCAGGGTCCGACCCACCTGGCCATCCAGCAGGCCGGCCACGCGCGGCAGCATTTCGATCACGGTCACTTGAGCGCCCAGCCGCATCCAGACCGATCCCAACTCGAGGCCGATATAGCCGCCGCCGACGATGCCCAGCCGCTTGGGCACGGCATCGAAATCGAGCGCCCCGGTGGAGCTGATGATGCGCTCGCCGTCGAAATCGAGGCCCGGGACGGGCACCGGCGTGCTGCCGGTGGCCAGGAGGATTTGACGGGCCTCGTAGGTTTGCTTTCGCTTGCCCCGCACGACCTCTACGGCGGTGGGACTTTGCAGGCGGGCTTGGCCCGGGAGAATGGAAACACCGTGGCCTTCCAGCAACTGGCGCACATTGGCGGTGAGATCGTCCACGACCTTCTGCTTGCGGGCCATCATGGCCTTTAGATCGAGCGTTATGCGGCCCGTTTTGATGCCGTGCTCGGCAAAACGATGCTTGGCCAGGTGATAGAATTCCGAGGAATCAAGCAGGGCCTTGCTGGGAATGCAGCCCACATTCAGACAAACGCCGCCCAGGCGTTCGGCCTTTTCCACGCAGGCGGTCTTCATGCCCAGTTGGGAGGCTTTGACGGCCGCCACGTATCCGCCGGGACCGCTGCCGATGATGATCAGATCGAACGTGTCGTTTGCCGCCATGGTTATACCTCCAGAAGGATGCGTTCGGGGGTTTCGATAAATTCCTTCACGCGCCGCAGGAACGTCACGGCCCCTTTGCCGTCCACGATGCGATGGTCATAGGAGAGGGCCACGTACATCATGGGCCGGATGACGATTTCGTCATTGACCACTACCGGCCGTTTCTCGATCTTGTGCATACCCAGAATACCGCTTTGGGGCATGTTGAGAATCGGCGTGCTCAACAGGGAGCCGAAAACCCCGCCGTTGGTGATGGTGAAAGTGCCGCCCTCTAAATCGGCCAGTTCGAGCCGGTTTTCGCGTATCTTGGTGACATAGTCGACGATGCCCCGCTCGATGGCGGCGAAGCTCATCTGTTCGGCATGCCGCAGCACCGGCACCACCAGGCCCTTCTTGCCGCCCACCGCGATACCGATGTGGCAGTGGTCGTGGTAGACGATGTCGGCGCCGTCGATAAAGGCGTTGATTTCGGGGACTTCCCGCAAGGCCTCCACGCAGGCGCGCACGAAGAAGGACATGAACCCCAGCGAGATGCCGTGTTTCTTCTGGAAGGTCTCCTTGTAGGTTTTACGGACGTCCATGGCCCGGCCCATGTCGATCTCGTTGAAGGTCGTCAGCATGGCGGTGTTCTGCTTGGCCGCCAGGAGATGTTCGGCGATGCGTTTGCGGATCGGGGTCATGGGCACGCGCCGCTCGCCAGTGGCAGGCACGGCGGCGAGGTCGGCCGGTGCCACGGCCGGGGCAGGCGTGGTCGCGGTCGGCTGGGATTCCAGGAAGAGAATGACGTCGCCCTTGGTGATGCGCCCATCGGGCCCGGTGCCCTGGATTTGCGCCGGGTCGATCTGTTTGGCGGCCACCAGCCGTCTGACCGCCGGTGACAGCGGAGGGGCCTCCGAGGGTGTGGCGGGTGCCGGCGGCGGACTGGGGGTCGGCTCAGGGGCGGGCGCGGGCGTCGCGGCGGGCGGGGCCGGTTCGGGGGTCGGGGCGGCCGCGGCCGTTTCGGCGGGCGTCTCCACCGCTTCGGCGGCGTCCGTGTCGATCCGGCCCACCACCGCACCGATGGCCACGGTTTCACCTTCGGCCACCAGGATCTCCAGCCGTCCGGCCGCTTCGGCCTCCACCTCCAGGGTCACCTTGTCGGTTTCGATCACGAAGACCAGTTCGCCCTTCTGGATCAGGGCGCCGTCGGGCTGGTACCATTCCGCCAGAAGGGCTTCGGTTACGGATTCGCCCACGCTGGGCACTTTAATGTCGATGCGCATCGCGTTCTCCTCTAGTTCGCCGCCGAACTGGCGGTGAGATCGGCTTCTTCGGTTCCCACGGCCTGATCGATGACGGCGTCCTGTTGACGCCGATAGATCTTGGGAAAGCCGGTGGCCGGGCTGGCCGCGGCAGGGCGGCCGATATAGATGAGCTTCCGTTTAAGCAGGGCCTCCAGGCGCGGCCGCACAAATTGCCAGCCGCCCATGTTTTCCGGTTCCTCCTGGACCCAGGCCCATTCGCCAGATTGGTTGTAGCGTTCAATCACCTGGCGCACGGCGGCTTCCGGGAAGGGGTAGAATTGCTCCAGGCGCACGAGCGCGATATCCTGTTTGCCCACCGACTGGCTGCGCTGCAGGATCTCGTAATAAATCTTACCGCTGCAGAAGAGCACCCGGCGGGGTTTGCGATCGACATCGGCGTCGTCGATCAAGGGCATGAAACCGCCGGTTGCCAGATCGTCCCGGGTAGACACCGCCTGGGGATTGCGCAGCAGGCTCTTGGGGGTCATGACCACAAGGGGTTTGCGGCAGGCATGTACCACCTGTCGTCGCAGGAGGTGAAAATACTGGGCCGGTGTGGAGGGGTAGCAGACCAGCATGTTGTCCACGGCGCAGAGTTGGAGAAAACGTTCCAACCGGGCGCTGGAGTGCTCCGGACCCAGGCCTTCGTAGCCGTGGGGGAGCAGCAGGGTCAGCCCGCTCAACCGCTGCCATTTGGACTCGCCGCCGGCAACAAACAGATCGATGACGGTCTGGGCGCTGTTGGCAAAATCGCCGAATTGGGCCTCCCAGATGGTCAGGGCTTCAGGGCGGGTCAGTGAATAGCCGTATTCGAAACCCATGACGCTGTACTCGGCCAGCAGGCTGTTCAATACCTCGTAACGCGCTTGATTTGCTTCCAGATTGTTGAGGGGGGTGAAGTCGGCGCCGTTGTGGATATCGATCCAGACGCTGTGACGCTGGCTGAAGGTGCCCCGGGCGCAATCCTGGCCGCTCAAACGCACCGGGTGGCCCGCGGTCAGCAGGCTGGCAAACGCCAGGGACTCGGCATTGGCCCAGTCGATACCCCGGTTCTTTTCCACGGCCTTGTGCCGGGCGTTCATCTGGCGCTTGAGTTTGGGGTTGAGGGTGAAACCCTCCGGCGGCGTGGTCAGGCGCCGAGACAGTTCGACAAGCTTGTCCGCTTCAACACCGGAGGGGACGGTTTCGTGATCGAAGCGGCCGTGATAGCCTTCCCAATTGTCGAAGAAGCGGATTTCGGGAAACAGGCATTCGCTTTGGTGGATGCGATCGTAGGCCTCGTTGAGTTCAGCCGTGATAGTCTGTGCCTGTTTTTCCACCTCGTCGGCCGTTATGACGTCCCGCTCCATGAGATCTTCGGCATAGACCTTGTTGAGCGGGGGGCGCTCACGAATCCGGGCATACATCTGGGGCTGGGTGAAGTAGGGTTCGTCACCCTCGTTGTGACCGTAGCGCCGGTAGCACACCAGGTCGATGACCACGTCCTTGGCAAAGCGGTTGCGGTAATCCAGGGCCAGGCGTCCGGCCTGAACCAGGGCCTCAGGGTTTTCACCATGAACGTGGAAAATGGGGACCATCAGCATCTTGGCCACGTCGGTGGAGTAGCGGGTCGAGCGGGCGTCCTTGGGCAGGGTGGTATAACCGATCTGGTTGTTGATGATGATGTGGACCGTACCGCCGGTGCGGTAGCCTTCCAGCTGTGACATGTTGAGGGTTTCGGCCACCACGCCCTGACCGGCGAAAGCGGCGTCGCCGTGGATCAAAAGCGGCAGCACCCGGCGGCGTTCGTCGTCCTGAATCAGGTCCTGACGGGCACGGGCGATACCCTCCGCCACCGGATTCACCGCTTCCAGGTGGCTGGGGTTGTTGACCAGATAGATCTGCAGGTCACCGGCGCCATCCATGGCCAGATGGGTCAGGTAGCCGTTGTGATATTTGACGTCGCCGGCGCCCACCAGGGCGTCCGGATCGTAGCAGTGCTCGAATTCGCTGAAAATGTCGGCATAAGATTTGCGCAGGATATGGGTCTGGACATTGAGTCGCCCCCGGTGGGCCATGCCCAGGATGATTTCGTCCAGGCCACTTTGGGCGGCCCGCATAGTCATGGTGTCCAGCAGCGGGATCAGGGCATCACCGCCCTCTAAAGAAAAACGCGTCACACCGACATATTTGCGGTTCAGGAACTGCTCGAAGAGCGCCGAACGGCTTAGTTTTTCCAGGATGCGGCGCCGTTCGGCATCGTCGATGTCCGGGCGGTTGCGGTTGGGCTCCATGCGCGACGTCAGCCAGCGGCGCTCCTCCGGGTCTTGGAGGTGCATGAACTCCACCCCGATGGCGCGGCAGTAGGTTTCCTTGAGCGTGCGCACGATGTCTTTCAGGCTGGCGGCGTGTCCCTGGGTGGCGAAGGCCCGCGTGTAGAAGGTTTTTCCCAGATCATCCGTGCTGAGGCCGAAAGCTTCCAGCGCCAGCAGGGGGTGATCGGTGGGACAGCTGGCCAAAGGATCCATGCAGGCCAGCAAATGACCCAGGTCGCGGTAGCGGTATTTGAGGGCTTCGACCTTGGCCTGCCGCAGCAGGTCTTCGACGTCGGCCGAAACCGGGGGGCGGTCATCGGCCGCTGCCTCGGGGGGACGCTCCATGCGGGTGCCTGCGCCGCCGGCGGCCTCGAAGCCTTTGAAGAAAAACTGCCAGTCCGTGGAAACCGATTGAGGGTCCTGCTGCCAGCGCCGGTATTGGTCGTCAATAAGATCGGCATGATAGGTTTCGAAGCTGTTCATCCTGATCATTTCCTTTGTTTTCAATCGGTGGTAGGTCGGGGCCGGGGTAGCGGGCCGGAACGGCGCGACGAAAAGGGATATGTCCAGCTAAACCGGGAAAAACATAAAGAAGCGTCATCTGGTTGTCAATTGGAAATCCCTCGGCCGCCATCGCTTCCGACTTTACAAATTGGAGGCAATGCGCAACATACTGCATCGCCGGTGTTTCCGGATCATATAAATGCCCATCCACAAAAGGCATCTTTCGGCCCAGGCCGGCGCTCTCGCGCTTTTGAAATCCTCGACGTAGCCTGGCTACGCATCGCTGCCGCGATGACGACTGCGTCGTCGGTGTAAAAAGCGCTGCGGCCTGGCCTGATCCGAGATCTACCATTTCTGGATGGCAACTATATAAGCGGTTGAACTGGCGGTTGGCGAAACCCGGCAGTCGGTGCTCATGCGTTCGTTTTCAAGAATCAATGACACGCGCGCCGGAGTTTATAGGATCGCGAGAAAAATGAAGAACGAAGACCTGCAGCGAATTCAACAGCATCCGGGCCGGCACACCGCTGGTCTGACCTGTGAGCTGGTCCTGACCGGCGATCCGCGCAGCCATGACCTTGAAGGGTTTGCCCGCAAGCTCGCGGAACAGTGGCCTGCGCTGGTTGTCACCACCACGCGCGCCGATGCCGACCACCCGCCTTATATCGATTTGGGCGGCGGCCTCCGGTTCCAGGGGCTTCCCCACGAACGGGAACTGGCGCCTTTCTTAGATGCCCTCGCAGGACGCTATGAGACGCCCGCCGAAGAACATCGCACCCTCGCGGGGCGCATACCGTTGGGGCGCGAATTGCGGCTCTATGTCGCCGCCGCCTGCCCCCATTGCCCCCGAGCCGTAAGGCAATGGGCCGCCCTGGCGCGCTCCGGACCGCACCTGCGGGTGCGGATCGTGGACGGGGCCCTGTTTCCGGAAGAAGTCCAGCGCGACGGCGTCAAAGCCGTGCCGACCCTGGTCGTGGATGCCGATTGGCGCTGGTCGGGACAGATTCCGGTGGGTGATGTCCTGCGTCAACTGGTGGACCGCGACCCTGCCAAGCTCAGTGCCGAGGCCCTGGAAGGCCTGCTCAAAGAAGGGCAGGCTTCGCGCCTGGCCACGGCTATGGGGCAGTCCGAGGTCATTTTTCCGGCATTTGTCGATTTGGTGACCCATCCCAAATGGCCGATTCGACTCGGTGCCATGGTGGCCATGGAGGAATTGATCGAAACCGCCCCGGCGGTGGCCGCAACGATCGTACCGATGCTGATGCAGCGCTTCGCTAACCTAGACGAGCAGACCAAGGGCGATGCCCTCTACCTGATGGGTGAAACCGGTGACCGTGCGACCCTGGCGCTGGTTGAGGCGCTGCCCCTGAACGATGCCGGGGACGAACTGCGCCAGGCTGCCCGGGAGGCGGCCGCCAGCATCATGGCACGCCACCCGGTCGACCAAGGAGATATTTCATGAAAGAGCGTAATCTATTGGTTGTCGGCGGCCGCTCGGGAATCGGCCGCGAGATCGTCAAACGTTTGGATCGACAGGGCTGCGCATTGGATGTGGTCGCGCGTGCGGAAACGTTCGACTTGTCCTCGGAGCGCATACGCTATCATGCCTGCGATCTTTCCCGCGACAACAATGCGCTGGATTTCCTGCCCGACCGGCTCCACGGGGTGGTCTACTGCCCGGGCACCATCCGGCTGAAACCCCTCGCCCGTTTGAGCGAAGCGGATTTCATGGATGATTGGCAGACCAACGTCATGGGGGCCGTGCGGGTGCTCAAGGCCTGCCAGAACCGTCTCAAAAAGGCGCGCCGCGGGGCCTCGGTGGTCCTGTTCAGCACGGTGGCGGTGGCCGCGGGCATGCCTTTTCATGCCTCGATTGCGGCCGCCAAAGGCGCGGTCGAGGGGCTGGCCCGTTCCCTGGCGGCTGAATGGGCCCCACGCATACGGGTCAACGTGATCGCCCCTTCACTGACCGACACCGAACTGGCCGCCGATCTGCTCGACGGGGAGGCCAAGCGTGAGGCCGCCGCCCAGCGCCACCCCCTGAAGAGAATCGGCACACCGGGGGAAGTGGCCGATTTGGCCGTATTTCTGCTCGGGGATGCGGCCGGCTGGATCACCGGGCAGGTGATTGGCGTGGATGGGGGGGTGTCGGCCCTAAGATTCACCCGCTGACCGAGGCGAGGCCGGCCTGGATGGGCATCTTTTGCTCCCGGGCGGCGTTCTCACTCCCTGCCGGTCCTCGACGTAGCTTTGGCTACGCCTGTGGGCGTCAGGTCGCTGCGGCCTTGCCCGAAAACAAAATCTACCCCTTCAAAACGGCCTCGAACCTGGAAAATAAGGGAGGGTTTTTTTGCGTCCGGGCGGCGTTCTCCGCAGGATTGTGGCTGCGGCGTACATTAGCACGCCTCACCCCAAACCCTTGTGCAGCCTTGATCAGCGCCAAAAATCCTCATTTCTAAAGTCGGATCCTATAGATTTAAAGCCCGGTCACCGTCTGCTATCAAGAGACAACTTCCATGCCTTCCGAAACCCTTGAATTTGAAAACCCCGATGGCTTGCGATTGGCGGCCCGGCTCGATCTTCCGGAGGGCGACCGGCCAGTGGCCTTTGCCCTGTTCGCGCACTGCTTTACCTGCGGCAAGGATGTCAAAGCCGCCTATCATATCAGCCGTGCCCTGAACCGGGCCGGTGTGGCGGTATTGCGTTTCGATTTCACCGGTCTGGGTCAAAGCCAGGGCGATTTCGCCGCGACCAACTTTAGTTCCAACGTGGCCGACCTGATCGCCGCCGCCCGGTTCATGACGGCCCGCGGCATGGCGCCCGCCATCCTGATCGGCCACTCCCTGGGCGGGGCTGCGGTGATCCTGGCGGCCGCCGCCATCGACTCGGCCCGGGCCGTGGCCGTCATCGGCGCGCCGGCCGAACCCGCACACGTGCGGCGTCATTTCGAGGACCGCCAGGAGCAGATCGAGGCGCAGGGCCAGGCCGAAGTCCAACTGGGTGAGCGTCGCGTTCGCATTACCCGGCAGTTTCTGGAAGATATCGACCAGGTCAACATGGAAAGGGCCCTGCAGCAATTGGGTCGCGCTTTGCTGATCCTGCATGCGCCCGCCGACGAGGTGGTGGGGATTGCCCATGCCGCCCGAATTTTCCGTGCCGCGCGGCATCCCAAAAGTTTCATCGCGCTGGATGGCGCCGACCACCTGCTGGCCGATTCCGTCGATGCCCGCTACGCTGGTCGGCTGATCGCCGCCTGGGCGGGCCGCTATGTCGCCGTGTAACGGCCCGTCGTCCATCCGCAAAAATGGGTGCCACGCCCGATAACGGTCTGCGCCAACAATTTTAGTGCAGTCCAAACAAATCCTGGAAACCACTCCGGCTTGCAAACCGCCTGGATGAGCATATTTTCACAATACCAAATTGAATTTTGCCGACTGACGGCGCAATTGGAACCATCATACGGACCGTTCGTTAAAACCGACCGGTGGCAAGGAGGCATTATGATCGACAAAAAAGCGTTATGTGAAAAAATTACCGAACTCTATCCGGACATCGGTCAATGCGGGATCGATATCGATGTGGAATACGACGAAGAAAAAAAAGCTTGGATCGTCGATCTGAAAAAAGAAAAATTCGAGCTTAAAACCTACCTTGAAGACGGCGATGCGGATAAATGCATGCTCGGTCAGCAGTGTGTCGGTCTCGGCATCGAGATCGCCCAGTTGCGGGCCAACATCGAACGTCTCAAGGAAGACACCGTGGCAAGGCTCTAACCTGCGGCCTATCACGTGCTCAGGCGTTCCCGCCGGGAAGCGGTAAAGGTTTGGGCAGCCTGGACTCAAGCCAGTGCCTGAACGCGGCGCGCGTGTCATCCGGCGTGTCGGCGTGGGTGATCCGTTTGCGCGTTTCGGTGGCCGCCTCACCGAGACGACGACCGTGCAGCCAGTTTGCGGCCCAGCGCTGGAGCTGGTCAGGGCGTTGGGCGGATGAGTCCACCTGCACCTGGGTGATCCTTCCGCGCCGAACCTCAAGCCGGCAGCGGCAGGCCGCGCCCTTGAAGTTCCCTTCCCAAGTGATCCTACCCGGCGGCGATCGGCCGATATTCCACTCCCAGGTCTGGTATTTTTCGCGGGCCAGCAAGCGTGCCGCTTTATCGACCGCAGGTGATAGGGGTCGTGCCGTAATGGGTCCATTGGCACCCGTACACGCATTGACAAGGGCCTGGCGTAGGCCGGCCATGGTGATGGCTGGTTGCAGATCACGCAGATTGGCTACCGGGCTGACAACCGAAGGACGCCCCCGGGAGCGGATCTGCAAGGCGGGATCCGGCTCCAGACAGCCGGCCAAACGTTTCAGGTCGGCATCGACCAGCAGCGTGCCGTGGGTCAGGATGCGGCCGGAAGTCATGAACTGGGCGGTGCCGGAGACCTTGTGCCGACCGACGAAGACGGCGTTGCGCGCCGACAGGCGGGCCGGCAGGCCCAGCGAGTGCAAGGCGCGGACCACCGGTTGCAGTATCGTCGCGGCCCTCGGACGGCCGGGGGCCGCGGCGGGCATCATAAGGGCGTAGTTGAGGTTGCCCGGATCATGGTAGACGGCTCCTCCTCCGGACATCCGCCGTACGAGTGGCACCGCCCCTGACGCCAGGGCATCGGGACGGACTTCCGCCCAGGGCATCTGGTTGCGACCGATGACGACGGCCGCGGTGTTGACATAGAACACCATCAGGGCCCCGGTCCTCTCCAGGCGGGAAAACAGGGACTCCTCCCGGGCCAGATTCAAGGCCGCACTGCAGGGCCCTCCGAAGTCGATCAGTTGCATGGCGCCATCCATAGCCGACCGACGCCGCGCGGGCAACCATCAATCCCTCATTCCAGCCTCCCGCAGCTGTGATCGCTGTTGACAGCCCCCAGCTGGGCCGACTAATCTATTTTAATAAATTCCAATGTTTTTGATTATCCGGTGGAGGTCGCCGGCGGCCGCGGCGCACCCCTCCCGGACCAGTTGACCAGGGCATCATGCCGGCACCCAATTCGACGTCAATCCAAAAATTTGCGGGGATCCCCCTCAAGCTCTACACCTTGGTCTTTGGGATCGAACGCCTGCAGTTTGGTATCGACAACCTGCGCTATGACGTACATTTCAGCCCGGGCTTCATCAAGGCCACCGGGCGTATGGCCATCCAGTTGATCGGCAAATACTCCTCGATCACCGATCTGCCCGGTTTTCAGCCCGGTTTCAACTGGGCCCGGGCGAGTGAAGAGTACAAGGGCTTGTGCCGCGAGATCATGATGGATGCCGTCAAGCGCGCCAAGATGGACGGCGAGTACCAGGTCCTGCACCTGGCCATGGCCGCCATGGCGGCCGTTTTCCGCGAGGCGGCCGATGATCGCTGTAAAGCCTGCATCCAGCATCTCAACAACCAGATCTGGCGCCAGGAGATGGCTTACAACCACGAACGCGTCAAGGAACTGCGCGACGGGCTTCAGAACATCACCCGCAACCGCGAGACCATCATTCAAAATACCAACCGGCGCCTGTTTCACTATCTCGCCGATGTGCGCCTGGAGACCGTCAACGAACTGCATCGGCTGCATTTCGGCGAAGAGGGCTTGCTGCCGGATGATTTCTTCGCCAATCCCCTGCTGCACGCCGAAAATCCGGCGGCCGACGGGTTTATGATGGGCGAGTACGTTCTCTTGGGAAGCCGTCGGGAGGATGCCAACCGCTACGAAACCCTGCTCGGCGCCCTGAGCGGTTTTCTCTCCGGTCTGGCCGGCCGTCCGGCGCCGCAGGCGGACGAAGACGATGACCGCCCGCCGGGCACCCCACCGGTCGATCGGAAGCCGGCACTGGCGGACTGGATCAAGCACGAGGGCAATGTGGACGCCCTGTTCAACTTCCAGCGCACCGAGCAGATGGTGCGCCGCAGCCGGCGCCAGGCAGTCGACCGCAAAAGGGTCCGCAAGCTCAAACAGGTGACCCGCCGGCAGAAGAAACTCATGCAGCGCCTGCTCAAGGAATTCAATGCCCGGGGGCTGATGCGTATCATCGCGGCCACCGGGATCATTCAATCCTATAGCGAGGCTTACTGCCCGCCTCTTACGCCCCACGAGGTGCTGAGCTACATCGTCGATCCCAAAGCACGCAAACCGGTCAAAGCCAAGCTCAAGCGCAT
>JASJED010000015.1 GCA_030065585.1 Desulfobacterales bacterium | reverse complement strand
TGGCTCGGCATGTTGCCGCAATAGGCCTGCGCCGCCCGTTTGAACTGACGCCCATCGGCGAAAATCCGCCCGGTGACCCGAATGAAGCTGCGCGGTTGTGAATACTCGTTTTTAACGCGGCCCTGGATGATGTAGAGACGGCCGTCGGTTTGATTCTGGATCCAGTTGCCCTTGAGGGTCGATTCGATCGGCACAACGGCCTCGGGCGCCTTCGGCCCGCCCAGCCACTGGCCCACAAAGGGGATTTCGCGTAAAATCGATAAATTTAATTTAGACGGATCGAAACCGGTTTGGGTGTAGGCAAAGTATCCTCCGCCCCCTAGAAGGACCAGGATCAGAACGAGCACCAGGGATTTGCTCGATTTACGCTTTTTGGGTACCGGCGGGGGTTTGATGGGTTTGCTGTCGGCCGGCGGGACCTCCATGGTTTGGGTGTCCGCGGCCGCCATTTCATCCATGAGTTCCTGCGTCAAATCGCGCGATGCCGCCGCGCCGGTCGCACCGGCCGCAGCGACCGCAGCCGCGGCGATCGGTTCGGTGGTGGTCTCGGCGGCGGTCTCCTCGCCCAGCAGGTCTAAATCAAGATCTTCGCCTTGATCTTCGACGATGTCCAGCTCAAAATCTTCCGAACCCTCGTCCAGGATATCCAGATCAAGATCTTCCCCTTTGTCTTCCTCCATAAGTTCGAAGTCGAGATCTTCTTTGGGTTCGGCTTTTTGCGGTTCCGGTGCCGCCTCGACATCCAGTTCAAGCCCGAGATCTTCCGATTCGGAGGTATCGAACAGGGCGGAAGGCTCCTCGGCATCATCCTCGAGCATGTCGAACTCCAAATCGAGTTCAGCGCCTTCATCGGTAGCGGGCTGCAGATCAAAGTCCAGGTCCAGGTCGTCCACCTCTTCGTCGGCCGGCAGCGCTGGTGAATCGGTGGTATCCTCGACGTCCAGCATTTTTTCCAGCTCGGTCAAATCCAGCGAATCGCTGTCTGGGGCGGCGCCCTCCGTTTCCACCGGCGGTGCATCGGGCGTGGGGGCATCTTCGGCACCATCACCAAGGTCCAGATCCAAATCCAGCTCAGCGTCCGCCGCCGCTTTCGTCGCCGGGGCGGCGGCGTCGCTATCCTGGGACTCCAGGATTTTCTCGATATCATCCAGATTCAGCTCGCGGGTCGCGTCATCCAGGGCGTCATCGTCATCGACCGGCGCTTCGTCGAAATCCAAGTCCAACTCGAGGTCTTCGACTTCCGGCGGTGAGGCTTCCGCCGATGGGGCCTCACCATCACCCAGCAGTCCCTCGAGGTCTTCCAGATCGAGTTCACGGGTCTCCTCGATGTCGCTGATGTCGCTATCCTGTGGTTGACCTGCCGATTCAAGATCAAGGTCGTCTAACGCCAGGTTCATGTCTTCCAAACCGGCGGGCTCATCGGGACTGCCATCAAGCTCCAGCACCAACTCCGGTTGTTCTTCACCCGGGGACAACTTGGACGCGTCCGCATCGTCTCCCGTCAGGACATCTTCCAAGTCCCCCAGATCAAGCGTTGCCTCCCCGTCGCCGGGCATATCGGGCACCTCGCCTTCGTCGTCCAGCGAAAGCGTCATTTCCAGCTCATCATCCTCGACCGCGGGCTCAGGATCGGGGGCGCCAACCGCTTCGTCGGCCTCCACCGCCGCTTGATCCCGCATACCCAATTCATCTTCCAGGGCCGTCAAATCCAGATCTTCGGTTTCCTCCAGGGGCACGTCTTTGTCTTCGACTTCATCGAAAAGGCTGTCAAGCCCGGGCGCCAGCTCGAGATTCATGTCGCCATCATCGGCCTCAACAGCGGCGGGTTGGGCGTCCGCCTCATCTTCGAGGGGGCCATCCATTTCGGGCAAATCGATCTCTTCCGTTTCTTCGACCCCGGGATCCAGGGAGTCATCCGCCAGAAGATCGTCCAACTCACTCGCCAGATCCAATTTGATCTCGCCACCGGGGGTATCCGCCGCGGGCGGCGACGCGATACCGCCGCCCAGATCCGAGTCCTCCTCCAGCAAATCTTCGAGATTGTCCATATCGAGATCGAGATCTTCGATAATGCTTTCATCCGTCTCGGCCGGATCGGCATCCAGGCCTTCCGCGACCGGAGCGGCGGGGGGGGGCTCGGCAGACGGTATTTCGCTCGTCTCGCTTTCGAGCATTTTTTCCAGATCGGCCAGATTCAGTTCTTCGGTCTTGAAGTCGTCTTCGGTGGCGGGCCCCGATGGAACCGGTTCGTCTTCGAACAGAAGATCGAGCTCGTCCATATTAACCTCATCGGGGATCAAGTCATTTTCCGCAGCGCCCGGCACCGGCTCCGCGGCCTGTGGATCGTCGAAACCCAGCTTTAACTCAGGGGGGCCGGCCTGATCGTCGGGGGGCGACGCTGGTGCTTCAGCGGAAGTCTGCTCGTCGGCGCTCAGGGCGGCGGTCACAGCGGCGCCGGCCGCGAGGGCCCCGACGGCCATCGCACTTTTGTCCGACGGCGCCTCACGGTCCATCGGAGCCTCGGGTTCGTCCGCCCCGGTTTCGGGCGGGTAGGCCCGCCATATATGTTTGCATCGCGAGCACCGGACTTTCGATCCATCGGACTTCAGTAAGCGTTGTTCCAGTCGAAAACTGGTACTGCAGTTATTGCAGGTAAGAATCATGACACACCCCAAAGGTTATAATTTCAAATGATAGACTTCCGGCAGATTACGATGAAATTCAGCATAGTCCAGCCCATAGCCCACGAGAAACCCTTTTTCCACCGAATGGCAGACGTAATCGGCGACGATTTCCGTCTGGCGCCGCTCCTGTTTGTCGATCAGCGCACAGATTCGCACCGAGGCCGCGCCGGAAGACTTTAAATGCGCCACCAAATGCGTCAGGGTGATACCGGTATCCACGATATCTTCGACAATCACCACATCCTTGTTCTTCAGATCCAGATCAACGTCTTTGATGATCTTGACCCGACCGGATGAAGACGTACTGCGTCCGTAACTGGAGGCGCACATAAAATCGACTTTGACCGGTATGGAGATGTGACGGATCAAATCGGCTAGAAATACGAAAGCGCCTTTAAGAATGCCGATGAGAATCAAATCGCGGTCCCTGTAGTCGGTTGATATGGCATCGGCGACTTCCACAACCCGTTTCGCGATCTCTTTCTGGGTGAGTACCGGAATGAATTCAGACATGGTTCAGGTCAGTCGTGTGTCAATGTTATCCGGACCGCAACGGCCGGACGCCGGTCTGTCTGAATTCCACGGCGATGGAAGTAAAAAGACCGATGCATCCATCACCGCACCGCATTCTCCGGGCTGTCTGTGGATACCGCTTTCGATACCGTCGATCATCTAATCGATGGCACGCCGCCTTGTCGGTTTGTTCTTTTTATGCATGCATCCAAAATCAAAGGGGACGCGCACTTTGTCTCCCGGCCGCGACCCAATTTTTTTGCATTAAAAATACATGGTTACTTCTGATAAGCTATAAAAATATCTATGGGTTGTCAACGCATTTGATCGTTTACAGGCCGGCCTCTGCCATTTTTTTAACCAGGGAAAGCTGCTCCGGGGTAAGATCTTTGGGAATTGCGATCTGCACGATGAGGAAAAGATCTCCTTGGGCCGACTTCTTCATGTGCGGTAAGCCCTGTCGGCTAAGCCGCATTTTAGTACCGTGCCGGGTGCCGGGTGGGATTTTGACATGCAATGATTTGCCGCTAAGCGTTGGAACGGCCAGCGTGGTTCCCAGCAAGGCGGCACTCAATTTGATCTCCCGATGAACCACGAGATCATAGTTTTCCACGGTGAACACCGGATCGGGCAGCAGCCGCGAGCGGATGTAAAGATCCCCGGCCCGGCCGCCATAGGGACCGGGCGCCCCTTTGCCGGACAAGCGGATTTTTTTGCCGCTGATCATCCCCGGAGGAATCTTGACGGTCAGGCGTTCGGAATGGCCCTTGTGTTGGAAATCGAGGGTCTTCGATGTGCCTGCGGCAACTTCCTGCAAGGTCAGCCCCAATTCATATTCCAGATCCGATCCGCGGGAACTCTGCTGGGCACTGGTACCAAACCCAAAGGGCGCATCGCCTCCGAAAGAAAAGCGCATGCCGCCCGGGCGGCCGGGTTCCGCCCCCATCCCGAAACCAAATTCGCGGAAGATACTGGCGAAATCAAAATTGCGAAAGATATCTTCCTGGGAATACTGCTGCCGAAAGCCTTCGGCACCAAACTGATCATACTGCCGACGTTTGTCTTTGTCGCTCAGCACCGCATAGGCTTCACTAATCCGTTTGAATTTCTCCTCGGCGGCTTTGTCACCCTTGGTGTGATCCGGATGAAACTTCATCGCCAAACGGCGATAGGCCTTCTTGATCTCCGTATCCGAAGCCTGGCGATCGACGCCCAGAATTTTGTAGTAGTCCACACCTGCCATAGACCCTTTTCCTTTGTTGACGGCCTTTAAAACCCGGCGCCTTCCGATGACCGCATTTTTAAATGGCCAAAGAAGATTACCAATTGTAAATACCTAAAATAAATTGAAAATACGATGATGTCAATGGATACCACACGGCAATTGGGCCCCCCGCTGGGGAAGGCCTCCGGGCTTTGTCCCGGGGATGCCAAGGTCGGCGGCGCGGGCGGGGTTGGGGACGCGCCGCTTCAGCGGGCCGCTTTGAGAAGGATCATCAGGATCGACAGCGCGGCCGGGGTCATACCGGAAATGCGGGCCGCCTGGGCCAGCGTGGCGGGCCGCACGGCGGCCAGCTTCTCTTTTAATTCGTTGGAGAGACCGTGTACGCCCATGAAATCCATGGTTTCGGGAATCAACACATTTTCCAGGTCCTGAAGTTGGGCGGCTTCGCGTTTCTGCCGCTGAATATAGCCTTCGTATTTGATCTCGATTTCAACCTGGCGTTCGGCCTCCGGGTGCAGGGCCGCCGGCGGCGGTGCCAGCTGACGCACGGCGTCGTATCCCAACTCGGAGCGCTTGAGCAATTGATCCATCCGTACACCCTGATCCAGGGCGGCCGTGCCCTGTTGATCGAGATAGGCGTTGACCTCCACCGCAGGCTTGATGATCACCCCTTGCAGGCGTTCGATTTCAGCGGCAATCTGTCGCCGCCGCTCGCGCAGGTCGTTGATCGTGTCGCGGTCGATCAAGCCCAGTTCATGGCCAATCTCCATGAGGCGCAGGTCGGCATTGTCTTCACGCAAGATGAGCCGGTATTCGGCCCGTGAGGTAAACATGCGGTAGGGCTCGCGGGTCCCCCGGGTGACGAGATCATCCACCAGCACGGCCATGTAGGCCTGGGAGCGCTGGAGCACAAAGGCGGGACGCTGCTGGATGCGGCAGGCCGCGTTGATCCCGGCCCAAAGCCCCTGGGCCGCGGCTTCCTCGTAGCCGGAGGTCCCATTGATCTGCCCGGCCAGGTACAAACCGCCGATGCGCTTGGTCTCCAGGGTGGATTTGAGTTGAATCGGATCGACGTAGTCGTATTCGATGGCATACGCCGGGCGCATGATTTCGGCCTCCTCCAGTCCATCCACGGCCTGCACGAATTGAAGCTGAAGCGCCATCGGCAGGCTGTTGCCCAGACCGCTGGCGTAAATTTCTTCCGTTTCCACGCCTTCGGGCTCCAGGATGATCTGATGCCGTTCCCGATCCGGGAAACGGACAATCTTGTCTTCAAAGGAGGGGCAGTAACGCGCCGGCGTTCCCTTGATCTTGCCGCCGTATAACGCCGATTGCGCCAGATTGCGCCGCATGATCGCATGGGCCCGGGGGGAGGTGTGGCCGATATAACTGGGCAGCTGCGGCATCGAACGGGCTTGCGGGAAATGCGAGAACGGCCGGCAACTGGTCTGCTGCGCCTGGACGGCAAAGCGGGAGAAATCAATGGACCCGCGCCGCAGGCGCGGGGGGGTACCGGTTTTCATGCGGCCCGTTTTAAAACCCAGCGCGCGCAGCTGTTCCGGAAGGGCATAGCTTGCAAATTCTCCGGCGCGCCCGGCTTGGAATGCGCTGTGACCAATGTGCATCAATCCGCCCATGAAGGTGCCGGTGGCCAGGATCACCGCACCGGCCTGGTAACCGAATCCGGTCTGGTCCACCACCCCGACGACACGGTCGTTCTCCACCACCAGTTGTTCGATCAAGGCCTGTTTGAGCTCGATATTGGGCGTCTGCTCGATAATCTGCTTCATGACGCTGTGATAGCGGGCCTTGTCGTTCTGGGTTCGCGTGGAATGGACGGCGGGACCCTTTTTGGTATTGAGGGTGCGGTACTGGATGGCGGTCTGATCGGTCACGCGGGCCATCATGCCCCCCAGGGCGTCGATCTCCCTGACGAGCTGGCCTTTGGCCATTCCGCCGATGGAGGGGGAGCAGGGCATGGCCGCCACCTTGTCCAGGTCGATCACCACCAGCAGCACCCTAGAGCCCATGCGCGCCGCGGCCAAGGCCGCTTCGCAGCCGGCATGTCCGGCACCGACCACAATGATGTCGAATTTTCGGGAATAGCACGCCATGATGGTAACCGTTCGGTTTGACTTCCAAAATCCGGAATTTGGCTATATATAATCGCCGTTCGGGCAAGGTCAAGGAAAGGATCGTCACCGGTGGGACAATATTATTACGACCTCAATACCTATTTCCGGGCCAAATTCGGCCAGCGGGTCCACAAACTCACGGTAGATGCCGGCTTCGACTGTCCCAACCGCGACGGCCGCATCGCCCGTGGGGGCTGTATCTATTGCAACCCCCGGGGTTCCGGCACCGGCCTCTTTGCCCGGGGTTTTTCGATCCGGGCGCAGCTCGAACGCAGCAAAGCACCGGTGACCCGCCGGTTCAAGGCCCGCAAATTCATGGCCTATTTCCAATCCTATTCCAATACCTACGCCCCGCCGGCGGTTTTGAAGCGCGCCTACGACGAAGCGCTGAGCGTCGCGGATATCGTGGGATTGTCCATCGGCACGCGGCCGGACTGTGTCGACGACGAGATCCTGGCATTGCTGGAACGATATGCCCGAACACACCTCGTGTGGGTCGAATACGGTCTGCAGTCGGCCCATGACCGAACCCTTAGCGCCATCCGCCGGGGTCACGACGTGCGCTGTTTTGTCGATGCGGTCGAACGCACGCGCCACCGGGGCATCGCCATCTGCGCCCACGTCATCCTGGGGCTTCCGGGAGAATCACGCCGCGACATGCTGGCCACCGCACGCCTGATCGCCGATCTGGGCCTGGACGGCATCAAGCTGCACCTGCTCTATGTCATCAAGGGCACCCCCCTGGCCGACACCTACCGCCAGGGCGGCTACCGTTGTTTGACGCAGGCGGCCTACGCGGAGCTCGTCTGCGACGTCATCGAGCGCCTGCCGCCGGAAATGGTCATCCAGCGCATTACCGGCGATCCCCACCCCCGCGAGCTCATCGCCCCGGCCTGGGCGCTGCAGAAGAAACAAACCATCGAGATGATCCATAATCGCTTTGAAGCCCGGCAGACCCGCCAGGGCAGCCGCTACCGCGCGCCGAGAAAGGCTTGAGCCGCCCGGCCGGCCCTCGGCGGGCCGCGGTCGACCACCGGTCCCCAACCCAGCAAACACCATTTCCGGCGAATCGATTTCCGCTTTGCTCAAGGATGATGGACTTGTAAAAAGTCATATTGCGGACGGTTTCGTAAAAAGTTCGAGATGCGGCAGCAGATGCCCGAGGAATGAAGCGTACTTACGGTACGCTGCCATGACGAGGCATGAAGCGTAACGCAGATATCGGACTTTTTACGAGACCGTCAAGGATGGTCTTGGGAAGGCGGGCGGTAGCGCTTCGCAATCGGATACCGACGCCCCGAGCCGAAGGCCTTGGAGGTCACCTTGATCCCGGGGGCGGCCTGATGGCGTTTGTACTCGTTCAACGCCACGCGCCGAAAGATGTCCCGCACGGTTTGCGGATCGTGGCCCTCCGCGATGAGGGCCTCCGCGCTTTTGAATTCTTCCACCATGCCCTTCAGAACGGCGTCCAAAACAGCGTAATCCGGCAAATCGTCCTGATCTTCCTGGTCGGGCTTCAATTCCGCCGACGGCGCTTTTTCGAGGATGCGGCGGGGGATGACCTCCTGTTCGGTGTTGAAGCGGGCGGCCACCTCGTAGACCAGGGTTTTGGGCACGTCGGAAATCACGGCGAGCCCGCCGTTCATATCGCCGTAAAGCGTACAATACCCGACCGCCAGTTCGGACTTGTTGCCGGTGGAAAGCACGAGGGCGCCGGAGCGGTTGGAAAGACCCATGAGCAGCGAGCCCCGGATACGGGCCTGAATATTCTGCTCGGTGATGCCGGGGGCGGCCGGATCGAAATCAGGGGCGAGGTGCTCCAGGAAAGCCGCCAGAATCGTGTCGATCGGCATCGTACGATAGGCCACCCCGAGGTTGCGGGCCAACTGCGCGGTATCCTCGTAGTTGTCGGCGGAGGTATACGCCGACGGCATGAAAACCGTGGCAACGTTGGCCGATCCCAGGGCCCGGGCGGCGACCGCGGCCGTGAGGGCCGAATCAATCCCCCCGCTAAGGCCGATCACGGCCTGCTTGAAGCCGCACTTGTGCACGTAATCGCGCGTGCCGGTCACCAGGGCGGCCAGGACGGCATCCGGATCCGACGGAGCCACAGGGTGAATCCGCTGTGCTTCGGGTGCCGCCGTCGGGGCGCGCAGGTCCATCACCACCAGATCCTCTTCGAAATCCCGCGCCCGGGCGACTAAGCCCCCCGTGGCATCGAACCCGGCGCTGGTACCGTCAAAAACCAGGCTGTCGTTGCCCCCCACCTGGTTGACGTGCACCACCGGCAGGGCGTATTTGCGGGCCAGTCGGGCCAGCATCGCCAGACGGAAATCCCGTTTGCCGATATGAAAGGGGGAGGCGGAAATGTTGATCAGGACATCCGCGCCCTGGGCCGCCAGGCGTTCGACCGGGTCGTCGGCATAGATGCGTGACGCAAAAATGTCTGGATCGTTCCAGGCATCCTCGCAGATCGTCAGGGCCAGGCGAACGCCCTGGTAGGTGTAGAGCTCACAAGCCTGCCCGGGCTCGAAATGGCGCTGCTCGTCGAAAACGTCGTAAGTCGGCAGCAAACGCTTGAAGGCCCGAAACCGAATCCGGCCCCCCTCGAAAAGAGCCAAGGCATTGAAAAGGCGCTTGCCGGCATTGTGCGGATTGCGGTCAACGTAACCCACCACCACCCCGATATCGCCGATGGTGTCGACCAGCGCGTTCAGGCAGTCGAGGTTGGCGTCGACAAAGTCCGGGCGCTCCAGCAGGTCGCCGGGTGGATAGCCGCAGGTGGCCAACTCGGGGAAAACCACCAGATCGCAGCCCGCCTTGCGGGCCTGGGCGGCGAAATTAACCATTTTGGCGGCATTGCCGCTGAAATCGCCAACGGTGGGATTGATCTGGGCCAGTGCGATTTTCATCCAATGATCCTTTCCTTGCGGGAATTTGAGACGCCCGGCGTTCGGATGTCAATACCGATGGTTGCGAAAAGTTTCGCGGCACGGCTTTTGAATTTCGAGGGTGCGGCGTACGGGACGAACACCGCCGTAGCTAGGGGTCTGCTTAAGGCCGATAGCGAGCTTTTGGCACGGCTGTCAAGGCTGAAAGCCTTAGCAGGTCCCTTGACGGGCGTCAAACGCCGCGGCCGGTCGGTACCACCTGCGTGCTTGTCAGTTTGCGGGTTATCGAGTATAAACTGCCGATAACCGATGTCCGCAATGCATTGCTGATTCATACCGAAGCCGGTGGCAAGATGCCGACAAAGCATGGCCCCCTAAATCCAACGCGGTATCAATTCACCAATCGCTCGGAAGTCTTCGATCTGTCGTTCAAGGTCTTCCATGAGCTCATGGCCCGCAAGGTCAACCAGATCCTCCTGGTGTCCAGCCCTTACGAAGCCTATATCATGGAGGAGGAGGGCCGCCTGGCCCAACGCATCATCCAGGAATACCGCGGCCTAAATCTTTCACGCCCGCCCCATCTGACCTGGGTATCCTCGGCCCGCGAAGCGCTGGTGGAACTGGACCTCAAAGCGTTCGACATGGTGATCACGATGCCCCGCCTGGGCGATATGCCCGCCCATCGTCTGGGGCGCCGGATCAAAGAGCATCATCCCGATCTTCCCGTTTTCCTGCTGACCCCCAATCCCAACTGGCTGGCGCTCGACCCCCTGTGTTTCGACAAACGCAACATCGATCGGGTTTTCATCTGGAGCGGCAATGCGGATCTCCTCCTGGCCATCATCAAATCGGTGGAAGACCGCCTCAACGTGGCCTTCGACACCCGGCGGGCCCGGGTGCGGGTCCTGATCATGGTCGAGGACTCGCCGTTTTACGTCTCCTCCTTGCTGCCCCTGCTCTACAAGGCCATCGTCAGCCAGACCCAGGCCGTGATGGAGGAATCCCTCAACGAGGAACACCGCTTTTTCCGCATGCGCGCCCGTCCTAAAATCTTGATGGCGGACACTTACGAAGACGCCCTGGCACTCTACCGCCAGTTTCGGCCCTATCTGATGGGGATTATATCGGACGTGCGCTATAAGTGCGAAGGGCGCGTGGACCCGGATGCCGGCTACCGGCTGCTGCAGACCGTCAAAGCGGAGTCGCCCGACATTCCGCTGCTCAATATGAGTTCGGAAGAATCCAATCGGGAACGGGCCCTGATGATTCCGGCCGTTTTTCTCAACAAGAATTCCCCGGTATTGCACGAAGACATCCGGCTTTTTTTTCAGGAGCATCTGGGCTTCGGCGATTTTGTCTTCCGTCTGCCGGACGGTCGCGAGGTCGGGCGGGCAGCCAATTTGCGCCAGCTGGAAACCGTGCTGCCGGATATCCCCGAGGCCTCCATTCGCTATCATGGGGTGCGCAATCACTTCTCCGGTTGGCTGATGGCCCGCTCGGAAATCCTGCTGGCCTATCGTTTGCGCCCCGTCAAGGTGTCCGATTTCGAAGACCTGAGCGGACTGCGCGACTATCTCGTGGAATGTCTGCGGGAGCGGCGGCGCGTCCGGCAACGCGGCGTGGTGACCGATTACGATTCGGCGCACTTCGACCCGGAAGCCGACTTCGTTAAAATCGGCAACGGCTCACTGGGCGGCAAAGCCCGCGGCCTGGCGTTCATGGCCAGTCGACTCAAAACAAGCCCCGGCGAGCCCGAAGCCTATGCCGGCATCCAGGTGCGCGTGCCCCGAACACTCGTCATCGCCACGGACAACTTCGACGCCTTTATCGAGGCCAACGGACTGCGCGACATCGCCTCCTGCGAAAAGACCGATGCGCATATCCAGCGTGTCTTCCAGGAAGGCCACCTGCCGCCAGTCCTCCAGCAGGCCATCGATCTGTTTCTGAGCCACGCCGACTACCCACTGGCCGTAAGGTCGTCAAGCCTCCTGGAAGACGCTCAGCACCAGCCCTTTACCGGGTTGTATGAAACCTATCTGTTGCCCAACGGCCACCCCGATCATAACGTGCGCCGCCGACAGTTTGAGTGGGCCATCAAACAAGTGTATGCTTCCACCTTCCGTGAAAAAGTCCGGCGTTATGCGCGCAGCACGGGTTATCGGATCGAACAGGAGAAGATGGCCGTACTGGTCCAGGAGCTGACCGGTGCGGAAACACAGGGTTTCTTCTGCCCCGATATTTCCGGGCAGGCGTTTTCCTTCAATTTCTATCCCGTGGCCCCGATGAAGGCCGAAGACGGCATCGCCCTGATCGCCGCCGGGCTGGGGGCGCCGGATGACGCCAAGATCGGTGCCCTGCGTTTCAGCCCACATCACCCCCAGCACCTGCCGCAATTTTCCACCGTGGACGACATTCTCCAAAACGCTCAGCGCCACTTCATGGCCCTCGACCTCAAAACCGGCCGGCGGCGGGTCGATGCCGACACCTCCGGATTGCTGGCCCAACTGGACATCGACGACTGGCCGGACCATCCCCTCATCCAGGCGATCAGCAGCACCTTTATCGCCGAAGAAAATCGTATCCGCGACGCGGCGCCCACGCGCGGCGGATATCCCATCCTGACGTTTGCGCCAATCCTCAAGCACAACACGTTTCCGCTGGCCGCCATCATTATCGACCTGCTGAAAATCGGCCGTCAGGGGATGGGCGGGCCGGTGGAAATCGAATTTGCGGTGCAGCTGCCCCGCAATCAGGATGACGAGGCGTCCTTTCACCTTCTGCAGATCCGCCCCATGCCCCAGTTCGAGCAGCAGACCGCGGCGGCGCTCACGGTGTCGGACAAGCAGGCGGCGTTGTGCTTCTCGCGCCAGGCCCTGGGCAATGGGCGTTATACCGACGTGGCCGATATCGTCCTGGTGGACCCGGAGCGTTTCGATCCGGCGCGCACGGCTGAAATGGCCGTGGAGATCGGCCGGCTCAACGCCGAACTGCGGCAGGCAGGGCGCCGCTATCTTCTGATCGGCCCCGGCCGGTGGGGATCGGCCGATCACTGGCTGGGCATACCGGTCGCCTGGAATGACATCTCCCAGGTGGCGGCCATCGTCGAGACGGGTCACCCGCGAATCCAGGCCGATCCTTCCCAGGGATCGCATTTTTTTCAAAACCTGACATCCCTGGGCATCGTCTATCTGACCCTTCAGAATCCCGAACACGGCCATCTGCGCTGGGCGTGGTTCGAACGCCAGCCCGACCTGGCCCGCACGGACTTCCTGCGCCATATCCGCCTTGCCGCCCCTCTGAATATCCATGTGGACGGACGCACTTCCGAAGCCGTCATTCGGGAGAGGGCCGCGTCCGCCGCGGGGGGGTCATGAACTTCACCCCCGAAAACGCTTTCCACCGCCACCCGACGGCCCGCAACCCGCAGTTGCAATTACCCCTCCAAGGCGGCCTCCGGTGAGCTGGCCCCGCCGCGTGGGCCTCCTGATGGCCGCGGTCATCCTGGCCGCGGGAATCTATCTCGGCCTGCGAGGCTATCTGCGTCATCGGGTCGAGCGGCAGTTGCAGGCGACCGCCCAGGCCATCCCGGATATTGCCGCGATCGACTTCGCCGACATGGCGGTTCACTGGCGACCGTTGGGGATCGAACTCCACCAGGTACGGTTGGTGCCGCAGCGTGGCGCCGCGCCGATTCCCATACGCCGTGTCCATTTGAAACGCTTCGAGGCGGGAGAGATCCTGCCGGATCATCTGAACGTCTCCCTTTACGCGGCGCGCCTTCCACGCCACCATCCGACCGTCGCTCCGGTTGCGCATCTCCTCAAGCGGCTCGAGATGGCGGTCCTCGATGTCGATATGCACGTCCAGTTGGTCCGGGATGCGGCACGAAAACGATCCTGGCGCGGGCATCTCGAACTGCAGGTGCGGCAGGCCGGTATTCTGAGAATCGCCCTGGCCGTCGAAAACTTGGATGTCCATGGGATTTTGCGGGCACTCGACAACCCGCTCAACTGGATGGCGGTCCTGCCGCCGGTGGGCATTCGTGCCGCCGCGTTGGAATTCGAGGAAGGCGGGTTGGTGCACCGCATTGTGGCCGACCGCGCCCGTCGCACCGGTACAACACCGGTGGCCGCACGCCGGTGGTTGGCCGCCGAGATCGAAAAGGCGGCCCGCCAATGGAAAATAATTCCCCTGGGCACCCCCTTGGCCGCTTTCGTCGCCGCGCCCGTGCGGATCGGGTATCATACCGCCAATCCCGAACCGGTTTATCTGGGCCGTCTGATGTGGTCGCCCAAGGTCCGCGACTGGCTCACCCCCTTGCGGGTGGCGGGCTATCTAACTGCAAAGCCGCGGAAGGCCCCCTGGATAGCCACCGCCATCACTACTCCAGGACGACCCCCGCATCTTTGAGATAGGCCAGGGCATCGGGATGGCCCCGGAAGCCGGCTTCCATAAAATCCCGCATGGCCTGTTCCTCTTCGTCGGCCAGCAGGTATACCCGCCCGCGCCCGTAGTAATAGGCCCCTTGGCCAGCTTCCAGATCGATGGCCCGGGTCATGGCCTGGATGGCCGCCTCGAACTGCCGCAACTCACCATAGGCAACACCAAGCTGGAAATGCGCATCCGCATAACGCGGTGCCAGTTCGACCGCTTTGCGGTAACTGCGGGTGGCGGCCGTGTAGGCCCCGTAGGCCGATTGGAGCCCACCCTGATCATACCAGTAGGCCGGCTGTTCCTGGGGCGTGGGAGTGTCGGCCGCGGCCGGTGGTGACGTGACGGCGGCTTCCGCGGTGGCGGCAGGCGTCGTGCCGGTCTGCTGCGCGGCCATGGCGCTGAAAACCGCCGACAACTTGCTCAGATCGTCGATATTAAAGCGCGTGCGGGTGGCCAGGTTGCCATTGTGCATCTCGGCCTGCATCGTCACGCGCCCGAGATCGTTCGGCCAGGTTGGCGGGGCGGTGCCGGGCGGCATCATATTTCGCAAATCCGCCATAAAGGTCCCCAAATCCATATCGAAGCGCGCCATGGGACCCTGGGCCGGGGCGTCTTGAAGTCCACGCACGGTGGCGACCAGTTTTTCCATGCGGGCGTCATCGGAGGTGATCAGCATGAGGTCGCCAACAGCCGCCAACCGCGTTTCGAAAATCTGCTGGCCGTCGGTCAACAAAGGGGTGTTTTCCGCCCCAGGCGGCACCATGGCCGCGAAGTTGGTTTTGACGCCGATCACTTTGGTTCCGGCCACGGTACTGTCCGCGGTCCGCTCATAGATGGTTGCAAGCGGCTGACCGGATTGTTGCGCCACGAAAGCCGCCATCTGCCGGTTATAGCGCTCGAACCAGGGCAGATAAACATCGGCGATAAAGGCTCGACCATCGACGCCCGGCTGAAACACGTAGACCATTTCATAGACCGTCCCGCTCGGCGCCAGTTGCATCCCACCGGCCATCTCGCCGGTGAAACTTTTGGTCATTTCCGCCAGTTCCTCGAAGTCGAGTCCCATTTGACGATAAACCTGACCCAGTCCGGAGCCCATCAATTGCATCATGCCGGAGACATTATAGGACCGGGTCCGGAACCGGAAAGGCGATTCGGTCTGATAGCCGGCCAGCCGCGTGTTGTCACCCTGATCCGTGAGAAGGCCTGCCAGGAAGGTATCGGGAAGGGCATCGATATCCAACTGCAGGGTAAAAAAGGTGTCGGACAGATCCAAGCCCAGCCGTAGGGTTTTCACCTGCTTGAAGGTCGCCAGAAAATTGTCCAGCATGGCCTGGGTTTCCTGGGCGTTCATCACCGTCTGGCCGCCCGACGCCGCTTGCGAAGCCGCCCTATTTTGAATCGCGGCAGCGAATTTAGGACCGGCCACGGTCAGAAACTCGCTGGCGGCCGCCTCCACCACCAGGTCGCTGGCCGTAGCGGCCGCGGAAGCGTTGAGCAGGATCTCTTTGACCCCCGGGCCTAAAACAAAACCGGGCTGCGGGGGAAAGGCGGTCATATAGTAGTCTTCACCGGCAATCGCCCCGTAAGCCATCTGAAAATTGGGGTTGGCCGTCAGAAAAGGGATCATCACGATCCAGCGGGTTTCCGGACCGCCCGTGACCATCCCGGCCACGATAGAACGACCGGGATCGATCCAGTCGGTGCCCTGGAGCATGCCCCGCAACATGGCGATCTGTTGGGAGGCGGCCGGACCCTGGTCCGGCGGCGTCAGCTTTTCGATATCACTCATCAATTGATTGATATCGCGTATCTTGATCAACAATTGGGGGGCCTGATCGGCCGCGTTCTGCGCGTACGCCGTCGTGAGGGTCAGCCCGGCGCACAATCCGGCCAACATGCATATGACGATCAGTTTCAACACCTTGGTTTTCATATAGATCTTCTCCCGAATGATAACGGTAAACGGCCGACTGCGCGTGATATCCAATGAGCGTCGGCCGTCATGCGCTGATGACATGCAATCATATGATCTTTATATCACAATACAGCGGACTGTAAACCAAACTGCCTACGAATCAGGGCCTCCATAGGGCAATGAACCGGGCAAGGGGTCCGGCTTGTCGATTCATTGGGTCGACAGGCCTTGCTTTTTGCGACAAACTGAGGTTTTAAAGGCCTTTCAGGGTTGGTTTAACACGGCAACGGAAGGGTGGCTGACATGGCGGTTGAAAACGATCTGGTCCTGATCCACTACGAAGATACCCCGCTGGTGTTTGCCCGGATCGAATCGATCACACCGGACGTCAAGCCGGACTGGTATCACATCGAGCTGCTGATGCTGCAGGTACCGGTGCAGACCGTCACCTGGATCCTGCGTGATGTCTACATCAACGGGCAGGAATTCACCATGAACGGTAAACGCATGCGTCTGGAAAAAGTCGAGGCGCCGGCCGATCCCGACGATGCGCGGGACGAAGACAAAGAACCCACGTTGGAGGCTCCACCCGGAGACAACCGTGGAAAGGTCATCTCGCTGGCCGATCTGAAAAAGCAATAAAGACCGAACGGTCCGCCGATTCCATCGTAATTTAAAACGATCATCATGGCCCTGCCCCGCCCGCCATACCCGGCGATCCTTTCGGCCTCCCGCCGAACGGATATTCCCGCCTTTTATCTGGACTGGTTCATGGCGGGTATCGACAGGGGAGCCTTCGAGGTCGAAAACCCCTATAACCGTCGTCGCCGCCAGGTCCCTGCCCGGCCCCACGAGGTACACAGCATCGTTTTGTGGTCCAAAAATTTCGGACCGTTCCTCGACCAAAATATCGGTGAAAAGCTTGAACGTCGCGGCTATCGTCTGTTTTTCAATTTCACCATCAATTCCACGGCGCCCGACTTGGAACCCCATGTGCCACCCTTAAGCGATCGGCTTGGGCAACTCGAAGAACTGGCGGCCCGCTTTGGCGCGCACATTCTTTTCTGGCGCTTCGATCCCGTCTGTTTCTACCGCCGAAAACCGGCCGCGGCGATCAGGGACAACCTCGAAGAACTGACCACCATCGCCGCCGCGGCCTCCCGCGCGGGCATCCGGCAGTGCATCACCAGCTTCGTGGATCTATATCCCAAAGTGCAACAACGCGCGCGCCGGGCCGGAATTCATTTCGTGGACCCCTCGACGGCCGCCAAGGCGCATCACTTAAAGCGCATGGCCGGGGATTTAGGCGACCGCGGGATTCGTTTGAGCACCTGCTGTGAAAAACAGACCATGGCGCATCTGACGCCGGCCGACGGTATCCACCATGGGGCCTGCATCCCGGGTGAACGCCTGGCGCAGATCTACGGAGACCATTTAAACCGCAAACGCGACCGCGGCCAGCGGGTCAAGGCCGGCTGCGGCTGCAATCTATCCATCGATATCGGCAGCTATCACCGGCAGCCCTGTTATCACGACTGTCTGTTTTGCTATGCCCGGCCGCAGGCGCCCCGGAACACGCGCACGAAGCACGGCCCAGAGGTGTGATCGCCATGCAGATCGGAACGCTGAAGCTGGACAACAACCTGGTCTTCGCACCCCTGGCGGGCATTTCCAACCTGCCGCTGCGGCTGCTGGCCAAGGAGGCCGGGTGCGGGCTGGTGTATTCGGAGATGGTCAGCGCCAACGGACTCGTCTACGGATCGACCAAAACACGAAAGCTCATGAACAGCACGCCGGAAGAAAAGCCCCTGGCCATTCAGATCTTCGGGTCGGATCCGGCCATCATGGCCGATGCCGCGCAGATGGCCGTATCGGCCGGGGCCGACATCGTGGACATCAACTTTGGCTGTTCCGTGAAAAAAATCATCAAAACCGGCGCCGGTGCCGCCCTGATGCGCCGTCCCCGACGCGCCGCCGCCCTGCTCCGGGCCGTGCGTGACGCCATCCCGATCCCCTTGACGATCAAGATCCGCAGCGGTTGGGATCGCAGTGGGCGTGAGGCCCTAACCCTCCTTGAAATTGCACAGGAATGCGGCGTGGATGCGCTGACCATTCACCCCCGCAGCGCGGCACAGGGGTTTCGCGGTCGGGCCGACTGGTCACTGATTGCGACGCTTAAAAAAAGTGCGGCCCTACCGGTGATCGGCAATGGCGATGTGACCCAGGCCGCCGATGCGCTACGCATGCTGGCCGAAACCGGCTGCGACGGCGTCATGATCGGACGGGCGGCCATCGGCAATCCGTTTATTTTCAGCGAAATACGGGACCGGCTTGCCGGTCGCGCGGGGGGGCCAGCGGGCATCGAGGCGCGCTTGGCCATCATGCGTCGCTACGCCACGGATTCTGTCCGTTATCTGGGAGAGCGGCAGGCCTGCCTGATGATGCGCAGCCGTCTGGGATGGTTTGTCAAAGGCCTGCATGGCTGCAGTGCTTTCCGCGAATCGATCAAACGCCTCGAAAGCCTGGATCAAACCCTGGGAAAAATTTCAGCATACGAAAAAACGCTGATGGAAAACACCGGATGGGGCCCGCCTGCGGGGCGCCATCCGGGCAAGCTGGGGAAACCGGAGCATTAGCCCGTATGAGGGGAAGGGGGGTCTCACAGGCCGTTGGCGATATTAAACCCTGCCCCGCTAAAGCGCCGACGCTGCCGTTTCATTGGATTTTCAAAGGGATCTAAACCTGCTTAACGGCTATTCGGGCATGGCCACACTGTAGTCCCGCACCTCCTGGCCCTCGATAAGCAGAGCTTCCGAACGGTTCGGAAAGACTTCGACGACCTGAATTTTCCCCACTTTCTCACCCGTCAGAAAGAACTGCTGATTGTTGAGGCCGTCTATGATCTGGCTGTTGTAGACCTTCAGGATGTTGCCCGGCACCAGACCGGCGTCTTCACCGGCGGACAGGGTTATGCGTTCCCCGTTGATCCCTGAGACATAGGCCCGCCAGGGCAGGTCGTCCAAGGTATCGCAGACGTGCTCGCCCATGTCCTTGGCGACGTTGCGCAGGACCGCCTCCAGGACGGGCCGATCTCCGGGGCGCAGCACCTCATCCGCACCAGGCTCCAGTTCTTCCACCTCCTCCTCGCGGATATAAGTCCGATCGAGAAGCTTGGTGCCGGTTTCCGCATCGAAGACTTCCACCAAAATGGTCAGCCGCAGCTGGCCTTCCGGGGATTTGTACCACAGGAAACCGCTGATCGCGCTGGCCACCCGGATATCGATAATGGTTGCCGCAACAATGGCGTTCAAACCACTAAATCGGGCCACCGTGGTCAGTTCGAAACTGTTCAAACGGCCGAACTGGTCCCGCACGAGGGAATCGAGGGCTGCTGGATAACCGGTTTCCCCACTACGCAGTAGCGTCAGGTCATCCTCGCATCGCTCCTTGAAGACCGGCCAGAGATGATCCCGCAGATACGCCTTGGTCGATTCGTCAACACCGGCGGAGCGGGTAAAAAAGCCAATAAAGGCCACTTTCTTGTGCAATTTATATTTATCGATACGCACCCAATCGATCGGTTCCGACTTTGGCGTGGTTTCCGAAGTGACGGCCTGCTGAGCAGGGGTTACACTGGCCAGCGGGACGGAAGCATCCTTCGGCGCGGACGGCGCGGGTTCCCCCGGGTGTTCGCGATCGGCATCCTGCGTTTCGGCTTCACTGCGCCCATCCATCGCAACTTCCGCTGCCAGGAGGTCCTCCTCGGCAATCTCAGCGGAAGGGCCGTCCGGCGGCGGCCATACGGATTCATCAGGCCCAGTGCCGGTTGATGGCGAATCCGCCTGGTCCGTTTGAGCGGCGGCCGGTTCCGGTCCGGCTTTGATCCGGGCGACCGTCGACAACGCCGCGGCCGCGGCGGCAACCTTGTCCGTTTGTTCCATAACGACCGCCGGTGCTTGGACCTCATTGGGCTGAACAGGATCAACTTTTTCAGTCGCGGGGTCTGCCATAATTGAAGACTCCGGCGCCTCTTCCGACATCGTCACGGAGGGTGCTTGCATTTCGATCGGCGCTGTATCGCCGTCTTGATCGGCGGCCAGCCAGGTCGTTATTTCCTCTTCTTCACCTTCGGTTTCCTCACGGTCGACCACCACCGAACTTTCTGCTTCATCCGACAGTATCGTATCTCCCTCAACGATAGGCGGTTCCCGTTCCGTGGTCATCGATTCGCTGTTCGCACCCGGCCGGTCCGCATCCAATTGCGAAAGTGCCGCCGGTACCGTTTCAGTCGTCACCGGCGAATCGCCAGGCGTCATCGACGGCTCGTCCGGCTTCAGCAGGTAGTAGGTGCTGGCCACTGGGATGTAGAGGGTTTTGAGGATGTCGTGGACGATGTAGATCGGGGCCTTCATCACAACGGTCAGGCCGGTATTGTAGGTCAGCCCTTCGGCGTAGGCCAAACTTGCCTGGCCAAATCCCCTTTCACGCTCATTGACGGCCGTGTCCCTGCGATAAGGGATGACGGTGTCCACCAAACCGGCGTCCACCGTGTTGAAGTGAAAGGTTTCCCATCCCTTGGGAGCCTGCTCACAGGTTTGAATGTCGGGTTCGCTGTTGCTCTCGCGGCCCTCACTGGTCAAGCGCGCGGGATAGTGGTCGCCGCCCTGGGGCTGCAGAAGTACTTCCGGCGTGCGAAAATGCAGATAGTAGCGATGGCGATCCCCCTGAATACGGTCGGCGTAACGATCACAGTGCGCTTCGTCAAGCGCGCCGGCCATCCCCGGCTCGCCGTAGTACCAACTCGCGAAATCCTTGTGTTCGCCCAGATTGAAGAAACATCCGGTCAACAGAAACGGCAGGATCAGCACGAATGCCGATCGAATTGGGTTGCGTCGCGATGGGTTGATTGTCATCCTGCGTCCTTGGATATTGCCGCTGGCGGCCGTCGGGCGGGCGGCTGACCGATCCCCGTGACCATGAAGACCCTGCCGTTCGGGTCATACCGCTGGATGTTTCGGTGCCCCGGGTGCGGGATAAACGTTATTACTATAGCGTCGCCTCTTAAAATTCAATCATTTATCTTGATGTACCATGATCAGCGATGACGGTGAGGGCGTAAAGCCCCGATAGGCTCTAAATTCAAAGGCTGACTCGCACGGCAACCCTGCCGCGCGGCCTTGCGGCCATCGATCGCCAGGGGAGCGGGGCCTGGGGCGGCGGTTGTTCACGCTTGACAGACGGCTGGTTTTAGGATTTAGGGGGATGGCAAGACACGCTCACCTGAAGGAGCCCTGAATGGCATCGGTGGAAGAACAGATTCTGCGCACCGCTAAGGAAATCGTGGTCAAATTCATCGAAACCGGCCGAATTTCGCCGACCGGTTTTCCCGACGCCTTTCAGTCCATCTACCGCACGATCGCAGCGACCGTCAAAGACCAACCGCCATCGGCCGCCGATGATTCCGAGACTTGAAATCGACAGCCGATCCATTCTCAGCCTCGTCGATCATAGCTGAGCCCCCCCCTGGGGACAGGCTTTTTCATTACCGAATAAAAAAAGGCCGCCCGAAGGCAGCCTTTCTTTGAGCGGGTATCCGTACCAACGATTATTCGCAGAGTTCAAACAGGGCCGCTGCGCCCATGCCACCGCCGATACACATGGATTCCACACCATATTTCACCCCGCGCGCCTGCATGTTGTGCAGGAGGGTGGCGCATAGTTTGGCGCCGGTGCACCCCAAGGGGTGCCCCAGGGCGATGGCCCCGCCGTTAACATTGATTTTTTCCATCTGGTTCTCAAGCCCCAGCTCGCGAATGCAATAGATCGCCTGGGAGGCGAAGGCCTCGTTGATTTCAAACAACCCGACATCTTTGATGTCCACACCGGCCATCTGGAGCACCTTGGGAATCGCATAGGCCGGGCCGACGCCCATTTCGTCGGCCTTACAGCCCACCGTGGTGTAGCATTTCAATTTGGCGATTGGCTTGAGCCCCAGCTGCTGGAGGGCGGCTTCACTGGCGATTATGCTGGCGGCGGCGCCATCCGTGGTCTGGGAAGCATTGCCGGCCGTGACCGTACCGTTGACGGCAAACACCGGGTTCAACTTGGCCAGGCCCTCGACGGTGGTGGTGGCCCGCACACCGTCGTCGACTTCCTGCAGAAAGGTTTCCTTGCGATAGGTCCCGTCGGCCGTCAGCACGTAGCGGGCTGCCGGCGTGGGAACGATCTCGGTGAACCGGCCGTCCTTCTGGGCTGCGGCCGCCTTCATCTGGGATTGATAGGCGAATTCATCCTGGGCTTCGCGCGACACCTCGTAGCGCTTGGCCACGTTTTCGGCCGTGATCCCCATGGAAGCGTACAGGTCGGCCTGCGTCCGCGAGTATTCGGGATGCGGACGGGGCAGATTGCCGCCCATGGGCACGTAGGTCATGGATTCGACCCCGCCGCCAATCGTGACCTCGGACCATCCGGCCATGACGCGCAGGGACGCCTGGGCAATGGCCTCGAGCCCGGAAGAGCAGAAGCGGTTGATGGTGGCCCCGCTGACCGCCTCGGGGAATCCGGCGATTTGGCCGGCGATGCGGCCGATGTTAAGGCCCTGCTCGGCTTCCGGAAAGGAGCAGCCGATCATCAGGTCTTCCACGTCTTTCTTCTCCAGGCCGGGGGTTTTGTCCACGGCCGCCCCTAAAATAAAGGACAACAGGTCCTCCGGGCGTGTATCCTTGAAAGCCCCTTTGACCCGGCGGCATCCGGGGGTGCGGACGGAAGTGACAATATAGGCATCTCTCATCGTATTTCTCCTTGGATGACAGCTTGGTTTAGTTGCGAAGCGGTTTGCCCGTCTTGAGCATGTGTTCGATCCGGGCCAGGGATTTTTCTTCCTTCAGAAAGTCCACGAAGGCCGCGCGTTCCAGGTTCAGGATCACCTCCTCGTCGACGGCGCTGTTGGTGCGCACATCTCCGCCGGCGATGACCGTGGCGATGCGCCGGGCCAGGAAGGCGTCGTGCGCGGTAATAAAACCGGCACTCTGCATGTTGAAGATTTCACCGTTGACCATGCCCTCCGCGGCCGCCCCCAAAACCTTGAGCGGACGTTTGATCGGTGGGGCGTAGCCCTGATCGGCCATTTGCAGCACTTCCTTCTTGGCCTCGCCGATCAGCAGGTCGCGGTTGAACACGATCCGATCCTGGGGCCCCAGAAAGCCATTGGCCCGGGCTTCGGCCGCCGACATGGAAACCTTGGCCGTGGCAATGCTCATAAAGGTCGGAATGAAGTACTTGGCCAGGTCCACGTCGCTGACGTTGGCCGGGATGGTGCCGACCGCCCGTTTCCAGAGGTTCTTGCAGCCCCCGCCGGCGGGCAGAAGCCCTACCCCGATCTCCACCAGGCCCATATAGAGCTCGGCATGGGCCACGATCCGATCCGCCGCCAGGCAGACTTCGCAACCCCCGCCCAGGGCCAGGCCATAGGGAGCGGCCACCACCGGAAAGGGGCTGAACGTCGCGCGCTGCACGACAGCGTGCAGGGATTTGATCATGGCATCGATTTCGTCGAGACGATTCTCACGGGCCGCGGTGCCCACCTGAACCAGATCGGCCCCGGCGGAAAAGGCGCCCGGCATGCCGCCGGCCTGGTTGCCGATCACCAGCCCCACGCCGTTTTCTTCGACATGGTCCATGGATTCGTTCAGAAAGGCAATGATCTCGGCATTGAGGGCGTTCATCTTGGTATGAAATTCACAGCAGAAGACCCCGTCGCCCAAATCCACCAGAGATGCCGACGCGCAGCGCTTGACCAGGCCGCCCGCCCCTTTGAGGGCCGCAAGCGAGATGTTGCTGGCGCTAACCGTGATTTCTTTGTAAGCCTGGGCATCGAAATCGTAGAAGAAACGCTTGCCGTCCTCGGTCTTGTAAAAGCTCTCGACGCCGGCGGCGAGCATCTGCGCGACTTTCGCCGGCACCGCGAGGCCGTCCTGCTTCATCTTGGCCACGGATTCCTTGACACCGATGGCATCCCAGCTCTCAAACGGACCCATCTCAAAATTGTAGCCCCACTTCATGGCATTGTCGATTTCGACCACCGTGTCGGAAATCTCCGGGATGCGGTTGGCGGCATAGATCAATTGGGCGGCCACGGCCTTCCAGGCAAAGACCGCCCCCTTGTCATCCCCATATACAATCGCCCGCAGCTTTTCGGGCAGGGTCTTGGCTTTGTGGGCTGCTGCCAGGCAGGGGAATTCCGCCTTGTGCCAGTCTTCGTATTCCATGCTGGCCGGATTGAGCACCTTGCGGATCTTCTTCCACTCAGGGGTCAACTCGGTCTTGTAGAACCCGCCCTGGGTTTTCTTGCCCAACATTTTCTTCTCAATCATCTGATCGAAGAAATCCGGAAGGATGAAGTCTTGCTTCTCGTCTTCATCGTCGACCAGCTCATAGCTGTTGCGGGCCACGTGGCCCAAAGTGTCCAATCCCACCAGATCGGCCGTCTTGAACATGGCCGTTTTGGGACGCCCCATGGCCGGGCCGAACAGGGCATCGACCTCCGTGACGGTCAAACCTTCGGAGACCATCAACTGCATGGCTTTGACCATCCCCTGGACCCCGATGCGGTTGCCCACGAAATTGGGCGTGTCCTTGGCCCAGACGATGCCCTTGCCCAGGATCCGCTCACCGAAATCGGCCATGAAAGCCAGAATTTCGGGGTCGGTTTCCGGCCCCGGAATGATTTCCAGTAAATGCATGTAGCGCACCGGGTTGAAAAAGTGGGTCCCCAGGAAATGCTTGCGGAAATCCTCACTCAAACCCTCGCTCATGGCCTTGAGCGGAATCCCCGAGGTGTTGGACGATACGATCGATCCCGGACGACGAATCTTGTCGATCCGGGCAAACAGGTCCTGCTTGATTTTGAGATTTTCGACCACCACCTCGACGATCCAGTCGCAATCGGCCAACTGGTCGAAATCGTCTTCAAGATTCCCGATGGATATCAAATCGATGTCCCCGGGCTGCATGAGCAGGGCCGGCTGAATCGTCAAAAGGTTGTCATAGCCGGCTTTGACGATCCGGTTGCGGGCCTGGGGATCGTTTTTTTCCGCTTCGGGCAGATCGAAGGGAACGATGTCCAGCATCACGGTCCTGACCCCGGCACTGGCCAGCAAGGCGGCAATTCCTCCGCCCATTACGCCGGAACCAACCACCGCGGCCTTTCTGATTTTTCGAATCATGTTTAACCTCCCTTATAAAAGGAAACGCATTATGAATGAGTATTCACTACCACTATACAGCGCGACTGATTCTGTCAAGCAAAAAATAAACTTGGCCTTTAGAAGGCAAAATTTCCAAATAACAAATTAAATCAATATATTATTTTGATAAATCATCAACCGGATGATTAGCGAACTTAAAAATAAATCAAAATGAGGATTCATTCATTAATGAATGATAGTTCAGTCAAGCGCCTGCTCGTCAAGGGACGATGATCACTGTGTTCGACGGATAGTGCGCCCAGGTTTCGCGGTGATGCGGGGTTTCAACCGGGCGGTGTTTTGAAAGGCCTGACCAGATTAGGGTCGGTGGCGCCGGGCGCGTTCGCAAAGGAAGCCGGCGGCCGACATGCGAGCGTTGCGCAGGTGCGGACGAACGCCGGGCCCCGAAACGCCATTGCCGATGGTCGCCATCGACCATGGCCATGGCCGCCAGAAGTCGCGGCCACCATAACTAGAAGGCCGGAAGCCCCAGCGCCAGAAACAAAAGCGGATCTTCAAGCAATACGAATCCGCATCGCCTGCGGGGTTTAACCGACGGTTAAACCCCGCAGGCGATGCTGTCATAAATCAAGTTGATCAGTTTACGCCGCAGGACACGATAGGAATAACATTGGGCGGCGATGGCGTAATTGCGATCCACCATGGCCTGCACGCGCTCGGGGTTATCGAGGATCGCAATGGTGTTGCGGATGGCTTCGTCCGTAACGTAGCCGTCGATCTCGATTACATCGAAGCCCTTGGGTTTGATGTCCATCTGATAGATTGAATAGGTGTTCACCACAATAGGCTTGCGAAAATAAACCGCTTCCAGAAAGGCATTGCCGAAGCCCTCGAAATTGGAGGGGTAGGTCACCAGGTCCGCATGGGGATAGATATCCTCGAGCGTGTAGATTTTACGGCCGTCGGCGCTCAGGCCCCGTTCTTCGTTGATGATCGTCGAAACGAAGCGGGTGTCCACGCCCATGATGGTCGAATATTCACGAATGCGCTGTTCGTAATCATAGCCTTCATCGCCGGAGGCATGCGAAATGACCAGTTTGGCCTTGCGGCCGATGCGGTGCACCAGTTCAATGGCATGTTCGATGCCCTTGCGTTTGACGACGCGGGTCGGCTGGAGAATAAAAAGTTCGCCATCATCAATCCCCAGACTGGCCCTTACGTCCGACGCATAGTCATCCACGGCGGCGGGCGGGTTTTCGAAATCCATCACATTGGGAATGACCGTCGAAGAAATCCCGGTGCGTAGACTTAACTGATTGTCGGCCGATGTGTTGATGACCACATGGCTGATGGACGGCAGATGCGGCGGAAACGCCATGTTCAGGTATTCCCACACGGCATTGGTCAGAAAATGCTGACGCTCCCAGAAGAAATCGTGGTGATGGGCGATGGTCGGTATGGCCGTCTCGGAAATCACTTCGGTCAGGGCCAGGCCCAGCGGCAGATGCAGGGGGATGGTCAGGGTGTTTTCGGGGACCAGCAGGTGAATATCGAATTTTTCGATAAAACGGTAGAGGTGCTCTTTGAGTAAAACTTTGTAGCGCTGAATCTTCTCCGTTACCCGGATGCTGCGTTTTTTGACCCCAAAGCAGCGCTGGTAGATATCCTGAATCGCCGGGTGATGGAAATGCGCTTCGGGAATCGCATAGCTGCGTTCGGCTGGGGTGTCCAACTCACCGGCGAGATAATAGCAATTGAAGCCCGCCTGCTCAAATACTTCCGCCCATTTCTCAGCCTCCAGCGATACCCCGTCGGTGCCGGCCAGGCGGGTGGCCACGAAACCGACATTGTGCACTTCGCTGCAATTAGGACAAACGCCCAAGTTGATCACCTGCGCCTTTCGGGTCAGCCATGTTAGGAAGCAGTTTCACATCAGATAGAAACCAATCGCTTTATCCGAAGGATTGCCGGGTTCAATCGACACAAACTGGACCCCCAGATTGAGACCCTCGATTTTACGCACGACGACTTCTTTCAAGATCGGCGACTTTTTGGGATTATCCAGACGAAAGGTAACCTCCAGGATGTCCCCGGTGCTCAGTTGCCGGGCATCGGACACGCGCATCTTCAGGCCGGTACGCGAAACATCTTTGACCACCATGGAACCGCTTTCCATCCGCCGCTGATCGACGATACGTGTGAAGGTTCCGGGAAAGGCCACTTCGCGGCGGTACTGCTGCCGCCGTTCGATCGTCACCGGATAGCGGTGCCCGCAGGGACAGCGCACCTTGATTTTGACGGCCTGGTCCAAGATTGCATAATCGGCGACGTTCACCGTTCGCATTTTCTTACAGCTGGGGCACGCAAATGTTGCGGTATTCTCGCTGGAGATAAAGACTCTCTGCATGCATTCCTTCCCTTGCGTCGGTGGTCGTACAGCCTGCGAACGGGCGGCGGCAAAGCGGTTTTGCGGCAGTTGCACCAAGCGGCCATCGCCGGCCGATCTAATGAAAGCCTTAACCTGTGGTATGCGGTTCGTGTCAGCCTGGTGCCTGGATCGGCACGCCTGGCCACAATTTTGCCATACCATTCAAACTATTACAGTATACATTAATTTTCAATATCCGCAACGACGGAGAACCAATGACCGGCCGCCCGGAAGAGAGATCGATGTGGCAATCTCGCGCCGTCCGCGCCTTAGTGAGAATGCCGACCGACACACGCAGCGCTAGGCGCGACTAACGACGGTAATCGAAGTCATATGCGATGTGGGGCTACTTTTTCGCTAGCCCCATCGATGGAATTGCCTGGCAGGTGTACGATTAGGTGGGCGGGGCCCTGATCAGCCATGGTGTCGTGCGAAAGTCTGCATGAAATCCACCAGCGTTTCGATGGCCTCTAAATCGGTTGCATTGTAGATCGACGCCCGGCAGCCGCCGACCGAACGGTGCCCCTTGAGCCCCCCCAAACCGTTGTCGAGGGCTTCCGCCACGAACTGCTGCTCCAGGGCCTCGGAAGGCAGACGGAAAGTCACATTCATCAGGGAGCGGCTGTCCGCCTCCGCCGTGCCGCGGTAGAATTCACTGTGGTCGAGCAGGTCGTAGAGCAGGGCCGCTTTGCGGCGGTTCATGGCGTCCATGGCGTCTAGTCCGCCAATCGTCTCTTCCAGCCACTTGAGCACCAACTGCACCACGTAGATGGCGAAGCAGGGCGGTGTGTTGTACATGGAATTCTTCTCGGCATACGTGGTATAGTCCAGCATGGTCGGCAGCCCTTTGGGGATACGGGATAGCAGGTCTTCCCGGACAATGACCAGGCAAACGCCGGAGGGTCCGATATTCTTCTGGGCCCCGGCGTAGATCATGCCGAAGGGGGCGACATCCAAAGGTCGGCTCATGATATCCGAGGACATATCGGCCACCAGGGGAATGCCGCCGGTCTCCGGGAAGGCCCCCCACTGGGTGCCTTTGATGGTGTTGTTGGAGGTCAGGTGAACGTAAGCCGCGCCCGGGGTCAAGTTAAGCTCGCGCGGGATATAGCTGAAATGGCGGTCTTCGGACGAGGCGGCCACATTGACGGTCCGCCCCTGAATCGCGGCCTCCTTGATCGCCTTGGTCGACCAGGTGCCGGTGTTGATGTAGTCCACGGTCTGATCCGCCCGGGCGAAATTCATGGGCACCATGGCAAACTGCATGCTGGCCCCGCCTTGCAGAAACAGCACCTTAAAACGCTGATCAAGTTTCATCAAACGTCGCGTGCGCTCCACGGCATCCTGAATGACCGCGTCAAACCATTGGGATCGATGGCTCACCTCGGTGATGGACATCCCGGATCCATTGAAATTGAGAAAGGTAGCCTGGATTTCTTCGAGCACGGCCAGCGGCAGGGCGGCCGGGCCGGCATTGAAATTGTGGATGCGCTCATGCATGATAGGGAACCTCCAATCGGGTACAACGGGTTGCCACACGGCCTTAAAACTTAACGCCTCCAGACAAAAACGAAGCCGTAATTGATCAAATCGCCGCATACTTGTCAATCTTAATGTCAGCCCATCCGACGACAACGTCATTGACAAGCCTTGCCGGGCATGCTTATCCCTACCCCGTTTGGCGCAAGCCTAACGCAAAACCATTAGAACTTATTTCAAAATAAAGATCAGGGTTCCTGGCAAGGCGTGAATCGGCGAGAAAGCGGAGCATACACATAGTATGTGAGCATTTTGAGCCGGTTCACAACACCGCCAGGGGCACTTAGATTTTTTTGAGAT
>JASJED010000094.1 GCA_030065585.1 Desulfobacterales bacterium | reverse complement strand
GAAGATATTCTCGGCCGTGACGTCCTCCCAGCGCACATCCGCACGCAACACGACCCCGGGAGGCGTCTCCGCAGGCAGGCGGGCGGGATCACCGACCACGGCCACGAGCGCCGCCTGCGGTACCCACATACGCGGAAAACGTATCGGGGTCAGTTCGTCTTTGTCCTGGAAAAGAAATCGAGGGGTATCGCCGCGATCAATATAGATCAGGGCCTGTGCACCGAGGTTGGCGGCATTCAGCCAGTTGCGGCCGGAATTCATTTCCATCAGGACGATGGCCCCGGACACCTCACGCCCGTTGAATTCATCCAGCCGTCCGGTGCCCGCATAGATCAGGGGGCCCGACAGCCCTTCCGGCCCAATCGTTCCCGGGGCGATCGCATTGGCCAGCAGGGGATGCAGCGCAATCCGCTGATCGCTGCCGGGGAAGGTCAGGGCCGCGTCGGTGTAACGGCGCACCGGGAGACGAAAACGGAAGCTGTCGACGGTTTCAAATCCCAGATCTTCCAGGGCGCTGCGGATCAAAACGGCGGCCTGCCGGTTGCCCGGGCTCCCCGGACTGCGGTCGCCCAAGGCAGCCAGCGCGCGGACATCGCGCGCGAAGGGATCTTCAGGGGAAGCCGCCACCCGGGGTGCCAAAAATAGAAACAGGCCGATCCAACCGGCGAGGGCAATTGCCGTTAGAGCGCCCCTGGCGAATGGCCGGCCGCCGGGCTGGCCTGGATGCAAGACTTTAGGCGTTGCGTGCATCGATTCGTCCAACCGAGATCGTCAATTCGTCTCGGCTTTCGATTTTATCGATCCGGCCGTCGCGAATCCAGACTACCAAATCGGAAACGTTGAGCATTTTGATATCATGGGTGGCGGAGATGACCGTGACATCGCGTTCATGACTCAGGTTCTGTAACAGGTTGATGATTTCCTCACCGGTCTTGAGATCGAGATTGCCGGTGGGCTCGTCCGCCAGAATGATGGCGGGGTCGTTGGCCAACGCACGGGCGATCGCCACCCGCTGCTGCTGGCCACCGGAAAGCTCAAAGGGCTTGTGCTGAAACCGGTCGCCCAGTCCCACCAGATCGAGCAAGCCCATGGCCTTCTCGATGGCTTCGTCATTGCGCATGCCGGCAAAGGTCATTGGCAGGGTCACGTTTTCCAGCGCGGTCATCACCTGGATAATATTGAATGTCTGGAAGATGTAGCCGATCTTGCGGCAGCGCAACCAAGCCAACTCATAGGCGTCGAGCTGCGAGACGTCGACTTCGTCGATATAGACCTTGCCGGTGGTGGGTTTGTCCAACCCGCCGATCATGTTGAAGAGGGTGCTCTTGCCCGAACCCGAGGGCCCCATGATGGAGACGTATTGACCGGTGGGGATTTCCAGTTCGACGCCCTTCAAGGCATGCACCGCAATTTTGCCGAGCTGAAAAGTCTTGGTCACATTGGTGACCCGCACAATGTTCTTGTTCGTTGTCATGATGCGCAACTCTCGAGGAATCAGGGGACGGCCGCGCCATCACGGCGGCGGCCCGTATAAAAATGATTTACTGCTCCACCCGCATGGCTTCGACCGGCTGCATGCGCGCCGCCACCCAGGCCGGATAGGCCACGCCGATCAAGCTCAGCAGACAACCGGCGGCCGTGGCCCAGAGCAGTGATAACAGTAGTTCATTGGCGGGCACCAAGCGGACGGCCTGGCCGCCGAAGAGAATGAAACCGTTGAGCAGGGCGAACAGGGCGCCGCCCAGCGCACCGGCCGCGGCCCCCACCAGACCCTGCATGCCGGCCTCCAGCAGAAACAAACGCATGACGAAGCGATCCAGCGCGCCCAGGCACTTCATTGTGCCGATCTCGCGAAATCGTTCGGTAACGGCCATTAACTGCGCATTGACGATGCCCACCGCACAGACCAGCAGGGACAACAGAACGATCCAACGCTGTTTGGAACTGCTGTCGGCGCGCCGGTCTTCAGGCGCCAGATCGTAGCCGGCGCGTACCAGTGCCTGCCGCAGCTCCGGTTGGCCTGTGGCCAGCAGACCATTGGCCACGTCGGTGCTGACGTTGACAAAACTCAGAAAGGAAACGGCCAGCACCAGACTCAGGGTGGTGATCAGCGAGCGGAAAAACCGTACGCGAATACTGTTGTAGGCAATCTCGATGGACTTGCCCAGCGGCAGCACGACCTGACGGCGAATGCCGGCGACGTTTCCGGGCGATTGTGTCGGGTGATCCGCATTGTTCATGGCAACAACGTGGGTATGCTATTTGGCTGAGGGTATCCGGCCGCGTCGTGTTCCTACAGACAATGACACTCATTTGGCCGCGGATCAAGTCTCAAACCGCCAAATCCCGTCTGGGGCGCCAATCGCCAACGTCATTCAGTGGCGGCTTTGCGTATCCCGCTTGATTTTTCCGGCGCGCACCCGGTTGAAGCGGACGTGCAGGCGGCGCACCGGGATCGCATGCTGGCGCAGGTGGCCGGCCGTAAACATCTCGGCCGTCACCGGCGGTGCCTGCGGGCACCCGGCGGCCCAGGCATGCACATAGGTTTCGAATGCTTCGCGTTTGTTCATATAGAGGGCCATGTGGTCCGGGTTGCCGATCGCGAAACGATCGTTGACCCCCTCATACATGTGAAAATCGGGAACGTGGAGATAATTCAAATCCAGCTGACCGAGGTCGGGCAGCGGGGCCTCGAAAAGCACGTCCGGCCGGCAGCGGATGACCGCATCGTAGCGGATGCCGTTGGCCTGGGCGTAGCGGCGCCGCAGGCGATCGCAGGCTTGGAGGCCGTGGAGCTGCTGCAGATAGCGCTGCACACCCACTTTGATCAGGCAGTTTTGGCCGTTGCGCAGACGCCCCTCGTCGATGGGCTGGTCCGGCAGGGCTTTAAGAACCGTTGGATTGAGGAGGGTCGCCAGGTCGGCCGTGTCGTCGGCCGGTACGAACATGAAAAGATCATAGGCCGGCAGGCGTTCCAACAGATTGCGCCGGAGATTGCGATGGGTGCGCGCCAGCCCCAGGCATCGCCCGGACATGCAGACCGCCACACGGCTTTGGGAATTGAGGCGGCGCGGCGCCCGGGGCCCGACGGCCCCGGATCGTTGGTGGCGCCACAGGGGATGATCGCCAATAAGGCTTTGCTGCCGATCTTTAGCGCTCATCCGGTAGGAGCGGTCTTTCTTCCGCGCCCGGCCCGGTGCCGGCACCGGGGTGTTGGGCGTTTTGGTATTCAGCGCCGCCCGGTGGACCGGGCGCAGGGCGGCGCACAGAAAAGCGGTCGGGATCGACCAGTATTTCTTGCGCTGCGCATAGCCCTGGCGGCGGGTGTTGGCGGTCTTCAGCCAATTGCATTGAATTCGGTGGGGGTGGTAGAAAAGACTCGTTAGATGGTTCACCAGGTGCTGGGCGTAAAGCCACGATTCGCTGTCGAAACCGGTATAGTAAGGCAAGAGGACATCCAGGACTTCCCGGTGAAAGGCGTTGAAGAGGGCATCGATGTTGTGGCCCAGATTGACGGCCCGGCCCTTTTCGTAATGCTGCCAGTCGTAGCGCGTGTAGCCGACGGCCGGCTCCCAGTCGCGCAGGAAGGCTTCGAAGGTGCGAAAAGGGTTGCCGGTTAAAGGGATGCCGAGCCGGCGGGCCAGGTTGGCATCTTCGCTTATCCGGCAGTCATCGTCCATGAAGATGTAGTAGAGATAGTTGCCCCCGGCCCGGTGGGCCCGCTGCCGGGCCTCCCACAGCAACCGGTTGCGCCCCTCGGCCCAGCTGCTGCCGGGAAGATAGATGCTATTGGCGCGTTTGGCCGGTTGCTGCCAGGTCAGCAGCAGGACGTCACTGTCCGGACCCGGAATTTCAGGGTAGGGGATGTGCGCCGCGGCCTGGATCAGATAGATAAACCTTTTCATGGCGGCGCGAGTCCAGCCACATCCGTCAGCCAGGCATCCACCAGCCGGAGCTCCTGCTCCCCGACCAGGCCCTGCTTCACCAGCTGATGGTAGACGCGGTGGAGATTGTCGCCGATCGCGGCGCGGCGCCGCACCGCCCCATCGATGGCGGCGATCATGGCCTCCGCCTCCAGATACAGGGGCAGTTCGGAGCGAAAATCATCCATGACCTCGTGGGCGTTGCGCACCTGGTGCACGGTGGGGCCGGTAAAGCCCAGACGATAGCCGGCCGCCCACATGATGGGCTGGGCCACATAGCTGCGCAAAATATCCGTTACCCGGAAATTCACGTAGGCCGGCAGGTACATGAGCGGCAGCAGCGCGCGGTGGAATGCCGTGTTCTGGGAATTGAAGGGCGAGCGGGTCCCTTCGGCCAGCGCCACCGGCGCCCGGCGCGCAAAACGGCAGGGCGCATTGACGGTCAGGCGGTAGATGGCGTCCACGTCCGGTTCGTCGTCGGCCAGGGCCTGCCAGACGCCGATACGGCTGAACCCATCCACGAGTTCTTCCCGGGACGGCTTGGCCGCGGGGTCGCCGATGCGTGCCAAAGGCAGCCCCCGGGGCCAGATGGGTTGATCGGTGAAGAAGCGATAGATGTTGATAAAATCGCGGTCGGCCGGCAGCAGCTTAAAATGGCCCTCGAAAGACGGAAAATCCCAACCGGGTTCGGGCAGGTTGTCGTCGTCGCTTTCGGCGATCAGCTGGGAACCTTCGCGGGCGGCCCATAAATAGCCGAGCATCTTGCGGGCGTAGTGATCCCAGGGCAGGGCCTTCACGATTTGGAAAGGCATCTGCCGCTGTTGGGCAACCGACAGCAAACAGGCGCCCGGCTGTTGCCAGGCCGTCGGTGTGCGGCGGTCGGCGACCACGATCAACTGCCAGCCCGGCAGGTTGGCGAAACGCCGTATCGCCTCGCCGGGCGCAAAAATCGATGTAATCACCACGGCGCGGGTCATGGCGGGCATAGGCCTCGAAAATCCTCCCATACGAAACGCCGCTGTTCCTTGAGCAGGGCCAGCAGGCAAGCCAACCCTTCGAGGGCGTTGGCATTCATGCGTTGATGGTGAAGCATCAGCCCGCAGACCGGGCGCCGCAACCCACGGGCCAGCGCTTCCAGAAAAGCGTCCCATCCGGCGGCCGGCGTCGGGTCTTTGCGGGTGTGCAGATCCACGTCCACGGCGGCATCCTTAAATCCTGCCGGGCAGGCGGGCCGGCTGGCCCGGCTGCGGGAAACGGCCCGGTAGCCGGCCTGGTGCAGGTAATCCAGGGTTTGGATCGAACAGCGGTTCCAGGGGGGGGTGAAAACCGGATAAAAGGATGGCCCCATCAAAGTTTCCAGCCGGCGGCGTCCGCGGTCCAGGTCGCGGCGCAGGGCGCCCGGGGAGCGCGCCGGTCCGAACTCCTGCTTCTTGCCCCGGGACTCATGGTTGTGGTGCCGCCAGCCGTGCTGGTGCCAGCACCACAAGTGCGCCGCGGCGCGCCCGGCGTGTTGCAGGGCCCGCCAGCGGGGCGCCGTCAACCAGGCCGGCACCACCGCCAGATTGAGCGGGGTGTCGTGCTGGATGAAAAGCCCGATCATTTCGCTGAAACGATCCCCCGGGACGCCCACGTCATCGGCCCGGAAAAAAACGCGGGTCGCCGTGGTGCGGGCGGCGGCGGCCTCCCGTACGCAGACCGTCATTTTCTGCCGCCAGTCGGGCAACGGTTTCTGCCAGATGAGCGCCGCGTTGCGTATCATGCGCACCCGCTTTCCGCACCCACCAACCCCGCCAGCCAGCGGGCGGTGCAGGCGGCCCCGTCGATGTCGATCGTGGTTGGCGATGGCGACCGCCCCATGATCTCCGCCAGCCGCTGCGCCAGGCGCTCGGGTTCCAGGTCGCGGTGCGCCAGGATCTGCAACGCCCCCCGGGCCGCCAGCCGGCGGGCGCGCAGGCCCTGTTCGCGATTCTGCGCAAACGGATAAACCAGCGCCGGGGGGCGCGTGGTCAAAATGTTCATACAGGTATTGTAGCCGGCCATGCTGACGGCGGCATCGGCGGCCTGCAGCCAGGTGGTAAAATCTTCGCTGAAGCGATCAAAGCGCACGGCCGCTGTTTGGCGGCGTTCCAATTCGGCTGCCTGGGCGTTGTCCATAAAAGGGCCGGTAAAGGCCTGCAGCACCACCGGGTAGCGGGTCTGCAGGCGGCCGACCGCCTGCGACACGGCATCGAGAAGATCAAACCCCACGGCACCGCCCCCGGCACTGGCCACCACCAGCCGGCGATCGTCGGCCACGCCCTGGGCACGGCGCCAGGCGGCCGGATCGGTGACGGCGTCCCCCTTGGCGGCCACAAACCCAGTGTAGACCACCGGGATACGGATCGCCGCCAGCTGGCCGAAGGTTTCCTCCAGGCCGACCACCCGGGGATCGGCGTGTACCAGCAGTGCGTCGAAATGGCGGTTGAGGATATCCGCGGCGCGGGATTCGTGCTTGGCGGCATTCTCCTTTTCCACCAGGATATCCCGCACGCTGCAAACCACCTTGCAGGCCGGCAGGCGGCCGTCGCTTATTTCCGCCAGCAGGGGATCGAGTTCGAAACGAAACGCTTTACGCCCGATGGGGTAGAGCTCGACCAGCAATACGTCCGGTGCCTCCTCGCGGAAAATGGCCTTGAGCTTCCGGCGGCGTTCAGCCCGGACCGTTTCTAAATTTCGGCCGGCCGGCGAGTGGAGATTCTGGAAGTCCCGATCCATGGCCAGTTCCGGAAGCTGCCGGCGACGGACGTTGGCCGGCAGGTCGGCCGGGGGTGGCGTCCCACCCGAAACCAGGACGATATCGTGGCCCGCCAGCGCCCGGCAGATCTCCAGGGTTCGAAAAAAATGGCCGACTCCCAGGACATGCTGACAGTAGACGAGGAGTTTCACAACGCGACCTCCGGGCGGCCGGTCGGCAGCCGGGTCTGCGGATGCGGCCTCTCGATGAATCGGGCCGTATTGACGGCGCCCTGCAGATCGAGACGACCGATCGGCCGCGTCTTCGAGGCCAGGGCGGCCTCAATCCGCATCCCCAATGGTCCCGGCGCCAGATCGGCATCCTGCAGTACCGCCAACCAGCCCTTTTGCGCCAGCCGCGACGCCCTCAGGGGCTGCTCGCGGTCACCCGCATAGGGCCAGACCAGGGCCGGAACCCCGGCGGTCAAAACGTCCATGCACGTGTTGTATCCGGCCATGCTTATGGAGAGATCGGCGGCCCGCAACCAGACCCTGAAGTCGTCGCTGAAGCGGCGGACGACAACCCCCGGACCGGCGGCGGCCTTAAGCGCGGCCAGGTGGGCTTCGGGCAGATAGGGCCCGGCAAAAAGCGCCATCCGCAGACCGGCTGGTGGCCTTCCCTGACGCTGGAGCTTCAGAGCGGCCGCCAACAGAGGATAACCCGACTGCCCGCCACCGGCACTGACGACGATCAGTTTCTCATCATCCTGCAGACCGCTTTGCCGGCGCAAGGCTTCCGGCCCCATGCCGTTGACCGGCGGGCGGGCGACATAGCCGGTATAAATAATGGGAATCTTGATCGCCGCCATGGTGCGGAAAGTGGCATCCAGGGCAATCATCGCCGAATCGGCATGCACCAGCAGCGCGTCGAACCAGCGGTTGAGGGACCGGCAGACGCGCTGCTCATAGGCCGCGGGATCGCGCTTTTCCACCAGAATGTCCCTCACGCTGCAATAGACGCGGCAACGCGGCAACCGCCCGGAACGGATATCTTCCAGGAGGGGGTCCAACTCGCGTCCAAAAGCCGTACGCCCCAGCGGATAAAGCTCGACCACGAAAACATCGGGCGCTTCGGCGCGGAAAATCTCCTGCAGGCAAGCAATGCGCTCCGGCCAGACATCTTCGGCCAAGCGCCCGTTGGTGCCAATCAGCCGCCGGTCGGCTTGCATGCGCAACCCCGGCAGTTGAAAGCGGCGCACATTGGGCGGCAGCGGCAACGTCATCTCCGGCCCGCCGGTCACCAGAACGACGTCATGGTCCTCCAGCGCACGCGCAATCTCCAGAATCCGAAACAGATGGCCCAATCCCCAGACATGCTGGCAGTAGATCAATATTTTCAAGGCTATCGCGGTCTCCATCGCCGGATCGCCCGACGTTCCATGAATGATTTGCCCCAACGGCGTTAACCGCCGGTCATGCGTCGAGGTTCACGGCGTTCGCGCGCTTCAGGATCAATTGCTCCGCAGAACCGGTTAGATGATGCAGATGATAGGGGGCCGGGGCCACCGGTTTCTGGCCGCACCCGTCACGAATCGCCAGATGGTAGACCAGGCATTTGAGAACCCCCTCATGGGTCACCACCAGGATGCGCTCTCCGGGATGGCGGGCGATGATGTCGCGCAGTGCCGCCAGGGCCCGCTCGAGCACCTCGAGCTGGCTCTCCCCGCCGGGCGGCCGGAATTGCCACCCCCTGCGGGTTTGGCGCGTGTAAGCCTCGGGCGCTTCCTGTTTGAGTCGGCGTTGAATGCGCCCGGTCCATTCGCCCCAGTCCTGCTCGCGCAGCCGCGGTTCTTCGGAAAGCGGCAGGCGGTGGCTCTGGTTGAGCCAATCGGCGGTGGTCCGGGCCCGGCCGAGATCACTGCAGTAGAACCGATCCAGGATCCATCCCTTCAACGCTTTGCGCCAGGCGGCAATCTGCCGTTCGCCATCGGGCGCCAGGGGCGTATCGTGATGGCCCTGGATGCGGCCGGCCAGGTTCCACACCGTGAGCGCGTGGCGCATCAAGAAAATGTGAGTCCCGTGATCCGCGGCGGATGGCATGGTCCCACGGCCCCTTAGCACAGATCGGTATGGCGTTCGATGACCGAAGCCAATTCTTCGACCAGAACACGGTTGTCGAAACGACGGCGCACCGTCTCCAGGCCGTTGGCAATCATATCGCGTCGCAGGGCGGCATCTTCTAGCGCGGTGGCCATGACCGCCGCCATGGCCTCGGGACGGCCGCTCTCCACCAGCAGCCCGTTGTGCGCCGAAGCGATGACTTCGGGGATGGCCGAGAACCGCGTGGCCACCACCGGCACCCCCATGGCCATGCTTTCCAGGATTACATTGGGAATGCCGTCCCGGTCGCCGTTGGGGGCCAGCTCGCACCCGAGCACGAAAAGATCGGCTTGGCGCAGACAGCGGCAGACGTCATCGTGAGGACGGGTGCCCAGCATAACCGTTTCGGATTCAAGTCCCAACTCGCGCCGCCACCTTTCGATATCCATGCGCTGTTCACCGTCTCCGATCAGGGTGTGCCGAAACGCAATTCCCTGCGACTTGAGCCGCTGAAGGGCCTGGTAGACCGTCTTGAGGCCTTTCTTGGGGGTCAACCGCGCAACGGTCAGAATGGCATAGGGCGGTTCAGCCGCCGATCGGCGATCGTCGGCCCGAAACAGACCAAGATCGATGCCATGGTAGACCCGATAGACCGGTGTGCGCTCGCCATTGAGGATCGTCGCCAGATAGGTTTGGTTGTAGGTGGTGCAGGTGACCACAAACCGGGCCGCCGCTGCTTTTTCCTTAAGCTGACGAGGATCGGAGGTGTAGATGTCTTTGGCATGGGCCGTGAAGCTGAACGGCCGCCCGCTCAACAGGTGACTGAAAAAGGCCACCGATGTCGGGGAGTGGGCGAAATGGGCATGTAAATGCGTACAGTCGCTGCCGCGCAGCAGCTTGTGGCACAAATAGCCGGCCTGGAGCAGGTGTTTGAGCGTCGCTGATTTGCGGGTGCGACGCCAGCGGCGCCAGGCCACTTTGAGGGCCGCGGCATAGCAGGCCGGACGGCGCGCCGCCTGCAAAAGATTATGCCACACAAGGGCGGGCAAATGTCGGCTGATGATGGTTTCCGGCAGATAATCCACCCGGGCGCGGATGCGACGCACGCTGGCATGGGTGAACTTCTCACGCGGACTGCGCATCGAAAAGATCCGCAGGTGAAATCCCCGCTCTTCGAGAAGGAGGATTTCGTTGGAAATGAAGGTTTCGGATATCCTGGGGTATCCCTTCAGGATCATGCCGAGGGTGCCTGACCTAGCAGGCAACGACATTGCGGTGGCTCCTGAAGCGGTTGATCCGGCTGCGCATGGTATCGATACCGGTAAAACGAAACCGGGCCAGGGCGTCGCGATAGATCTGGGGCTGATCGAGCAGGGCCTGGATCTTGCGGTAGAGGGTGGCCGGGGAGCATTGTCCCCAGGGAATATAATCGATCAGGCCCTGGGCCTGAAACGCCCGTGCGCGAATGAGCTGCTCCAGCCGTGGATGCTCCCGGGGGATGACCAGGCTGGCGGTTCCCTGGCTGAGCACTTCGCTCAGCGTGTTGTAGCCGCCCATACTGACCACGAGGTCGGCCGCGGCCATCAATTTCTCCATCTGCCGAAAAAAGAGGAAGGAGGAGGCGCCCTGGCGACGGGCACGCTTGAAGACATCCTTGCGATCCACCCGGGGCATGAAGGGACCGGTCACCAGAACGCTGCGAAACGGGACGGAGGGTGCATTGCGCTCCAGCATGGCCAGATAGGTATCCATCAGGGCAAAACCGTCCCCGCCGCCACCGGTGGTCAACACGACGAGCTTTTCGTCCGGCCCGATTCCCAGGTCGTCGCGGATACGCCGCGCGGCCTTGCGGTTGGGTTTTTGACGCGGGATGTAACCGGTAAAAAGCATCTTCTGTCTGACCGGTTCGGGGATGGCATACTCCTGGATCGGATCGTAAAAATCCTGGTTTCCGTAGATCCAGATCTCACTGTAGAGCGCGTCCAGATTCTGGTAAACATTCTTTTTGGCCCAGTCCCGGCGTACGGTTTCGGCATCGTCCATGATGTCGCGCAGGCCTAAGATGGTGTGCGATTGGGGCAGGCAGCGTCGCATCCAGCGCAGGGTGGGCAGAACTTCCTTTTTAAGGCCCAGCGGTTCCTTGTCGACGATAAACAAATGGGGTTGAAACGCCTTGGCCGTGGCGGTGATGATGTTCTTGCGAATATCGAGGGCGTGGCGCGCATTGATCTTGATGGACAAGGGGCGGTATACTTCGTTGGTTTTTTTGATCATGCCGGGGATGCGCACAAAATCGATGCGCTCCGGGAACTTGAAGCGTCCTGCAATGGGTGATCCGGTCAGAATCAGGATATTGACGCCGTCGCAGCACAGATGGGAGGCAATCGCCATGGTGCGGCGGATGTGCCCCAGACCATAGGTGTCGTGCGAGTACATCAGGATATTGAAAGTGCCGTTCTGTCCCATCCCTGGTCCGTCAGGTTTTTTCCGTGGGCCGGCGCTAACCCGTCTAACCGTTGCCAAGCGGCCCTGAAAAAAAATACGGAGATGGGGGGCTTTAATCCTGCACACATCTCCGA
>JASJED010000095.1 GCA_030065585.1 Desulfobacterales bacterium | reverse complement strand
TCTTCAATTTATCATATACTCCTTTAGCTACATGATTATGGACTTTGCCAGTTACATACACAGTCGCTGTGCAAATAGCTGTACAGGAAATACAGTTAGCTGCCTTTTTTACTGCTTCTTCAACCCCTTCATATATTATCTCCGGTGAATATTTGATGAAACTCATAATCTCTCTTTTCACTATACCTGGTAGGCCAGTGAAGGGATCAGAGAAAGAAGGTAACAGTGCTCTTCGAGACAAGCCAAATGGATCAATGAAGTTAATCGGATTATTTTTTACATAAGCATAATGATTGATCCCCCCTTCCAAGCCTATTGGATCAGTGGTCAGGTAACGCCCAGTCAGAGGTTCATAATACCGGTGGTTGTTATAGTATAGCCCGGTTTCTTGATCATAATACTGGCCTGGAAACCGAAAGTTGTTACAGAATGATTGCGTACCGGTGTTAACCCCACCAAACGGTTCGTAGTTTGCTTCCCAGACCAGCACCCCGGATTCATCCACCACCTTGAGAGGTGTTCCCAAGTGATCGTTTAAGAAATAGTATACCGCATCCTGGGGCGTTGCGCCAAGCATAGCTTGAGAAAGGATGCCGGGCAGGCTCATGAGCGATGCCAAGTATACAGGTTGGGGCTCGAATTTTGGTGGAGTGCCATCATATCGCTGCGGATGAGGATTGTTGGTTTGATTTTGTACCAGCAGGCCAAAATCCAGAGGCAGATCGATATCCTCGTGGCCAATTATGTGGATGGTGTCGGACCAATACTGGCGGCCGTCGTAATCCACACGGAATTTGTAGGCCCCTTCAGGGATGAAGAAAGACGCCTCTCCCGAGGTGGCCGTGTCCATATTGCGATTCAGATAGGCGCCGGTCTCGGTGAATAGGTACACCCGCGCCCCTGCAATGACTGAACCTGTGTCAGTCACTTCCAGATGGACGTAGCCATGGGGAATGTCCACCTGGGTGTCGGTGCCATTGAATTCTGGCGACCAGTACTGCCTGCCCAGATAGTCTAATCGTACCTTGTATGCCTGGTCGGGAAGGTTGAACATGGTGCTACCCGATGAATCTGTGCGGGCGTTGATTCGCTGGTAACTGCCTGCCGGCGTAAAGACATAGGTGTTGGCATTCTCGATGGCCAGGCGTTCTGTGCGATAAGTTGCGCCGGCCTTGACGGTAATATCCCTGTGGACGATCGGAAGGGAGGTATTCGAAATGCCGGGAATAGAACAATTATCGCTCCAGTATTGATAACCGAGGTAATCGACACGGAGCTTGTAGCTGCCGTTGGATAGATCGAAATCCACCATGCCGGATTCGTCCGTGACCTGATTTTCGCCCAAATAACTGCCGGTGGCACTGAACAGATATACCGAAACACCTGCTATCGGCTCTCCCGTGTTCTTTTGAACCGATAGATCCAGGTTGCCGCCGCCGGTCGGTATGCGCACGGGAGTTTCCGTATCGGCGGTAATGGTGGCACTGGCCCAGTACTGACTGTCCAGGTGATCAGCCCGAAACTTGTAATTTCCTGCCGGCACCTGGAACAGCGCCTCGCCGTGGATGTCGGTCGTTTCCATTTGCTTGAGGTAGTTATCCGTGGCGGTAAACAGATAGACCGGAACACCTTCCACAGGATTGCTAGCCTGGCTGACCTGCACCCTTGCCTTACCTGCGGGAATGTAGATATCAGCATCGCTCTGGTTGATGACATCGCTCCAGAACTGCTGGTTCATGTAATCAACACGGTACTTGTATTCTCCCGGCGGCAGGTTGAATGTGGCCTCTCCAGCAGCGTTAGTGGTTTCGGCGAGGTTCTGATAGGCACCGGAGGCGGTAAAAAGATAGGCTTTAAGGTCCGCTCCGGGGATGTTCTCATCATACATGCCATGGGAGACAGTTAGAAGCGAATCCACGTGATCGACAAGTTGGGTCATCCCGATCTGGGTTGGTATTTCAAAGACAGGCGTCCAGTATTGATAGCCCATGTAGTCGATGCGGATCGTGTATAAACCATTGGCCGCATCAAATCCGGCAATGCCTTCAACGTCCGTGGCCGTTTGACGACCCAAGTACCTACCGGATTCAGAAAACAGAAAACAGGTAACCCCTGATAGGGGTCGACCCGGGGTCTTTTCCACCGTCAGCGCAAAGTTACCGCCGCCCGTGGAAATATTTATTGGGTTTTCCTGGTGTGCAATCAGGGTGGTGGGACCGCTGAAGTACTGGTTCCCGAATTCATCGGCCCGGCAGTTGTATTCACCGGCCGGCAAACGAAGAGCGATGAAGTCTTCATCCGTGGTGACAGTGCTGATGCCCAAATACCTATTGCTGCCATCGAATAGATAGACCGGTACATCCTCGATGGGCAGATCGAAGAGTGTTACGGCCACATGCGCCATGGCCTCCTCGATCACCACGGCGACATCGGTTTGATCGAAGGGCGTTGACCAGTACTGCTGGCCCAAGTAATCTGCCCGTACTTTGTATTGCCCGGGCGGCAGGCTGAGAGACACTTTTCCTTGTACGTCCGTCGTGGCGGAAAGGTTCTGATAGCTGCCGGCCTCGGTGAATAGGAAAATACGGCCGTCCGCGATGGGGCGCGCGTCACCATCATAATCGCCCGTCAGGGTAATATTGACTGTCTGATGAGGGATAACCAGGGTCTCACTGGTATCCGTGCTGACTGAGATCGTCTGCGTCCAAAAATGATTTCCCAGATAGTCAGCCCGCACCTTGTAGTCGCCGGCGGGCACGTCGAAAGCCACACGGCCCAATGCCGCTGATGTTTCCGAACGACCCAGATAAGCGCCTTCCATGCTGAAAAGATAGGTTTTGACATCAGCTATTGCAGTGCCGTCCCCGCGATCGAGCACTACTTCGAGAATGCCGCCGCCCGTGTTCACGCTAATCGTATTGGGCGCGTCTTTTGAGACGGCTACGATTTCGGAGAAATACCGGTTGCCCATCAGATCAGTGCGGAAGGTGTACTGCTGATCGGCAGGCAGCATGAAATTAGCCTGTCCGTTTCCATCGGTAACCGCATACTGGCCCAGATAGGCACCGCTGTCGCTGAAAAGGTAAACTTTGACGCCTGAGGCGACCGCCCCGTTTTGGGTCACCAGCACCGTGACGTTTGACTCAGGGATTTCGACAAGTGCTCCGGATGCGGTAGGAAAAGTTACCTGCGATGACCAGAACTGGTTTCCGAGGTAATCAGCCCGGAAAGTGTAACTGCCATCGGCAAAGCCGGATTTGGTGAAAAGGGCCCGGCCGGCCTCATCGGTTACGGTGGACATGCCGGTATAGGCGCCATTTCTGAAGGCGTAAACATTGATATCGGAAAGGCTGCGGCCTTCATCGGTTCTGACATCCACGCCGAAATCATTGGTCATGTGGCCGGCTTTAATGGCCGCCAGGCGCTCGGCGCCCAGGTAGACGTAGGACACGCTGAAGTTGCCAGCCTCGTCCGATTCGGCGATGAGGTTGCCATACTGGTCCCAGTGATAGACGACGGTTTGGCCGCTGGCCGTCTTCTGCACCCTCTGGCCGTTGCCGTTATAGGTATAGGCACCCTGCGTGGCACCGCCTTGAGTTACGCTGATCAGGCGGTTGTTTTGATTGTAGGCCAGATTGAGATCGCCCCGGGCGATCATGTTGCCGGCCGCATCGTAACCGAAACTAAGCGGTGCGGCTCCATCGATGGCCGCCAGGCGGTGAGTATCGGGTTCATAGGTATAGGTATCGGTCTGACCGCCTGCCGTTCGTGTGAGGCGGTTGCCGACCTTGTCGTAGGTGAAGCTTATCGGACCATTGACGCCGGTGGTACCGGTAAGGCGGTAGAGATCGTCATAGCTAAAGGTCTGATTGCGGGTGGCATCCAGCAGGTTGTCGATGGCGGTGACATTGCCTGCGGCATCATGGTAGAAAGCAAGTTCAAGAATACCGGTCGCCTCGATACCGATCATGCGTTGCTGTTGATCGAACACATTCGTGATCACCTTTCCGCTGCCCAGGGTCATGCGCCGCCGGGGGCCAAAGGGTTGGTATTCGATGTTCTGGGCTAAGATTTTGGTGATCCCATTTACCTTGGTGGTGGCGGCCGTAACCTGTCCCTGGCTGTTCAATGCGTAGTCTACTTCACGTCCGTCCGGATAAGTGATGCCGGCCAAAACCCCGTTGGCGGCATAGCGGTAGCTGGTGGTGTAGGTCACATTATCGACGGCGCGGGATTCGCTAACCATGAAGCCGCGATTGTCGTAGGTATAGCTGGCCGTGCCAGAAGGATCGCTCATGCCCGTCAAGCGGCCTGTCCCGAAGGTGCCCTGATCGTATATATAGCGAATATCCTGGGACGTATCGGGATAGGCAATACTCGTCAGCCTCCCCCGGTCGTCGTAGCTATAGGTTATCGTAATCTCCAGAGCGTCAGTTTTACCAATCAGGTTCCCGGCGGCATCGTAGGCGTAATGGATCGTGCCGCGGTCTGGCGAGTGTTCGGAAACCTTGCGACCCATGTCGTCGTATACGAAGGCGGTTGTCAGGCCTTCGGCATCGGTGACGCTTACGATATTCCCATGACGATCGTGACTGTAATCCGTATTGACGCCACCCGGACGGGATTCGCGGGTGATGCGTTTCATGAAGTCGTGCGTGTAGTCGGTTACTTTCAGCAGTGGATCGGTGACTGTATTTACCTGGCCCATCGAGTCGTAGCCAAAAGTGGTAAAGGTGTCATCCGGATTGATCACTTTCCACAGTTTGCCGGGTTGGTCCGGATGCTCGTAGTTGAACCGCTGCCAGAAGGTTCTATCGCCCGCGGAGGTAAAATTGGCCGCCTCGGTCCGGTTGCCGTTCGCATCGTAATCATACGTGATGTAATTTCCCAGGCTGTCGGTGATGCGCGACAGGCGCCCGTAGGTTGCATCATAATCATAGGTGAGGCCGAAACCTTCAGAATCACGTTGCGCGGCGATTTTGCCAGCGTTGTTATAAATGCTGGTGATTTGATATCCGTCGGCTTCACGGGTCTGGGTCAAAACGCGCCCACGGGCATCGTATGTCAGAACTATGCCCTGCTGATTTTCATCGATGATCCGTCGCACCAAACCGGCGGCATCGTAATTCGTGTAATTCATGGCCCCTGCTTCGGGGTAGTCCACCGAGAGAAGATCGCCCGTGGTCGGATCGTAGGTGTAGTTAACGGCATCTGCACTGCCGGGAAGGGGGCCGTCCATCTGGGTGATCTGCCCCTTGGTGTTGTAAGCCATGGTGGTGATGTATTCGTAGGTTACCACGGCACCGGTTATATCACGCATAAAGCCGCGTTCGATAGTGCGGGTTAGCAAAGCGCCGGGATTTTCATTGGGGATGTCGTTGCCGTCGTTGTCGTAATCGAAAATGGTCTCTTTGTCCCCGTTACCGATGACGCTGGCTTCTCGCCGGGAAAGCTCTTGGTAGAGATAAGGATGGTAAGTTCTGTATATAACTTTTTCTTCCGGAGTGCCTTCAGCCATGGTGAAGGTCCGGGCGCGGCCCAATGCGTCGTAATCGGTAAAACGGTCGATTCGCCCGTTGGCCATGGTACGGGTCACCAGACGGCCTTTGACATCATAGCTGGCAGCCACCACATCCTCCCTGCAGGATGCACAGCCTGAGGTGTTGTCAACGGACAGGATGCGTCGCATACCGCCTTCTTCGGCGAAGTGATAGGTTCGCTCAATTCCGTAAGCATCGGTGGTCTTTGTTGCATTTTCATCGATAAATTCAAGCGCGAGGTCTTCAGCATCACGCGCTATAGAATAAGTCACGCGATCCTGATCGTCATAGGTCCAACTTGCGATGAGATGGCCTTCTTTATCCTCCTTGCTAGTAATGTTATGCAGGTCGTGCGGATCGGCGTAGGTGTAAATAAATCCAGAACTATCCGCATACTCGACCGATGCAAGATTCTGATTTTCATAGGAATAGCTTACCAATATGCCATCAGGCACTGCGTCGGTAATGGGCCCGGCAATGTGTTCAATCTTGCCATCAGAAGTGTAGTTGAGTTGAAGGAAGCGACCGGAAGCTTCATCGATAATCGCTTCCAGGCGACCTTCTGCGTCGTAGGTTAAAATCTGTTTGTTGCCAACCGCATCCTGTATTTCTAAAAGAACACCCTCGTTGTTAAAAATATAGTCGAGTGAATTATCTCGCTTCCAGGTGTAGGTCAAACCATCCGTTTCCACAGATGTATTCTCACCCAGAGTGCCCTTATAATTCATTGCGGTGCTATCGAAGAGGAAGTAAATCCCCCGACCGTCGCCTTGCTTTATCTTGATCCGATTTTCGCCATGGTTGGGGTTTAAGCTGAACTGATAATTGTGGGTCCAGCCGAATCCCATCGTCCCATCCAACACTGATTGGCTGTTATAGTAGCGAACGAAATGCAATCCTCTCCAGAAAGGGGTGGCTATGGATATATCAGTAGAAGATTCGTATTTATTGCCGTTTATGATATTGACAGGATTGCTTTTGTAAGGACAAAAGGCACCACTTGCGGGTATAGCCCCCCATTCGAAATCGGTATCTTTCTGTGCCCTAGCCTGCTGGTAGGCACAAAAACAAGAAATTTCATAATCATCCGGATCTCTTATATATCGAGCAATAATTCCAGAACGGAAGTCAATGCTAAAGCGCGCTACAGTATTATATTCAGTACTACCCAGACCATCTTCCAAATAACAAGGCACCTCGGCTAATAACTCCTCCGAATGGCCACCTCGGCTGACCGACCAGCTATCGCGAGGCTCACATCCCCTATTATTATATGAGTCCGGCTTGCAGTTCCCGCATTCCTCCATGCGGTCCAAATATTCTTCGATTGCGGCATTTGCGGCCTCGCGTTCGCAAAAAACGCCAACAAAGCATGCAGCTTGAACGGACTGAGGGAAAATAAACACGAGAAAGTAAATAATGGTAACGAATCGCATCATTTGGCACCTCTATAATTTCAAGGTTATGCGAATGGGAAAATCGGCCACATTTCGAAAAAGAGTACGAAATCAGTTATTTATCCCTTCGCAGGCACATACCAATCCAGCAAGGCTGATAACAGCCATACCAAACAATTTAAAATGTGCCGGCTTGAGGAGGGAGTGCGCGCAGAATAGCCGAATCAACAGTCAAATTGGCAGTTCGCGTATTAGATTTTGCGCGCCGATAATAAGACTACACTAATAAAATTCTATTGCTCTTGACCCTTAAAGCGGTTAATGCCATCACACAATTGGGTGTACTAATTCTTAGCAAACATTGGTCTGAACACATTGTCAATATGGAATTTTCTTCTTATGGCGAAAGCGTTTCAATATCGGTAGGATAACACTTCGATAATACACCATAAGAAGTATTATTTCGGCTTGGGATCTCTCATCAACCCGTAAGACACCTTCGTCGTATACACAAGGATTTGACGGATTGACTCTATTCACAAACTAAGGATTGTTCGAATGAGAATTTCAGAGGGTTGTGCGAAAGGCTTCATCCACCGAGGTTCTGCTGGCCAACACAATGTGGTTGACGTAATGCTGCAGGGAGATCATAACCCACTTAGATCCTAAAAACATACTAAATATTGGCAATAAATAGGTCTTCCATCAACTTATCCATATTGACGAATTGAAGGAAAACTCGAGGTGCACATCGATGCACAAGTGCGTTTTCCTTCAAAAATAGGGCACTTTAAGATGAAGGAAAACTTGCTAAAACCTAATGAATGGTCGGATAACCAGCGGCGGATTATCATCGATACAGCTCAGTTGTATGAAGTCCACGTAGCAGCATTTCGGGAAAGTCGATCCCACCGCGGCGGCATGCACTGGAGGAAATCAAAATGCCGCGAATATCTTTTTCGATCGAAGGATCGTTATGGTATGCCCGGCCCCCAGAGCTTTTGCTCTTCATAAAATCTGGATGAGTGCCCAACCTGATCGAAACCCTCTGAAAAAGCAGTGCGATCACAACCAAGCCGTCGCTGTAGCCTATCTGGTGCGCAAGTACATACCGCAGCACAAATTTACTTCTTCGGAACTGCGAATGTTTCCCAAAAGCGTTGTCGCTGCCGCGACCGCGGAAATTTTGCAACAAGCATTGCCGCAAGGATTTGAATAGGCAACATATAGCTACCTCCTGAAGTGTACTGCTCAAAAAGAAGGAAGCATATGCTTTGGGCGTCTTATGGAAAATTTGCGCAAGACGGGGTTTCGGGAATGCTCAACAAACTTAGGGTTTCGGATAGTGGATCATTCGGGGTCCATCAATGTCCTTGGACACTGATCGCCGATAGCCCGCTGAGACTGATTTGGGTCTTAGGGATGAAACGACAAAGGATCATTCCACTATTTTCCTTCAGATTCATCTTACCAATGATCGCACGCGAGACAGCAAGTCCTTCATGGCAACATTGGGAAGCATAAAATTCCGCTTGCTTTCGCCATCCAGAAATAATTTGATCTTATCCGCAACTTCCACGGACAGTAATACTTCAAAGTGGTTTAGATCGACATAGTAGAATTCCGGATTATCCGAAACGGTTTGCGAAGCCACCGTAACAATGGTGTCGTTATCCTCCTTCATAAACGGTATGGTGCTGTTGCCGCCTGTGGTAATCACAGATAAGACAGGAACCTTCAGCTTTTGGTTATTGGCCTTTTTGATGATATCCGAGCTGGGATCTATATCCTTGTATAACTGATACCCCGGATACATGTAACGGAGAGTGGCCGCGGCCTCTGAACCGCCCAATGGCGTCGATATGGTAACGATCCTGCCGATGCGCAATCTTGTTTTCAAAAGTAAAATGGCGATAATGCCGCCAAGCGAATGAGAAATAATATCAAATGGCTCATTCTTAAATTCTTTCCGGGCCAATCGGGTGATTCGTTTAAGATTTTTTTCCACAGGGCTTTCAATCGAGTACTCGGGCGCCACGGCGTTATGGCTTCCCATCGTTGTTTGGATGAGCGTGAAAGAAACCGGCGACATGTTGGCCCCGTGGATGTAGAGTATATTCTTTTTCATTTTCATTATCCGTCCTGCTTTTGCCTTTCTCCTTATCTGTCTATGCCCAAAACAATTCTGCAAGGCTGAAATCAACCTTTAAAACCACTTTAGATTGTTACGGCTTGAGGAGGGCGGTGCGCGCAGAATAGCCGAATCAACAGTCAATTAGGCAGTTCGCGAATTAGGTTTTGCGCGCTGATAATAAGATTACACTAACTAAGCTCTATCTCTTTCGACCCTTAAAGAGGTTAATGCCCATGTGCAGTTGGGTGTAATAACACTCAGCAAACATTGATCCGAACACATTGTCAATATGGAATTTTCTTCTTATGGGGAAGGCGTTTCAACATCGGTGGGATAACACTACGATAATACAATATAAGAGATAAAATTGGGTTCGGGATTATCCGTCAATCAATAAGGCGTCACTGACGTGAACCCAAGGATTTGATGGATCGTCCCTGTGCATGGACTACGGATTATGGACTTTAATTGGGTTTCCGCAGTTTGTCCGGGCATTCTTGTTTTATGGCGGTCTCGAAATAGGTGTCCATATTCTTAATCCCGTAAAGAACCGCTGCCTTGCACAACTGACGAGGAGAAAGGTTTAATGAATCTTCAATATTTACGTTTTGCAGGTTAGCCCCGCTGAAAAAGGTTCCCTCGAGATTTGCTCTCGACAAGTCGGCCCCCTCCATTTGAGCGCCGTAGAAATCGGCGTTCCTGAGATTGCACTTTCTCAAGACAGCATGCTTAAGATTAGCACTGTGCAAAATCGTGTTTTCAAGATTCGATCCACGAAAAACGGCCTTCTCCAGGTTGGCACTTTCTAAGTCGGCGCCCTGAAGATCGGCTTCAAGCAATTTCGCGTTATTTAGGTCGGCATAGTACAAAGTGGCGCCTCTGAGGTTTGCATTATATAGATCGGCGCGCATTGCATTTGCGTATGTCAACTCCGCTCCTTCAAGATTTGCATTCCAAAATTTAACATCTTCAAGTGTCGTGTTGGCCATAATTGAATCTTGAAGCTGGGCATGGCTTAGGTTCGTCTTGTCGCCAAGGAATTTAACGCCAGACAAATCCGATCCGCGGAGTACCGCCTTCTTGAGCCGTGCATTAACGAATACGGTTTCCGAAAGATCCACATTGGCAAGTTCGCTTTTATACTTTTCGACGACTTTGGTGAGCAAGGTAGCTGACTCGCTGTATGGGGCGGATTTAAATAGAGAAGTCAAAACGGTATTGGGATTCATCAATAATGGCTTAACGGGGCATTTAAGCTGTTCAATTTCGACAATCTCTTTGAACGCATCTTCATGAATATCAGATGCAGCAGTCACCAACTGCGTGATATATGCATTAATACGATTTTCGATTTTATCCACGGCGTTTTCGTATCTTTGAGAAGCCAGTCCAAAAAGGGCCGTGTACAAACTGAAGAGACCGAAAAACCACACCGCAATTGTTGCCGGAGGTCGGTAATCTTCGCCTTTCTTTTCTTGATCGGTAGGCGGATGGATTTTTTCTAAGGCGAACCTCAAGCCCGATAACTCCCACATTAACCAATAGTGCGGTTTTTTCCTGTACCGCCTATGATGACGAAGTTCATAATCTATAGACAATGCGAAACACGTCAAAGCAATGACGACTGTCCATACACCCAAATCGGTGATCATCGTGGGGCCTCCTTCGTCATGATTTTGCTTTTACGATCTCCATCGGAACCTGCTTTTCCGGCCAGGGTGTTCCTCCTTGGTCAGGATACCCTTCTCAGTCACAAGCTGCACCAGGGATTCCATGTACATCCCATTTGCGATCGGGAGTTCATTGCATGCGACCATTGCCTATTCACAGAATTTCGCAGCCATAGAGTAGGTTATCCCTTGTTACACCTATTGCTCATACATTTTGCATACCACTCGCATCTGGGGTGGTGATTATAGGGTAAGGCATTAATATCATATCGAATACGAGCAGCTAAAAGGATGGGTGCGTCCGCGCTGAGTGCCAACCCTGTATGCGACCCCGGGTCTAAACCGGTAATGACGTTGTCACTCACAGCCCCGGCTTGACAAAGCCGGATACATCTGATTTGCAGTAA
>JASJED010000014.1 GCA_030065585.1 Desulfobacterales bacterium | reverse complement strand
GACGGTTGCGCGGGCGAATGCGGTTCATCCCATTGCCGCCCTCCAGACCGAGTACTCGATTTTTAGCCGTGATATTGAGCAGGACATACTCCCCACCTGTGTGGATCTTGGCATTAGCCTGGTAGCCTACTCTCCCTTAGGCAGGGGCATGCTGACCGGCCGCTACACCTCGATCAACGATCGGCCCACGAGCGGGACTGATTTTCGGGCCCAGATGCAGCCACGATTTCAGCCGGGCAATATCGAGTCCAACCTAAAACTGGTGGAGGCGATCAAGGCGATTGCGACCCGAAGGAGATGCGTTGCCGCGCAGGTTGCTTTGGCCTGGGTGTTGGGCCAGGGCAATCATATCGTGACGATCCCCGGCACCACCAAGATCGCCAATCTTGAGACCAACCTGGGAGCGCTTGACTGTCAGCTTACGGAAGAAGATCAAGTTACACTCAATGAACTGGCCGATCAGGTGCGCGGGGAGCGATACGCCCCTGAAGGGATGGCGGCAGTCAACCAGTAACACCTGCGGGAGCCGATCCACAGCCCGGGGGCAACGGCTTGCCACCTAACAAGATGCGCCGGGGAAAAGCCAAAGTGCCGCGGCACTCTGCTTTGCCTCCCTATGCGTAAGGAAAAGAATTGCATATGAACCCGATAAAAGTAGCCATCTGCAGATATCAAAGAGGCCAAGATGTCGTAAAGCAGGCGGTTGTGAAGGCCGATGCCTTTGCACACCTTCCGTCCAATGCAAGGGTGATCATCAAACCGAACATTGTTGTCTGGCTGGATGCACCCTACCCAAAGTATGGTGTCGTGACAACGTCGGCCGTTGTGGAAGAGACTGTAAAACTGTTAATGGCGTACGGCATCAATGATATCGCCATTGCGGAGGGCAGTCTGCAGGTTGATCCTCAGGGACAGCCTATCGGGGAAAAATCTTTCGAAGGGCTGGGGTATAAAAAACTGCAGCAACGCTATGGCGTGAAGCTTTGGGATGTTTGGGAACGACCGTTTCAGAAGGTTGAAGTGGCCGAAGGTATCCGCCTAAGAGTGAACGAAGATTTGATGACAGCCGATTATCTGGTCAACCTACCGGTGCTCAAAACGCATGCGCAGGTCAAGATCAGTTTGGGGCTCAAGAACCTCAAGGGGTTTCTGGATGTGGCTTCCCGTAAAAAGTGCCACAGTGCCGATACGGAAAAAGACCTCGCATTCATGATTGCCCGGCTAACCAAGCTGCTGCCGCCGTCGGCGACGATCATTGACGGCATCTACACCCTTGAACGGGGGCCTTCCATTGACGGCGCCCCCCGCAGAAGCGATATCGTTATTGCCTCTTCCAGTGTCGTGGCCGCCGACATGACTGGGGCGGCCGTCTTGGGTTATGATCCGGCAGATATCCCTTATCTTATGCAGGCCTGCCAGATGGCGGGATTTACGACCGATGGCGCCGGCATTGAGGTTGTGGGTAGAACAGTAAAGGAGGTGGCGGCGTATCATCAATATGCCTTTCCTTATAACCAGGATGGTACCCGGCCGCTTGCTTTTGAGAAAATGGGGATGGAGGGAATCAAATTTCATAAATATGACAGTACGTTGTGTACCTACTGTTCACCGTTGATCGGTATGCTCCAGACCATTATTGCCCTGTCGTATCAGGACAAGCCTTTTGATGATGTCGAATTTTTAAGCGGCAAGCGTCAGAAGCCTTCTGATGATATGAAAAAAAGTATCTTGGTGGGCCAGTGTATGTGCAAGTTGAACAAGGACCATGAGGGCCCTCAGGAAATCGTCAAAATCAGCGGTTGTCCGCCAAAACCCGAAGAGGCGGCTGAAGCCCTGAAAAGCATCGGCATCGAGATCCCCCCATCACTGTTGACGGATTTTAATACGGCGGCCGGTTTTTTTATGAAACGGTTTGAGGGCCAAACAGAATTTGACGACGCATTCTTTACGATCTCCTAAGACAGCGAGGAGTAGAATAGAGGGGAAACCAAGGGGGAAAACCAGGGCGGCGCATCTTAATTATTCAGAATGCTAAATCTGTTGAATAGAATAATGAATATTTAAGCTAAGAAGATGCGGCCCTTGTGGTTTCGCGGCGTCAGGTAAAGGCCACTTTCAGCATCGTGAAATCATCCTCGAAGACATCCGAAGGATTGAGCGCTTTGATGGCGCTTAGCAACCGGTCAAAATCTTCATCACTTTCCCTATGCAGGCGGCCGAGATAGTCGGTAAATTCGTTATATTTCCACCGATGGCCGTCGGTTTGAAGGAATTCGTACACCCCATCGGAGAAAACATAGAGATGCGCGGCGCGGTCTACCTTTTGGACGTTCTGACGATAGGCGGCCCCCTCGAATCCGCCCACCACGTGGTTTGGCGTTCCCAGCCGAATAAAACAAGGATCATTTGGTGCCCCGGCGCACAACAGCGCCGGCGGGTGACCGCCGCTGGCATAAGTTAGATGTCCATCTCGCTGGTTAAAGACGCCATACCAGATGGTAAAGAACATGTCGTTGTTGTCTTCCGAGGGAAACGAACGGTTCAAGGCGGACAGCACCTGGTCCGGTTGGTCGAAATCGACTTGCGGCAGCGCGCTGGTGCGCAGCACGTTCGCGATCGTGGCCGAGAGCAGGGCCGCGCTCACGCCATGCCCGCTGACGTCCAGCAGATAAATCGCGAAACGATCCTGGTCCAGCCAGTTGTAGCCGAACGCATCACCGCCCAGCGACTCGGAGGGGATAAAATCCCAGTGCGAGCGAACGGGGCCCTCGTCGATCGGGGCCGGCAGAATCGATCGCACGTAGACGGCGGCGTCCGCCAAGTTCTCGTGCAGCCGCGACAAGGCCCGCGTGGTTTGCCCATGGGCGATTTCCAGATTTTGCTCCACATTCAGCACAACACGCCGGTAGTAGTAAGCGATAAATGAGATCGAGAAGAAAATGCTCGTCATGTTGATGTAATTGAAGGCCTTCACATAACGCGGCCGGATGGCGGTACCGGGTGAAAACTGGCCCGCCAGATAGTAAAGCAGGCCATAGGCGATGCAGTTGAGCGTGCAGATGCCGATTTTAACATGCAGCGGTCTGGGGGACAGAAAAATGATCAGCGGTACGCACAAAACATAGTAATGGAAACCGGACCCCCATCCCAGGAGCGCCACGCACAAAGCCGCATGAATCAATATTTCGATATTGCCGGACGTGATGGCCACTTGCCACCAGCCGCGAAAGTTGAGATAGATGCAGAGCACCCACAGCAGCGTACTGAAAATGTTGTAAACCGATAAAATGTACAAATCGTGAAGGGCAAAGATAAAGATAAACGCCAGGTGGAATAGACCGGCCAGGAGAAAAGCGTAATTGCTGAAGACGAAAAAACGATAATGCCTGCCAGGTAAATTGGCGGGCAGATTGTGAAATTTCCTGAAAAGTAATTTTATCGCGGGTAGCATCGGGCCGACTCCCGAATCGGTGCGCATGGGTTTTACTTTTGGCCCTGGGCCCACGACCGTTCAAAATCCAGCGACTTGGAATCCTTCGCATGGATATGCCTTGGTCTGGGCTGGTTGGGCGTCGTCGGCAATCCGTGCGAACGGCCTTTAGTTTGCCAGGGCCTCCTTGACGGCGCGGCCTATTTTTTCCAATGTAATGGGCTTGCGGATATACTGGCCGGCACCGAGCTTCTGGGCGGCCTTGACCTCATCGGTCTCCGCGAACCCGCTGACCAGGATCGCTTTCTGATGGGGGTGAATTTTGATGATCCGGGCGTAGGTCTCGCGGCCATTGATACCGGGGTCCATAATCATATCCAACAGTACCAAATCGACCGAGCGGGCTTTTAAGAATTCGACGGCCGCCTCGCCATTGGATACAGCGTCCGTCCGATAACCGAGGGTGCCCAGCATCTTGGCGGTGATTTCTCGCTGGCTGGGAACGTCATCAACCACCAGAATGGATTCACCGTCGCCCTGGTAGTCGGTAATACGCCTGGACAATGGACGGCGCGCAAGGGGCTCCCGGGTAATCGGCAGGTACAATTTGAATGTCGTCGCTTGCGCGTTTGTGGACACATCGATATAGCCCTTGTGATCCTGTACCACGTTCCACACCACGGCCAGACCCAAACCGGTACCGCTGCGCCCCATGATTTTCTTGGTGTAGAACGGCTCAAATATCCTTTTGAGATCATCGGTGGATATTCCGGGGCCGTCGTCGGATACGGATAGAACGGCATATTCACCAACGTTCACATGGTCGTATCCCGACAGCGGTTGGTCGACATACACATTGCGGGTTGATATGCAAATTTGGCCAAAGCCCTCAATGGCTTCCGCCGCGTTCGAGACTAGATTCATCAATACCTTGCGGATATGCACCGGGGAACCGCTGATGTTGAGCAACTCGTTGTCGAGGTCGGTTTGGACCGACACGGCCGGATAGAACTTTTTCAGTTTGGCGAATTCCGGTGAGGCCAAGTGGTCGCGGACGATTTCATTCAAATGCAACGATTCCTTGCTGGTGGCCACACCCCGGGCGATGGTTAGGAGATCCTGGACGATGGCCGCCGCCCGGTGTCCGGATTCCTTCATGGTTTCAATGGGCTTCCTAAGATTGCTGTCTGCGGGTAAATCCAGTAGAAGGAGATCCGGATAGCTGACGATTCCCGCCAGAACGTTGTTCAGGTCGTGGGCCACCCCTCCGGCCAACAACCCCAGGGCTTTCATCTTTTCGGAGCGAGCCAGCCGCTCTTCGCTAACCCGCAGCGCCTGCTCGGCCTGCTGGCGTTCGAGCATTTCCTGTGCCATTTCCCGGTTGGCGATCTCCAATGCGGCCGTGCGTTCCTGCACTTGCACTTCAAGCTGATCACGATGTTTTTTGAGTTCTTCCTGCGCGTGCTTGCGCTTCAACAGTTCGACCTGCAGGTTCTCGGCCATCAGGTTAAAAGACTGGGACAGTTCACCGATTTCATCCTGTGAACCAACGTCGATGCGGTAATCCAGGTTGCCTTGGGAAATTTCGTTCGTACCGCTCACCAGCTTATTGATCGGGTTGGTTAGCAGTTTCGACAGCGCAATCGCGATCAGGACGGCCAGGCCGATCAAAAGACAGGAAAGCATAAGAATGTGTTGCAGCCTTTCAGCCAATTGTTGCTGCATGCGTTGCAATGAGATCTCGATCGCGACGAAATGCGTAACCTTGCCCAATATGGTGATGGGATTGACAAACTCCAAAATCCACTGATCGTCTCTACGTGTTTTCCGGTGTTTCAATTGCTTGTGCCTGATGAGATCCTCATGCAAGGCGTCCAGCGGGAAGGGATTGATTGCACGGTTGTCGGTGCTAATCCAAATTTTACCCTGCACGTCGATCACCATAATCTTTTGAATATCGCTGCCTTCCAACAGACGCCGCGCATTGTCCAATACGGTGATGTAGTCCATCTCCAAAATATGGGTGGTGGCCATTTGGGTGAAGGTCTCCGTAACGACGGTCCCATATTTTTGGATTTCCGTTTGCATGATGCGGCTATCGCGAAAATAGGACAAGAGGGTCGAGATAATGATAATGACGACGACCAGAAGCAAAAATGCTAAAAGGAGTTTGGAGCGGATTTTATAGCGCAATGATGGCATAAAGGCTCTTTCGTTGGGGACGCGTTAAGGTCGCATGGCGAAACTAAAGTGCTACGGCGATGAAGACAATTCGTGCATTAACTTCCGGACTTCACGAATGTTGTCATAATCACTGTCGCGGCCTTTGATGAATCCTTTCGTCCCCAGGTCACCAAAAATTGTGTCGGCATCCGGAGAACGGCTAATTTTAAACAACGCCTTTTGAATGCGGTCGAACTGTTCATCCGGCAAATTCTGATTGACGATCCAGGGGCCGCGATAAATCGGCGCCGATTGCCATAGGATTTTGATTTGATTGAAATCGATATCCACTTTTTCTTTGGCCGTACTGGAAATCGCGCCGGCATCGACATGTTGGTTATAAACGGCTAAAAGAGAGTTGGCATGCCGGGTCACATGCCTGACCTCCGAGAAATCGCTTAAGCTTAGCCCCGCTTTTTTCAACCCCACCATCGGAAAGAGGAAGCCCGAAGTGGATTTGGGATCATTGAATACAAAGCTTTTGCCTTTGAGGTCTTCAAGCGCATGGATGTCGGCCTCCGCCCTTGTGATAATCATGCTGTAATAGGATTCACGTCTATTTTTACCATACGTACGCGCAATTAATTTGACACCATAACGCTCCCGGGCTTCGACATAGGCAAAGGCACCGACATAGCCGATATCGGCTTGCCGGGTGCCTATTTTTCGAATGACGTCATCATAGGTTTTACTTCCCGTCCATTGAAACGTAATTCCGGTCTCTTGCTCCAGCGCTTCGATGAGCATACCGTAGGCGTGTTCATTACCCATCGTTGAGCGATGGGGGATGATGGCCAGTTTAAGCGTGGTGTTCGCTGATTGGGTGTGCCCCTGCGGAATGCAAATGAGAGCAGGCATAAGCGTCAAAGCCAGCATGGTAAAGAAAATACGGCTTTTAATCGGATTTCGATCCTTCATCAAATCTCCTTATGAGTTGAATTGTCACGATCTTGCATGCGACGCTTTTTTAAGGGCGGTCACAATGCGTCGCGTCGCAGGGTGATTTGAAAAACGGCCTGCGCGTCATATCACTTGAGCTTCTCCAAGGCCTGGCTCAGCTCACTGATGACGTACGGCTTTTTCACAGCGGCGATAAAACCGTAATTCCCGTAGTGCGACATCAGCGGATCGTTGGAGTAGCCGCTGGAGACGATCGCTTTCACCCCTTGGTCGATTGCGGTGAGCCGGGTCATCGTTTCCTTGCCCCCCATTCCGCCGGGAACGGTCAGATCGAGGATGACCGCGTCAAACGGCTCACCGGACGCCATCGCCTGGCGATATATCGCGATGGCTTCGGAGCCGTCCTGGGCCTGGGCGGTTTCATAACCCAATCTTTTCAGCATCTCCGTGGCCAGGGTCCGGATGAACTTCTCGTCGTCCATGACCAGGATGCGACCGGAACCGGTGGCCGCGGCGGCCTGTGGTGCGGCGTTTTGTGCGGTTTGGCCCGGGGAGGCTGGCAGATAGATGGTGAACGTGGTGCCCGCCCCGAGTTCGGAGGCCACGGCGACATGCCCCTCATGCTTCTCGATGATCGAATACACGACGGTCAGGCCCAGGCCGCTGCCTTTTTGCTTGGTTGTGAAGTAGGGGTCGAAGATGCGGTTTAAGTGTTCTTTGGTGATGCCCGTACCCTGGTCGCGGACAGTGATCCGGACACACGGCCCGGGCGCCAGGTTTTGGTGAGCCTCCGGCGCGTGGGGCATGTTCACACCGCTGATGGTGATGATGCCGCCTTCGGGCATGACCTGGTCGGCGTTGATCACCAGATTGTGAATCACCTGCCCAATTTGCCCGCTATCCACACGGGCCAGCCAGAGATCCTCGGGGAACGCGAATTGGGCCCGGACATTCGAACCCCGCAGGGCGAACAATGCGGCCTCACGCACCAGGCGATCGATTCGGGTCAGGGTTTTAACCGGTTGGCCCCCTTTGGAAAAGGTCAGCAGCTGTTGGGTCAGATCCTTGGCGCGCAAGGCCGCCTTTTCCATTTCGTTCAAGTGGGGATAAAGTCGGTCGTGGGGGGCAAGATCCACCTTGGCCAGCGAAAGGTTGCCGATGATGCCCGTCAGAAAATTATTGAAGTCGTGGGCAATCCCGCCGGCCAGAACCCCCAGGGAGCGCAGTTTTTCGATCTTGAGCAGCTCGGCCTCGGTCCGTTGGGCGGCCGTAACATCCCGAAACACGAGGACCACACCGCTGATTATTTGTCCCCGGTCCATGATCGGGGCCGCGCTGTCGGCAATGTTGTACCGGCGGCCATCGCGGCCGATCAGCAGGGTGTGATTGGAGATCTCCTGGATTTGGCCGGTTGCCAGAACCTGCTGAACCGGATTGGTGGATGGCTGCCCGGAGGCCTTATCGACAATCTTGAAGACCTCCGCCAAATGACGCCCCCTGGCTTCGGCTTCCGTCCAGCCGGTCAGGTTCTCGGCGACGGGATTCATAAGCGTCACTCGCTCGTCGCGGTCGGTGGCGATCACGGCGTCTCCGATGCTGCGCAGGGTGACCGCCAGGCGCTCCTTTTCACTGTTGAGCGCTTCCGCGGCCTGTTTGAGGGCGGTAATATCGCGACTCACTTCGATTACGGCCGTCGGATTATCGTTTTCGTCTCGCAGGGCAACATTCGCTGTGCATTGAAAATTCAAGGCCCTTCCGTCTTTGTCGGTCACCTGGGCCTCATGTGTATGGGCCTGCCCGTCTTCGAAAGCCTTCAAGGCAATGCAGGAATGCGGCTCACAAGGTGTTTTATTGCCGTGATGGGCCTCGTAGCATTTCATGCCGACAATATCGTCTCCGAACCGTTTTTTAGCGGTTTCGTTGGCCCAGGTGATATTGAGGTCCCTGTCAATCATTCTCACATGGTCGGCCAGGGAGGCCAGCATGGCACTCAGTTTCCCTTCGCTAAGTTGCAGCGCTTCCTGCGTCCGCTTGCGTTCGGTGATGTCGCGTCCCACGCCGACGATTGCGATCACTTCGCCGTGGTCGTCAAGCACGGCCGTATCCATCCAACCCAGCCAGCGCCAGCCGTCCTTGGTCATCGCCCGTTGTTCCATATAGGCCGTGTGCGGCGGCATATAAAGATGCTGCATGGCTTGGGCAGTGCTCTCGCGATCATCCTCATGCACCAGGGGAATAAACGTCTTGCCCAGCAGCGCCTCCTCCGATTTCCCGAAGAGTTTGCAGTACGACGGGCTGACGAACTGGAAGCGACCCTCCGTATCGACTTTGACCACTAGATCCGTCTGGTTTTCGACGAGCAAACGGTATTGCTCCCGGCTTTGTCGCAAGGCCTCTTCCGTTTGCGCGTGCTCACGCGCCGCCTGCTCCAATTCCGTGATACGCTGTTTCAACGCCGCATCGGTGGGCTTTTCATGACTGGCCATAGCGGGTGCCCTGTAGAAGTTTGTAAATTGGATTATTTGTAACCATCGAAGCGTGCTTAACGGTTGCATGGGGAAGTATATCCGATACAAGCCGATGCACACAAGGATTCTATCAGATCATCAATTCTAACTGAACGGATCGGCTCCGTACAGGCTATCCAGTGTCTTCAAACACGGCGGTCTTCCTCCCACCCCCATACAGGCAACCGCTTCTGGCGCCATCATCTGCCCCGCGTCGTTAGCGAATTAACGGCGCGCGTTGCTCGTCAGTTGCGGGTCAAAATGGTCCCAAATTGCTGGGCGTTTAAATGGGATGGTGACGCTTTCCGGCTGGCGGGGTGCAAGCCTTGGCCAACAGACCTCAGCGATCTGGTGTTGAATGGGCCTGGTGTAAAAGCTCGGCAGCAATCGATGGGACGGGTCACAGGCGTGTGCTGGCGTGGTTCCGCCTAGCGCATGAAGCGATGCCAATCCGTGCTGTTGAACCATTTATTATAAATCTTTTCGAAACGGCCATCGGCTTTTGTCTGCGCTAAAAATTCATTTAGAAATTTCAGAAAATCCGGATCGTTCTTGCGAATCGCCCAGGCAATCGGCTCGTCGGTAAAAGGATCGTCCAGGAAGATCAGCTGATCCGACGGGTGCAAGGCACTAAAGACGGCATTGAACGGATAGTCATAGACAAACGCATCGGCCGTGCCATCGAGCACCCGCGTGGCCCCCTCGATTTCCGTATCGGCGGTTTCGTAGGTGGCTTGGGGAATCAGGCGCTGCACGGCCTCTTCACCGGTCGTGCCGGGTTTGGAGACGACCTTAAATTGGGCATCATTCAGGTCTTTGTAGGATTTAACGGTCGCCTTGTGCTTGCCATTGAGCAAAACGGTCTGCCCCACGGTCATGAAGGGCTCCGCAAAATCGACATGCTGCTTACGGGCCTCGGTGACGGACATCCCGCCGAAGATGATGTCGAAACGACCTAATTTAAGCGCCGGGATAATGCTGGGCCATAGGGTGTCGACAAATACCGGCTTGACCCCCAATGCCTTGGCCATCTCGATTCCCATATCGATATCAAAACCCATCAGGCTGAGTTGACGGCCCTTGCGCCGAAACCCGCCGTGCCGGATTTCCTTCTGCCGCAGCCCGCTGCGTTTGTCGATCATCTCGAAAGGCATATAGCCGACTTCCAAACCGATGCGCAGTTCGCCGCGTCGCAAAATACCTTCCAAGGTCGAGTCGGGTGACAATTCCACGTCGGCCGCCAGCACCGGCGCATCACCTTGAGCCAGCCACAAGCCGGACAGCATGAATACCACGATCATTTTTAGGCCGATATGCTTAAACATGTCCAGATCTCCTAAGTCATTTTCCCCTGGCGCTCGTAAGCGATGGCGCGTCAAGCGTTGTTATACAGAACGACTTAAATCCTTGCCCATGCACACACAGCGTTCACTACAATCGATACAAAACTTGAACCATAGCTTCATCATTTAACATAAACAGGCGCAAATAATTATGGCGCTGTGTATAAATGCTACCTTATGCGGTCACCTCCTCGGATGATGCGGCCTCTTCATCCAGGGGATCAATGGTAATATTGAACCAGCCGTAGACTATGGAAACAATCGGCGTGAGCCAACAAAAGAAGTTAAACGGTAAATAGGCGATGGTGGGCACACCCAAGGTGGCGGCCTGATAGGCGCCGCCCGAGTTCCAGGGCACGAGGTTGGCCGTCACCGTCGCACTGTCCTCGATGGCCCGTGAGAGGTTCTTGGGGTGCAGGCGCTTGTCGGTATAGGATTGGGCATACATCTTGCCGGTCATGACGATGGACATATACTGGTCGCATAGAATCAAGTTGGATCCGATGGCCGTCAGGATGGTGGCCGTCACCAGAGAGCCGGTGGTTTGGGCTTTTTTAAGGATGACGCTCACGACCACCCGCAACTGGTTGGTCTTTTCCATAATGCCGCCGAACATCATGGCGCAGATCACCAGGGACACCGTGTACATCATGGATTCCAGACCACCTTTGGTCAACAGGTTGTCGACCGCTTCCACGCCGCTGGTGCTGGTGTAGCCGCCATACGCCGCCGAGAGCAGGCTGCCAAAGGTGTTGCCCTGCAAAATGGTCCCCAAAATACCGGCGGTCATAATCCCGATCACAATGCCCGGGACCGCAGGGATTTTTCGAAACGCCAGTGCCATGACAATGGCCGGGGGAAGCAGCAATAGCGGATTGATGCTGAACTGGGCCTGGATGCCGCTCAGGATTTGATTGACGCTGTCCAGGCTCGCCTCGCCACCACCGAGAAAAAATCCCAGCACAATATTGATGATCAGGGTGAGCCCATAGCTGACGCCGGTGGTATAGGTCATGTGTTTGATGTGCGTGTAAAGGTCGGTGCCCACCATGGCCGGGGCCATGTTGGTGGTGTCGGACAGCGGTGACATCTTATCGCCGAAATAGGCGCCGGAAAGCACCGTGCCGGCCACGACCGGAAGGGGGAAGCCGAGGCCCTCGCCGATACCGATCAAAGCGATGCCGATGGTTCCCGAGGTGCCCCAGGAGGAGCCGGTGGCCAGAGAGGTGATGGAACATATGATCAAGGCCGCCGGGAGAAATATTGTGGGGTGCAATATTTTAAGCCCGTAGTAAAGCAATGTGGGGACCACACCGCTTAAGATCCAAACGCCAATCAGAATGCCGATGATGAGTAAAATCACGAGGGCCTGCAAAGAATTGGTGATGCCGTTGAGCATCCCGGTTTCGATCGCTTTCCAACCGAAACCGGCGCGCAGACCGATCACCGCCGCCACGAGCACGCCGATTAGAATAGGCACGTGGGGATCGGTTTCATAGCGCAGGATCGCCAGGCTGATGAAAACAATCAATCCCAGGATCGATATCAATGCCTCCCAGAGATAAGGATCGCGCTTTTCCCTTTTGGTTGCCATGTATTGCTCCCTTCATTCAAAAGTATGTTTAATCACATTCACTTCAGGCACTTCGAACTAGCAAGACGGGGACCGGGGATAGCTTGGAGACTTTTTCGGCGACCGATCCGAACACCAATTTTTGTACGGTGCCCCCCGTGCCCATGATGATCAAATCGATCCCTTCGGATTTGGCATACTTTAAAATTCGTTTGTAATGCGTTCCGGAGACCACCGCCGTGTTGGCAATCTGGAGGTTGCTTAAATACTGCTTTTTAAAGCTATCGAGTTTTTGTTGGGCCTGGGATAGCACCTGGCTTTCGAAGTCGCTGGCAATGCGCTTAAAATCAGGCTTGGGGGGATCGGAAACATAGGTGTCCACGAACCAGTCAAAGCGGCGCAGCACATGCAGCAGGTGGACCTGGGCATCAAACTTCTTGGCCATGGTCACGACATACGGGGCCACCTTGGGCGAAATATCGGTAAGGGCAATGGGGTAGAGAATATTTTTGAATTCTTCCATTAACGCCTCCTTCTTGTCAGGATGGTTTCTACGCCAAACACGGCCACGGCAACAAGCGGCGGAACGGTAGATAGGATCTGTCCTGTGCGCTTGAAGATAACGCGATTGCGGTTAAAACCGTTTCAAAGACGATATGCTGAAAGCGGATCTTCAATGTTTGGACAGCCTGAAGCAATAAAAGCGACCTGGGTGACGAGATTACAGGAGGCTCAGGCGGACCTCCATCAGCAGAATGGGGGATGTCGCAATAAACCTCATCGGGCGCCCGATCGTCAAGGGTTTAGTGAGACACGCTGGTTGCCGGCGGGATCGTTAGCCCGACGTCTGATGCGTTCAACCGGGGAAAGGCGACCGCCCATCGGGAATCGACGGTGGCTTGAGGTCGCTGGCCACAGCGCCTATAGTGGTTTGATGGCATTCGGTACCCGGTGGTCTTATTATTGTGTGGGTTGCATAATGCGGTTTGGGGATTCATAAACCACTGTAGGCAAACAGACACAGGTTTTTGGGCAAGGACAAGGTGTTGGGGTAGCGCATTCATAGGGCGATGCTCCGGAGGGGCAACCGTCTCACCGTTAGGTCGTGCGCATGGTTAACGAAGGCGACTATTTCACGAATGAATTCGACCCGCGGTTCAACATCTTTCATGAACTGATGGGCCACAAAGTCAAGGAGATTCTGCTGGTCTCCTCGCTTTACGATGCCTGGATCATGGAGGAGGACTGCCGCCTGTCCGAGCGGATCATTCACGAGTACCGTGGTCTCAATCTCAGCCAGCCCCCGCGACTGACGCGGGCCTCGTCTGCCGAGGCGGCGCTGCGGGCCCTGGAGCGTAAAGCCTACGACCTCGTGATCACCATGCCGCAGTTGGCCGGTATGGACGTATTCGCCATGGGCCGTGAGATCAAAAGCCGCCAGCCGGATCTGCCCGTCATCCTGCTCAGCCACACGCCGCTTTCCGCACAGCCCGGGGCAATACAAGACGAATCGCCCCCGGGAATCGACCAGACCTTTATCTGGTCGGGAAATACCGAAATCCTCCTGGCCCTGATCAAGAGCGTCGAGGACCGCCTGAATGTTGAAGCCGACACACAGGCCGCCGGTATCCGCGTCATTCTGCTGGTCGAGGATTCACCTTTCTATCTGTCTTCGATTCTGCCGATTCTCTATCATGAGATGGTCGATCAGACACAAGCACTGATCGAAGAGGGGCTTACCGAGGAGCACCGCTTGCTGACCATGCGGGCCCGCCCCAAAATCCTGATCGCCGATTCCTACGAGCGCGCCATGGCGCTTTATCAAAGATTCGAACCGTATATCCTGGGGGTCATATCGGATGTCCGCTACCCCCGCGGCGGCCGCCTGGACGGTGCGGCCGGCATCGCCCTGCTGCGCAAGATCCATGCGGACCGCTGGGACATCCCTCTGCTGCTGATGAGTTCTGAACCCGGCAATGCCGAAAAAGCCGCGGCAATCCCGGCCGTCTTCATCGATAAAAACGCGCCCACCCTGCACGCCGAGATCCGGCAATTTTTTATCGAACGGCTCGGGTTCGGTGAATTCATCTTCCGCACACCCGAAGGTGATGAGATCAACCGGGTGGCCAATCTGCGCACCTTGGAAAAAACCCTGCCCGCCGTTCCGGATGCGTCCTTTGTCTATCACTGGAGCCGCAACGATTTTTCGCGCTGGCTGTTTGCGCGGACCGAAATCGTCCTGGCTTCCAAGATACGGCCGGCCACGGCGGACGAGTTCGCCCATGATGTCGAGCGCATGAAAGGCTACTTGCTGGCCAACATCAAGAAGCGACGCCAGCGGCGCCAGAAAGGGGTCGTGGTCAATTTCGAGCGCCAGGATTTCGACCCTGAAACCGATTTCTTCAAGATCGGTAAGGGCTCCCTGGGCGGTAAAGCCCGGGGGCTGGCCTTTCTTTCAACCCTTCTGTGGCGCGGATCACATATGCAAAGCCAATTTGAGACAGTCGAAATCGGTATTCCCCAGACATTGGTGATCACCACGGACGGTTTTAAGGCCTTTATCGCGGACAATGGCCTGCGGCCACTGGCCACCCAAGAAGCCACCAATGCGGCGGTCGCCGCGGCCTTTCAGCAAGGACGATTCCCCGAGGATATCGTGGCGGATCTGCGCGCGTTTTTAGCGGCCTGCTCCGGTCCGCTGGCAGTTCGTTCATCGAGCCTTCTGGAAGATGCCCAATACCGCGCCTACGCCGGGCTCTACCGCACCGAGATGCTGCCCAACGACCAACCGGCACTCAAGCAGCGCCTTCAGGCGCTCCTGGAAGCCATCCAGCGGGTCTACGCCTCGACCTATTTCGAGGCGCCCAAGGCTTTTGCCCGGCGGGTGGGGCACCGCACCGAAGAGGAAAAAATGGCCGTGATCGTCCAGCGCCTGGTGGGCAGCCGCCAGGGCGACTTCTTTTATCCGTCCATCTCCGGTGTGGCCCAGTCCTACAACTACTATCCGTTTGACCGCATGCAATCGGAGGAAGGCATCGCCTCGATTGCCCTGGGGTTGGGCAAAATCGTGACCGAAGAAGAGCAGGCGCTTCGCTTTTCACCGGCCCATCCCCAGTTGCTGCCCCAATTTTCCCGGATCGAGGATATCCTCGCCAACGCCCAGCGGAATTTTTACGCGCTGGCCATGGGGTCGGGGCGCCCGCCGGCCGATCTTCACGATCCGACGGCCATCGTGCGGCGCGCGGTGGATGAGGCCCACGACGAAGCACCGTTGAAACGGCTGTGCAGCACCTATATTCCGGAAGATCATCGCATCCGCGATACGGCGCATTTGCCCGGTCGCAAAGTCCTGACCTTTGCCCAGGTGCTCAAGTACGGGAGCTTTCCCCTGGCAGACCTCCTGAGCGCGGCCCTGATGCTTGGGCAGCGCGGGATGGGCTGTCACGTGGAACTAGAGTTTGCCATCAACCTGGAGGTGCCCCGGGACGCACCGCCGCAGTTTGCGATCCTCCAGCTCAGGCCGATGGCGGCGGGTGCCGATGCATCCGCCGTGCAGATCCGTGATACGGAAGTCGCGGCGGCTTTGTGTTTTTCTTCCAGCGTGCTCGGCAACACGGTTCAGGAGGACTTCAGCGATATCCTCTACGTCAAGCCCGAAGCTTTCGATCCGGCCCGGACACCGACCATTGCTGCGCAACTGCGCCAATTCAACGCCCATCTGGTTCAGACCCAGCGTCCGTATCTGCTGATCGGCCCGGGGCGCTGGGGGTCGGCGGACCGTTGGCTGGGTATACCGGTCAACTGGGCCGACATCAGCGGCGTGGGGGCCATCGTGGAGTCCTTTGATCGGCAGCTGAAGGCCGAACCCTCGCAGGGCTCGCATTTTTTCCATAATATCACGACCCTGGGGATCAGCTACCTAACGATTGTCGACAATGACCAGGACTTTGTCGATGCCCGGCAGCTCCAGGGCCTCCCGGTGGTGGACCAATCCGAATTCGTCGCGCATCTGCGATCGCCCCGGCCGTTCACGCTCAAGGTTGACGGAAAACGCTCGCAAGCCGTCATATTCTTGAACCCCTGAAGCGGGTGTGCGTCGTTGGGCCGCGGTAAGCTGAAACACCTCGCGGCCGAAGGCACGTTGACCTCTTAGGAATGGCCTCCGCGCGGTTCACCGCCATCCAGCCTGCCCGGCGGCGGGCGGTTAAGGCGCCGGACCCGACTGGCGTGGGCACACCGCCAGCCGATAGCCTGCCGACCGGCCGCGGTTGTATACCTTGGTGCCCAAAATCGCATGGGCACGGACGAATCCGGCCCCCATTAAAATTTATGGACGCGTAAAAAGAATTGTTTTCGTCCTGCCGGTTCCGGATCAGGTCCGGGATGACGTCACCGGAATCCCGAACATGCTGGAATTTATGGGTTTTGGCTTGCGCACCATGACAAGCCCCAGGCAAATGTGACTTTTTACGAGGTCGTCAAAATTAAACTTGACAACGTTCTGATATCTGATGTATCAGACAGTCAGTTTCAATTCATCGATTCTGACATCCTGTTCGATATCCTGGAAATAGGCTCTCCCTAGACGCAGGCTTTCCAGTTCATGTTTCCCTCAATTGTTTCATGGCGGAATTGAAACCAATCGAGACATCGCAGGTAACATCATCGGGGTCGCGGGTATTCGCCTGGCAAACGGCCCGATCATTTTCAATTACAGGGGGGTGGGGACTTTGAAAAGCTTAAGAGAGATTGAAAAGCAATCGGTTTTGTCACTCGAAGACCTGGTCAAGCTTGAAGAATTCATTTTGGAGACGGGCTATATGTCCCGTGAAAAGGTCTTGGAGGAAATCGAGCGGTTTACGGTCAAGCTCGGCATCGATGAGTACTATTTCCGAAGCACGAGCGTTGATGACATTGCCAAGCACCTTATCTCCATCAGCGCCTCGGAACTGGTCTCCAAATTCAGCGGGGCGGGTGTTGGCGTGGAACTGATCAACGAAGAGCCGGACCGGGCCCTGTACATTATCGAGACCGCCAAGATTTGGGAAATCGAGGATCGCATCGAAAAGAAATATCCGACCTTTCGGGTCGAGAGCTACCGCACCAAGAATCCCGCCAACGATCAGGACCTAAGACTTTACATCGTCAGCCGGCCTTTGTTCCAAGAAGGTTTGGCGCACCAGCCGCAGTTGACTTTCGAGGAAGCCGCCAATCAGGTCTTCTTGGAGGCCCGCGCCGCGGATACCTTGAGCCGCTACCGGGAAGCCTGGGAGTGGATGTGTAATCGCGAGGCCCCCTTTATTGCTATCACCGAAAAACCCGAGTCGGGCGAGACACGGGTGATGGTCGGCATCCATGGACAGGGAACGCGCCAGTTCATGAGCAATTTCACCAACCAGATGCGTCGCTTCGAGCTTAATTCCAACCGCAAATACAAGGAAATCTTCTTTGATCATAAAAGCATTTACACCTTTTATTTTGACACTCTGAAAAAGGATATCATCGAGGACTTCTCAAGAGGGCTCAATACGACGGTGATGTTACCCCAGGGGGCCATCAACGCGCTCTTCACCGAGGGCCGCCTCGCCGCCCAGCCCACCATGTACGCCATTTCGGCGGCCGCTTTCACCAATCAGTTCATTACCGTTCTCACGGAGGAGTACACATCGCTAAGCCGGGCCCTGAAAGATCAACCCGAAGCCAAGGGCATCCTGGACAAAATGAAACTGCGGTTGGTCAAGGATACGTTCACCGAGGCGCGTATTGCGCAGACGGTTAAAGATTACACGGACATCGTACAGTTGATTTACCAGGATTTTGCCTGCCGGCTGCACCCCAAACACAAGCCGACTAACGACACCGAACTGCATCGCCAAATTGAAACTCAAATCGAGACCGATGTGCCTTCGAGCACCGATAAAATCATTCTGCAATACTTTCTGACCTTCAATAAAATGATATTGAAGACCAATTTCTTCCGCCGCGATAAAATTTGCGCGGCATTTCGCCTGGATCCTTCATTTTTAAATGACATGGACTTTCCCGAAAAGCCGTTTGGGGTCTTCTTTCTTGTCGGAAGGGCGTTTATCGGTTTTCATATCCGTTTCCGGGACATCGCCCGCGGCGGGATACGGATTGTAAAATCGCGTAATATTTCCGAATACCACCATAATCTCGACACCACTTTTGTGGAAAATTATAATTTGGCCCTGACCCAACAGAAAAAGAACAAGGATATCCCCGAAGGGGGCTCCAAAGGCATTATCTTATTGCGAAACGACAACCAGGACGAGGAAAGACGCGCGTTTATCGACTATGTCGATGGTATCCTCGATGTCATTATCGACCATGAGGAAGTCCGCGATTTATTCGAGCAGGAGGAAATTCTGTTCTTCGGACCGGACGAGCGCACGGCCGACCTCATGGACTGGGTGCCTTCCTATGGCCGTAAACGTCTGTATCCGTTCTGGAAGGCGCTATCGACCGGCAAATCACCTGAAAACGGCGGGATCCCCCATGATCTCTACGGCATGACCACCTCGAGCGTGCATCAATACGTCCTCGGCGCCCTGGAAAAACTCGGGTTGAACGAAGAGGATGTGGTGAAATTTCAGACCGGTGGACCCGACGGCGATCTGGGCAGCAATGAAATCAAAATATCCAAAGACAAGACCATCGCCGTGGTCGACGGCAGCGGCGTGCTCTATGATCCTCAGGGCATCGATCGCCAGGAACTTGGCCGGCTGGCCGTCAACCGGGTGATGGTTGAAAATTTTGATCGCGCCCTGCTTTCGCCGGAAGGCTTCCTGGTGTTGGTCAATGACAAGCAGGTCACATTGCCGGATGGTACGCTGGTTCCCAACGGCGAAGAGTTTCGCAACGGTTTTCACCTCCACCCGCTGGCCCAGGCGGATCTGTTCGTGCCCTGCGGTGGGAGACCGGCGGCCGTGAACATCAACAACTGGCGGCAACTGCTCGACGAGGGCGGGGCGCCCAAATTTAAAATCATCGTCGAAGGCGCGAACCTTTTCATCACCGAAGAGGCGCGGCTCAGATTGGAAGAACAAGGCGTCATCGTGATCAAAGATGCTTCGGCCAACAAGGGCGGGGTGACCTCGTCTTCCTTCGAAGTCTTTGCCGCATTGGCCTTAAGCGATGATGAGTTCGACGTGCACATGCGTGTCCAGAATGGCAATATTCCCGAATTCATGAAGTCCTATGTCGATGAAGTCATCGCAAGAATCAACGCCAATGCCCGCACCGAATTCGAAATCCTGTGGCGCGAAAATGAGACCAAGGGCCTGCCGTTTACCCATCTCACCAATCTGGTCAGTCGTAAGATCAACGACATTACGGACGCCATTTTCAACTCCGATTTGCCATCCGATAGAGACCTCAAAGCGAAGGTGGTCGAGGAATATACGCCTCAACCCCTTTTGGATCTGATCGGTCTGGAGAATGTTTTAAATAGGGTGCCGGATAATTACCTCAATGCCATTGTGGCCACCAAGATTGCCACCAGCTTCGTATACGCCCACGGCCTCGACGGCAACGAAATTGATTTTTTCAATTATTTAAAAAAATATGCCCGTGCATGAGTCGTCGACTAATGGTGTAGGAATCCTATCTAATTGTTAATAATAGAAAATTCGTTTTAAAACGACGGATAAAAATAGCTTGACGTGATATTTGATATCTGATACATCAGGCATCGAATATTTCAAAACAATGCTTTCAACACCATAATTTTGGGAGGAATGACATGAGCAAAATCAAGATGACGACCGAAGAGGCTTTCGTTAAAGTGCTCCAGATGCACGGCATCGAACACGCTTTTGGGATTATCGGATCCGCCTTTATGCCGATTTCCGATTTGTTTCCCAAAGCGGGGATCACCTTCTGGGATGTGGGCCATGAAGTCAACGCCGGGATGATGGCGGACGGTTTCACCCGCGCTTCCGGCAAGATGTCCATGATGATCGCTCAGAACGGACCGGGGATCACCAACCTGGTCACCCCGGTCAAAACGGCTTACTGGAACCACACACCGCTTCTGCTGGTCACGGCCCAGGCGGCCAACATGACCATGGGGCAGGGCGGCTTTCAGGAAGTTCCCCAGATGGCCGTTTTCGAGGAGATGGTGGCCTATCAGGAGGAAGTGCGGCATCCATCCCGCATAGCGGAAGTCCTCAACCGGGTCATCATTCAGGCCAAGCGGGCTTCGGCGCCGGCCCAGATCAACATCCCGCGCGACTTCTGGACCCAGGTCATCGAGATCGAGATGCCGGCGATTGTCGAATTCGAGCTTCCGGCCGGCGGCGAGGAAGCCATCGCCCGGGCCGCCGAACTCCTGTCCAACGCCAAGTTTCCCGTGATCTTGAACGGCGGTGGGGTGGTCATCGGCGGCGCTATCCAGGACACGGTCGCCCTGGCCGAGCGTCTGGACGCCCCGGTCTGCTGCGGCTACCAGCACAACGACGCCTTCCCGGGCAGCCACCCGCTGTTTGCCGGTCCGCTGGGCTACAACGGCTCCAAGGCTGGGATGCAACTCATCTCCCAGGCGGACGTGGTACTGGCCCTGGGCACCCGTCTGAACCCGTTCTCCACCCTGCCGGGCTACGGTATTGACTACTGGCCCGCCAATGCCTCCATCATTCAGGTGGATATGAACCCCAACCGCATCGGCCTGACCAAACCGGTCACTGTGGGCATCGCCGGGGACGTCAAGAAAGTGGCCAACGGCATTCTGGCCCAGCTTTCCAGCACAGCCGGTGACGAGGGGCGCGAAGCGCGCAAGGCCGCCATTGAAAAAACCAAAAGCGAATGGGCCCAGGAGTTGGCCACCATGGACCACGAAGAAGACGATCCCGGCACCACCTGGAACCAGCGCGCCCAGACCAGTGAACCGGACAAAATGACCGCCCGCATGGCCTGGCGCGCCATCATCAAAGCGCTGCCCAAGGAGGCCATCATCTCCTCGGATATCGGCAACAACTGCGCCATTGGCAATGCCTATCCGACTTTCGAGGCGGGGCGCAAATACCTGGCTCCGGGTATGTTCGGGCCCTGCGGCTACGGTTTTCCGGCCATCCTGGGCGCCAAGATCGCCAAGCCCGAGGTTCCGGTGGTGGGTTTTGCCGGCGACGGCGCCTTCGGTATCTCGATGAACGAAATGACGGCCTGCGGACGAAAAGAGTGGCCGGCGATCACGATGATCATCTTCCGCAACTACCAGTGGGGCGCCGAGAAACGCAACACCACCCTGTGGTACGACGACAACTTCGTGGGCACCGAGCTTGATCTCGATGTCTCCTACGCCGCCATCGCCCAAGCCTGCGGCATGAAGGGTGTCCAGGCCACCTCGCCGGAAGATCTGACCGCCAAGCTGAACGCGGCAGTCAAGGCCCAGATGGAAGACGGCAGAACGACTTTTATCGAGGTGCTCAACAACAAGGAGCTGGGCGAACCGTTCCGCCGCGATGCCATGAAGAAACCGGTGCCGGTGGCCGGTATCGACAAGGCCGACATGCGGCCCCAGAAAGGGGTCTGAAGCCGGTGACATTCGCCGTCCGGCGTCCTTCGTAAATCTTGTTTGCGCCGGACGGCACCAAACATCATTTCGTCAGATGGTTGACGGCCTCCTAAAAAGTCCGATATCGGTGTTACGCTTCAGCCCTCGTCAGTCAGCGTAAAGTAAGTACGCTTCATTCCTCGGGATTCGCAAGCCGTATCTCGAACTTTTTATGAGGCCGTCCAAAACATGACTTTTTACGAAACCATCATGGTTGGAGACAAAAAATGATTGATCTTAAAACGATTCCCTCAGGCAAGGAAGATCTGGATCGCTACGAGGTGGAGAACAACTTTCATTCCTGGTCCTATCAGCCGGCCCAGTCGCCCCCGCGGGTGGTATCCGCCAAGGGGGTGCGTTTTGTCACGGAAGACGGCCGGGAGAGGCTGGATTTCAGCTCCTGTTTCGTGAGCCACAGCATCGGCCATCAGGATCCCCGGGTGGTAGAGGCCATCTGCGAACAGGCCCGCACCCTGACCTCGTTCGCCCCCAGCATGTCCACCAAGCCCCGTGCCTTATTGACCAAGATGTTGGCGGAGGTGACCCCGGGCGATCTGGAGCGCTCGTTCATTTCTTTGGGCGGTACGGAGGCCAACGAGACGGCCGTCAAAATCTGTCATCAGTATACGGGGCGGCGTAAGATCGTCACCCGTTACCGGACCTACCACGGGGGCACGGCGACGTCGATGACCCTATCGGCCGGCGATTCGCGCAACTGGGCCCAGGTCCAGGGCGGCGCGGAGACGGTCAAGGTCCCGCAGCCCTATTGCTACCGTTGTTCGTTCGGCCTCACCTACCCGAGCTGTGACCTTCGTTGTGTCAAACACATCGATGAGGTCATCGAACTGGAAGGGGGGGGGGATTTGGTCGGTGGTATCATTTGCGAACCGGTGACCGGTGCCAACGGGATTATCGTACCGCCCCCGGAGTACTTCCCCATGCTGCGCGAAATCTGCGACCGCTGGGGCGTGCTCATGATCGCCGATGAGGTCATGACCGGCTTCGGCCGCACCGGGCGGTGGTTTGCCATGGATCACTGGGACGTGGTCCCGGATATCATGACGTTTGCCAAAGGGATGACCTGCGGATACCTGCCCCTGGGGGCGACGATTGTGCGCAAACATATCGGCGACCATTTCAAGGATCACTTCTTCAGCCACGGGGCGACCTATGCCGGACACGCGTTGGGGTGCGCCGCGGCATTGTCGCTGATTCCGATCTACCAGACGGACAACCTGATCGAGCGATCCGCCGAAATGGGGGACTATCTTCTCGCAAAGGCCAAGGAACTCGAAGACAAGCACCCCTGTGTGGGCGATGTGCGCGGACTGGGGCTCTTCGTGGGGCTCGAGCTGGTCAAGAACAAGAAGACCAGGGAGCCGCTCACGGCCGTGGATGCCAAGATCCGTACGGGACTGAATCCCAAGATGGAAGTCGCCAAGAAGCTCGGCGAGCTGGGGATGATGGCCATGGCCGCCAACCCGGTCAACGTGATTGCCATGGCCCCCCCGTTGATCATCACCAAGGATGAGATCGATGAAGGGGTGGCCATCATGGATGAGGCGCTCAAGGTCGCCGATGCCTTCACGGAAAACTGATGCGCGCCGCGGTTCACCGCCGAGGGCCTGCGGCCTTTCGTTCCCCGGTCCTCGGCGACGGGATCCATCGTACAGCGATCGACGTGCACTGCAAATTTTTTGGATAGCTTAAAAAAGCTTGTTGACGTGCGGGTCCGGATATGCCAACCATGGGGCCATTCCGACAGTCGGCTTTTCCATTTGGATCGCGGCCGCCCGTACCTACGGGCGTCGACGATTCCGGCCCGCACCTCTATCAAGCGACTGGTAGTTCACGGGCGGCGCGGCCTCCCGCGCTGACCACCAGCGCCGGTCGCCAGACGTCTAACGAGCGGACGGGTCATCATGGATGGGCTGAACGGAAATAATGCCGTAGGTGTGCTGGATGTAAGATCCCTGCGGCAGCAGGTCTACGAATACCTGCGCGGCGAGTTGCAGGAAGGCCGGATGTTGCCAGGGGCCTTCATCCGGCTCAACGATATCAGTGAAAAACTGGGTGTCAGCAAAACCCCGCTGCGGGATGCCATCATCCAGATGGAATGCGAGGGTTTCGTGACGATCCTGCCGCGCCGGGGCGTGCTGGTCAACAAACTCTCGATTCAAGACATTAAAAATGTGCTCGAAATTGTCGGGGCCCTGGAAAGCACGGTCATCGTGAGCGTTTTCGACAAGTTCGACACGACCCATGTCGGTGAGATGCAGCGGCTGAACGACGCCATGATCGCCGCGATTCACCGTGAAGATTACGAGCCGTATTACAAACTCAATATCCAGTTTCACGATGTCTTTTTAAACCTGTCTGAAAATACGGCGCTGCAAGATATCTTACTGCCCCTTAAACAGCGTCTGTATGATTTTCCGCGGCGCACCTATATCCAGGAGTGGGAGTTCATCAACTGCCAGGAGCACAGCCGCTTTATCGATTTGATTCAGCAGGGCGCCCGCGATCAGGCGGCCGCTCTGATGCGTGACAGCCACTGGTCGTTTGCCGCCTACGAAAAATTCATCCGTCGTTTTTATTTTGGCTCTGAGGCGCGCATCGCATCGGAACTGTCCTGGCGCAAATGACAGCCGGACCGCGCGGCGTCAGGCCGCGTCGCCCGATTTTTAAACCAACCGACATTTCCACACTTAAAGACCCGTAAAGAAAGGAGGCTCCACGGCAGGCAAGAACCGCGATGGACTGAGGCGCAGAGGCCTACCGTCAGCACCGCAATCTTCCTTTATTTAACGCAACAACCATGGGGGTGCATATGAAAAGAACGTTCTGGTCGAATTGTCTGGTAATCGTCCTGGCGCTGGGGCTGGTTTTGGCCCTGACGTCACCCTCAATCGCCAAGACCGAGTGGAAAATGGCGCTCGGCGATGCCTCCGGCGGAACGCAGTGGGCCCTGGGCGAACGTTTTGCCAAGCTGGTCGAAGCATACTCCGGCGGCGAAATTACATTGGCCCTGTTTCCCAACGGCCAACTGGGCTCCGAGCAGGAGACCGTTCAGAACTGCCGCCTGGGCACCCTGGACTTCTCCGTGGCGGCCATCAACAACATCACCCCGTTTTCCCCCAAGGTGGGGCTTTTTACCCTGCCGTACCTGATCTTGAGTGTGGATGAGGCCGTGACCCTGACCCAGGGGCCGGTTGGCGAAGAACTGGTTCAGGAGACGATCAAAGCGGCGGGTGTCCGGATTCTCGGGTGGTCCTACAGCGGTTTCCGCCGCCTGAGCAACTCCAAGCGACCGGTGACCAAACCGGCCGACCTCAAGGGTCTTACCATCCGCGTGCCCAAGAACGCGATCATGATCGACTCCTACAAATCCTGGGGCGTCAGCCCGACCCCCATGGCCTGGGACGAAGTTTTCACCGCGCTGCAGCAGAAAGTCCTCGATGGCCAGGATACGCCCCTGATCACCCAGTACGTCATGAAGTTCTACGAGGTGCAGAAATACATCACCAAGATCCGCTATGTCTTCCTGCTCGAACCGCTGGTCATCAGCGAGCAACTCTACCAGCGCCAGACCCCGGAGGTCAAAGCGATCCTGGACCGCGCCGGCAAGGAAGCCCAGGAGCACTGCCGGCAGTTCCTGGTGCTGTTTGAAGACTCGATCGCCAAAGAACTCACGGGCAAAGGCCTGGAAATGCTGGAGCCCGCCGACGGCGAGAAAGAATGGATCAACAAGGCCACCCAGACGGTCTGGCCCAAATTCTACAAGAGCATCGGCGGCAAAGAGAAGGTGGATGCCGCGCTGAAGGCTGTGGGGCGCGATTTCCCCTTTTAGGCCGGGGATTCGGACAGGTGGTTAACCGGAAGCGGTTTTAATCCACTTCGAAACCCATCAGCTTGGCGGTCTCCGGGGGCACCATCAAGATCGCCCCCGGAGGCCTCCCTGCCAACGGTGCCGGAAAGAAGGTTCGGGAATGAAGCCTAAAGAGTTTGCCAAACGCCTGTTTGACAATTTCGAGAGTTATATCTGCCAATTTCTGCTCAGTTTTTTTATTCTGCTGCTGTTCATCCAGATCATTTCACGCGAAGTCTTCAGTATCAATATCTCCTGGGGCGAAGAGCTGGCGCGTTTTGCTTTCGTATGGTTCGTTTTTTTCGGGGCCAGCTACGCCGCCCGCCTGGCGGCCCACAACCGGGTCACCTTTCAGTTCCGCTGGTTGTCCAAGAAAACGCAGAATTATATCGAAGCCTTGGCCGACGCCATCTGGATCGTGTTCAACATGGTGATGATCTACAAGAGCATTTTTCTGATCCGCTCCATGCTGCAATATCCCTACATCTCCCCGACGCTCGGCTGGTCCATGGCTTATGTCTACATGATTTTTCCGCTGAGTTTTGGAGCCATGACCATTCGGATCATTCAGGTCAACTATCTGAAGATCGTCAAGGGCATCGATATCCGCGATCCCGATAAGATCGATATGGACGAGGAACTGAGGAAGGTTACTTGAGATCAGGCATTGCATCGCATGCACAGCAGGGGGTTTAAAAAATGAATGTCGTTACACTGCTCTTCGGATCCTTCGGGTTGTTGTTGTTCATGGGGGCGCCGATCACGCTTGCTTTGGGCGTGGCCTCGATGGCCGCACTCTATTTTCTGGGCAATGATCTGGTTTATCTGGTCCAAGTGGCCTACACCTCGGTCGATTCCTTTCCGATCATGGCCCTGCCGGCCTTTATCCTGGCCGGGGCGCTGATGGAATACGCCGGCATCTCCAAACGGCTGGTCAAGGTGGCCGAAGCCATTGCCGGACCGGCCACCGGCGGGCTGGCCAGCGCCACCGTTCTGGCCTGCCTGTTTTTTGGCGCGATTTCCGGCTCAGGCCCCGCGACTACGGCGGCGGTCGGCATGCTCATGATTCCGGCCATGATCCGCCGCGGCTACGACAAGGGGTACGCCTCGGCCATTACGGCGTCATCCGGCGGTCTCGGTGTGGTCATCCCGCCGAGCATCCCCATGGTCATCTATGGAGTCTCCGGCAACCAGTCGATTGCCAAACTGTTTATCGCCGGATTTATCCCGGGCCTGCTGATCGCCGGAACTTTGATGCTGGTCAACCACCAGCGCTGCCGCAAAAGGGGCTACCGCGGCAGCGGGCACACCTGGTCGGGTAAGGACATCCTCAAGGCTCTGCGCGAGGGGTTTTGGTCCCTGATGGCCCCTATGGTCATCCTGGGTGGAATATACTCCGGCTTTTTTACCCCCACCGAGGCGGCTGTGGTGGCCATTTTCTACACGCTTTTCGTAGGGATCTTCATCCACAAGGAGCTGCGCTGGGAGGGCGGCGCCAAATCCCTGGAAGCCTGCACCTGGCTGACCGGGCGGGTGCTTCTGATCATGTTCACGGCCCGGGCCTTCGGCCGGCTGCTGGTCCAGTACCGCATTCCGGAAATCGTGGCCAATGCGCTGCTGGCCATGACCAGCAACGTCTACCTGATCCTGGCCCTGATCATCATCTTTCTGATCTTCGTGGGCATGTTCATGGAGACCCTGGCGACCATCATGATCTTGACGCCGGTGCTGCTGCCGGTCATGACCCAACTGGGGGTCGATCCGATTCACTTCGGTATCATCCTGGTGTGCTGCTGCGAGATCGGCTTCGAGACGCCGCCCCTGGGCGAAAATCTCTTCATTGCCTCGGGGATTGCCAACACCAGTATCGAGGATATTTCATTGCAGGCGATTCCCTTCAGTATCGTCCAGATATTGGCCGTTTTTGTGATCGCCTACGTGCCCCAGATCTCGCTCTGGCTGCCCACGCTGTTGGGGTACTGACACGGCGATAGAAGCGCAATCGAATTAGCAGCCCCCTTCGGCGGAAAGGTCGCCGCCATGCCGTCGAAGGGGCAGTGGCATCCTTCGCCGGGAAGCGGGCGTTTCGGTCGCTCAACGTGGCTGCGGTGGCGGGTGAGGGGGGTGGACGGCCGGGCTCTTGCCTCCGGCCGGATATGGCGGTGAACCCCAATTAAATTAAAGTCAGGAGGGCATCATGAATATCTTGCGATGCTGCCTGCGCCAGATGATCCTGATTGCGTTTGCTGCGGCCGTGGCGTTGAGCGCTTGGGCAGAAGAAACCCCCCGGCAGTTGGTTGTTGGGTATCAGATGGTGCCCAATGCCGAATTGATTGCCAAGGAATTGGGCTGGCAGGAAAAGGAACTGGGCCTGCCGATCAAATGGGAAACCTACAAATCCGGTCGGCATGTGGTGGACGCCATCGCCGCCGGGCAGGTGGATATCGGTCTGGTGGGGACGAGTCCTTGCGCGGCCGCGATCGCCCGCGGGATACCACTGGAGGTTGTGTGGATTCACGACATCATCGGGGACAATGAGGCCCTGGTCGTGCGGGCGGACAGCGGCATCCGGCGCATTGAGGATCTGGGCGGCAAGAAGGTCGCCGTGCCCTTCGGATCGACGACCCACTATCATTTGATGGTGGCGCTCAAACTCAACAATATCGCGGCTGAAAACATCTCGATCATCAGTCTGGAACCCGGCGACATGCCGGCGGCCTGGCAGAAGAATGCCATCGATGCCGCCTTTGTGTGGCAGCCCACGCTTACGGACCTGCAAAAGGACCGGGGGCACATCATCCTGTCCAGCCGTCAGTTGGCGGAGCGAGGATTCCCCACGGCGGATCTCTGCGTCGTGCGCAAGGCGTTTGCCACCCGTTACCCGTCCCTGGTGGTCAAATACTTGAAAAACCTCGACCGTGCCGTCAGGCTTTATCGCCGTGATCCCGACCAAGCGGCCCAAGCGGTGGCCGCGCAGCTGGGTATTTCGGCCACTTCCGCATCGGCGCAGATGGCGGGGCTCATGTTGCTGACCGGCGAAGAACAGCTTAGTGGCAAATTTGTCGGTGACATGCAACTGACCTTCGGGCTTTATACGCTTCTAAAAGAAACAGCCGATTTTCTTATGCACGCCCAAGCCATCACAACGTCACCCCCCTGGCCGGTTTTCATGCGGGCTGTCAGTGCGACCTACGCGCAAAAGACGATCCCCCGCAAGAAAGCCACCTTCGCCGGGCCGCGTTCACAGGGTGATTGAACGACCCAAGGGGGCGGTTAACGCGACAGGAAGCTGGGAGGGCCGCCCCGGCGGCATTTAACCGCGCGGTTGCGGCCGGTCTTCATCCACTCCAAGACAAGAGACGACATCATGCAACCTGAAATTAAAAAAATTCTTTACGCCACCGATCTTTCCACGAATTCGGCCTTTGCCTTTCGCTATGCCGTTTACCTGGCCAAAATGTCGGGCGCGGAAATCATCATCCTGCACGTGGTTGAAAAGGTATCCCCTGATGCCCAATTGGCCCTGCTGGCGTACCTCGATAAAAAGGACCGCGTCAAAGTGGGCCAAGAGCGGGTCGCCAAGGCCATCGAACGGATCAGGAAGCGTCTGGAAGTATTCTGCCAGAAAGAACTCGGTGATGAAAACGTGTTCGACCCAGGGCGTATCACGATTGACGTTCGGGAAGGTTATCCGGCCGAGGCGATCCTGCGCCAGGTCGAAAAGCGCGACTGCGATGCGATCATCATGGGGGCCCACGAGAAAGGACTGCGCCACACCTTTCTGGGCAGTGTGGCCAAAAGCGTCTTGCGCCGCTGTCGCAAACCCACCTTTGTGGTGCCGCTGCCGGAGGACGAGATCGATCTTTCGATGCATGATGAATAGAAGCTATCTCAAAAAAAATCTAAGTGCCCCTGGCGGTGTTGTGAACCGGCTCAAAATGCTCACATACTACGTGTATGCTCCGCTTTCTCGCCGATTCACGCCTTGCCAGGAACCCTAATCTTTATTTTGAGATAGGTTCTAA
>JASJED010000099.1 GCA_030065585.1 Desulfobacterales bacterium | reverse complement strand
CCCCAATTGATCTAAACCATAGGCGGCAAGGCCACTTGGCTTTTCACTCAGGTTGTAGCCGCGTTGGTCAGGTGCCCATACGCGATAGCCGGCGGCGGCCAAAAATGGGATCTGCCATCGCCATCCGTACCAAAATTCAGGAAAGCCGTGCAATAAAATGACCATTCGACCTGTGCGCGGGCCGTCCTGAACGACGTGCAGATTAATCCCGTTCGCTATGACCTGGTGATGCTCCATGATGGCCTTCGCAGCGCTTAATTTTTTTACTAACCTGGCATCAATTTATCTTTGTTTCCATGGTAACAACGCAAAGGTGCGGCAAATACCCATGGGCGCCATGGATTTGAACCGCATCAACATTCTTAATTCTTGATTTTTCAAAAAGTACGGACATTATTCCTCCCCGTTGGATGGGTCGTGATCAAAGGATAGAGAAAATGATTAATGAACCTCAGCCGAGTAAACCGTCATCTATGATTTGCTGGAAATGCGCTTTGATTGTCTCCTCTACGGGTGTATAGGTGATTTTCAGGTCGGATGTGCTGTAGGCGTTGTCGAACTTGATCGGTATCCCGACATTCCGGCGGACAAAGCGGCGGGTGTGACCATACAGGGGCGCGACCAACCAGAATAGGAATTTGGGGACCTCGCGTCGAGGAAACGGATAACGGTCACCAAAATGCTTCCTGAGAATCGCGGCGATCTCCAGCAAGGTCCGCTCTTCACTGACGAGAATATGGCGCCCGCTGGCTTCGGGCGTGAAGCCTGCCGCGATATGGGCCGCCGCTACATCGCGAACATCCACAACGCCCATCCACAACTTGGGAACGCCGCTTTTATAGTCCCCGCGGCCCAACGCGATCATCTCCCTGATGCTCGTCGAATCGGTTCGCGGCGACAACGACGGTCCCAGAACCCAGCCCGGGTTGATGACCACCAGGTCCCAGCGGTCCTGGGTTTGCGTTACGATCCAGGCTTCTTTTTCAGCCAGGGTTTTTGCGTAGGCATACGGCTGGTGCCTGGCATTGCTGGTCAGATTCCATTCATTCTCCGTAAACCGATCGTTCTCCGTCAAGGCCAAATCGGTATTGTCGCCATAGACGGCATAGACACTGCTGGTCAGCACGATGCGCTTTACGCTCGAATTCTTCTGGGCGGCTTCCAGGACGTTCGTGGTGCCCTCCTTGGCGGGCCGTATCAATTCTTCCTCGGCATTCTTGATGCCGGTGAGAAAAAAAGGGGACGCGGTGTGGATCACCAGTTCACAGTCCTGCATCGGCGCATCAAAGCTCCCGGGCGCCAAAAGGTCCGCCGGATACAAATCCAGTTTACCGCGCGATGTCTCCGCGAATCGCTCAAGATGCGCCATGGCAATGGTGTTTTCCAAGTTGCGCACGGTGGCGTGAACGTGGAGGCTGTCATCCAGCAGCATTTTCACAATCCAGGAGGCCAGATAACCCGATCCGCCGGTCACCAGAACGGGTCTGCCTTTGTCGATTTCGCGCATGGCACCTCCTTGGCGAGAACTTGAGGGCGAAGGTCTTCAAAGGTCTGTCATGCTAGACGCCGGCTTCGGCCTTGAGCTCCTTTTTGAGGATTTTACCGGTGGCGGTCATCGGCAGGGATTCGCGGATTTCGACGATCCGCGGGTATTTGTAGGCCGCCATCTCTTCCTGGCACCAACTGACGATCTCTTTCTCACCGGCCTCCTGCCCCGCATTGAGCACCACATAGGCCTTGATCTCCTCGCCGTGCTGGTCGTGGGGTACCCCGATCACCGCGGCCAGGGACACCGCCGGGTGGGTCATCAGTACCTCCTCGACCTCGCGCGGGTAGACATTGAACCCGCCCCGGATGATCATGTCCTTGACCCGGTCGACGATATACACATAGCCGTCCTCGTCCATTGTGGCCAAATCGCCGGTGTGAAACCAGGAGGTGCCCTTGAAGGCCTCCGCCGTGGCCTCGGGTTTGTTGTAGTAGCCCTTCATGACATTGTGGCCGCGGATGGCGACCTCTCCAATCTCGCCGGCCGGCAGGGGATTGCTCTCCAGATCCACCACCCGGACCTCGATCCCCCAGATGGGCGTTCCCACCGAGCCGGGTTTGCGCTTCTTGTGAAGATGGTTGAAGGTGGCCACCGGGCAGGTTTCGGACAACCCGTAGCCTTCCATGATGGAAATCCGGTATTTAGCCTCGATGCCCTTGATGATTTCCAGCGGCAGGGATGACGCCCCGGAGACCCCCACACGCAGGCTGTCGGCAATGGCCGCGCTATCGATCTTGTTCTCCGGGTCTTCGAAATTCAGCATGGCCCAGTACATGGTCGGCACCCCGGCGAAAACCGTCACCTTTTCCGCCTGCATGGCCCCCAGTACGACCGCGGGATCGAAGCGCGGGATCAGCACCAGAGTGTTGCCCATGGAAAGGCCGGCGTTCATCAGCACCGTCTGCCCGAAGGAGTGAAACAGCGGCAGGACGACCAGGTGCACGTCCTCGGTGGTCAGTTGGGCCAGATCGCGGGAGCCCAAGGCATTGAGGGTCATGCTGCCGTGGGACAATTCAGCCCCTTTGGGAAACCCCGTGGTCCCGGAGGTATAAAGGATTACGGCCGTATCGTCGAACTGGGTGATGACCGGATCGAATACCGGCGACTGGTCGGCGATGAACTGACCAAAGGTGGATGTGCCCTCGATGGGCGACGGGGCCGCCGGATCGGCGGTGATCACCCAGAAATGCTCACAGGCCTCCACTTCCTGAAATCCGGCCCAGCCCTCCTGGGCCATGGGTAGCTCGGGCGTGCCCTGGAAGCAGAAATAGGCCTTGGCATCGCTGTCCTCGAGATGGTAGGCGATCTCGCGGCCCTTGAGCAGCACGTTCAGGGGCACCACGACGGCGCCGGTTCGGAGGATACCGAAGTAGATCATCGGGAAGTAGGGCAGGTTGGGGCAGCTCAGGGCCACCTTGTCCCCCGTACCGATGCCCCGGGCCACCAATCCGTTGGCCACCTGGTTGGCCACGGCGTCGAGCTGCGCATAACTGAAACGTTTGTCACCCAGAACCAGCGCGGTCTTCTGAGCGTATTCCTTGGCGCTAAAATCCAGAATATTGGCAAGATTGAGCATGGTCTCCCCCTTTCTTAAAGATTGCTTGACGGTCCCGTAAAAAGTGCGATCCACCAAAGGCGGATAAATATCGGTGTTACGGTATTGCGCATAGCCCTCGTCAGTCAGCGTACCGTGAGTACACTTACTTTCTCGGGCATCTCACGCCGCATCTCGAACTTTTCCCGAGACCGCCCGAAACATGACTTTTTTCGAAACCATCTTGCTTGAAAAAAAGATTCGTGTAATTGCGACCGACGGATGAGGATTTTCGTCAGCCGCGTTGGGGTTCAAAACCACCGGCGCTTGGGGGGGATCTGGAGGGATTCTATTGCTCTGGCGTCATTTTCACGTCGATCGTTGTTGTTCGTGGCCTTGAACCCTATGGATCACGCCAATGCATTTGGCGATATTTGGTAAAGATTTACTTCGCCGGCCGCTGGGCCATGATGAATTCGGACAGGGCCGTGATGGTCAGACTGGGATCGACTCCCAGGTTGGCGGGCACCACCGAGCCGTCGGCGACATCGTCGTAATCGAATGTCCGCTGCGCTCCCATTGATCTTCCTTACCAAAAGAGCAACGGCCCAGGCAACTGCAAACTGGCGGCCGCCAATGGTTTGGGCGGCAGGCCGCATCAATCGTCATCGTCAGGCGCGGGGTCTAAGGAAAAAAAGGATTCGAATGGTGGGAAGAATTGGGCCGGGGGCGTCACGGGGAGATGCCCCCGGCCCGTCCCTCCTGAAGGTCGCCACCTGTACTGAGGCCCGTGGCGTCTTCATGGCATTTATCGTATTATGTTCTGAAAAACTTTACCAGAAAAAACAGGCCTGTATACGATTGTCGACAGCGCACGCCGGATGCCCGGCCGCAAACCCGGCGGGACCGGGATGGCGCCAGTAAGGATTGTATTAAGCGCTTAAAACTGGAATGATAGCCAGTGGACATTGCCGACGGTTGCCGAGCGCCAGGGATGACAACCTGTTGATTCAGCAGCCGCAGTATCCGCAATATGCCTGTGACAAGCCGCCGGCCCGCAAAACGCGAAAGGATTTCTTACCAAGGCATGCACCCTATTAAAACCATAGCGATTGTCGGTGCCGGCGCCATGGGTGCGGCCTATGCAAAAATGTTTGCAGACGCGGATTTGTTTGAGGTGTCCTTTGTGGCGCGCGGCGAACGCCACCGATGCCTGGCCGATGGTTCCCTGAAGGTCAACGGCAGATCCTATCGTTTTCCCGCGATTCACCCCGACCGGGTAACGAAACCGGCCGATCTGGTGATCGTGGCCCTGAAACACCACCACCTGGCCGGTGCCCTGGGAGATATCGCGGCCGTGGTGGGCCGCGACACGGTGGTCCTCTCGGTGATGAACGGACTCGAAAGCGAGGCCACGATCGGGGCGGTTTGCGGCGAGGATAAAATGGTTTACGCCATCGCGGTGGGTATCGACGCCGTCCGCCAGGATGACGCGTTTGTTTTCGGTAGCCCCGGTAAAATCATTTTTGGCGCAAACCCCCACGGCACCGGCACTCAACCGGTAGCGCGCCTGCGGGAGGCCCTCGAGCGGGCGGCGATCCCCCACGAGGTGCCGGAAGACATCATGCGCGTCATGTGGTGGAAATTCATGATCAACGTGGGCGTCAACCAGGCCTCGGCAGTGCTCGGCGCCCCTTACGGCGTGTTCCAGTCCTCCCCTGACGCCCAGGGTCTGATGGTCGCCCTTATGCAGGAAGTCATCGCCGTGGCCCAGAAGACCGGCGTCGATCTGAGTGTCGCCGACATCGACGACTGGCTGGAAATCCTCACCACGCTATCGCCGGCCGGCAAGACCTCGATGCTCCAGGACATCGAGGCCGGCCGCAAAACCGAGGTGGAACTGTTCGCCGGCCAGGTGGTGGCGCGCGGGGCCCAGTACAACATCTCCACCCCGGTCAACGCCACCATCCTCAAGATCATCAAGGTCATAGAAAGCAATCCCCGGCAACCCGCCTGACCGGTTGGTGGCAATGTGCTTCGCGGGCTCCGGCGTTCGGGGTTCGGGGTTCTAGGTTCGGGGTTCTAGGTTCTGGGTTCTGGGTTCTGGGTTCAAAGAACACCAGGTTTTCAAGGTGTCGGGTTTCAGGTTTCGGGGAGATTTCAGGTGTCGGGTGTCAGGTGTCAGGGAAACGGGGCCGAGGTCGATGACGTCTCCTGAAACCTGAACACTGAAACCTGACACCCGAAACCTGAACCCTGCCATCCATAGCGGCGCCAGACGGTTTCGTAAAACGTTCAATAGCAAGGCTTGCGAAGTCGGAGGAATGAGGCGTACATCAGTACGCCGCAGTGACGAGGACTGAAGCGTAATGCAGTTCTGGGTTGTGGGTTCGGAGGTTATAGGTTCGGGGTTGGTATTACGGGAACACTAGATTTCGGGTGTCGGGTGTCAGGTCTGGTTGAGGATTCAGGTGTCGGGTTTCAGGTGTCAGGAAAACGGGGCCGAAGTCGATGACGCCTCCTGAAACCTGAACACTGAAACCTGACACCCGAAAACTGAACCCTGCCATCCCTAACGGCGCCTGACGGTTTCGTAAGCGGTTCGAGATCAAGGCTTGCGAGGCCCGAGGAATGAGGCGTACCCAGGTACGCCGCAATGAAGAGGGCCGAAGCGTAACGCAGATATCGGACCGCTTACGAAACCGTCACGTGCGAAGCTGGACCAGGAGCACCCCCCCCACCACCAGCAGCATCCCCACGAAAAACAGCAGGCCCAGATCCGGCTGCCGGTCCAGAAACCCGATGGCGGCCATGATCACCGACAACAGAACGGTCATGGGGGGCTGGGCATTGGTGCAGACCGCCACTTCCACCGGGGTGAGGTTGCGCAGCAGCAGATTCCAGAGCTGCATCATGACCACGCTGGTGATTACGCTCAACCAGGCCAGGGACAGCCAGACCTCCAGGGGAATCGTTGCCACGGGCAGGGCCGCCAGGTCCATACCGGCCACCGGCAGCATGAGGGCCGCCCCAATGATCAGACTCCAGGCCGTCACCGTGCGGGGGTCGTGGCGGCGGCAAATCGGCCGCACCACCACGGTGTAGATCACCCAGCTTGCCACGGCCCCCATGATCCAGAAATCGCCCGTGCGGATCTGGTTGAAGGCGGCCCCCTGCTCCCAGGGCCGCAGGATCAGAACAACGCCGCCCAGCGCCAGAACGACCCCGGCGAACTTGGCGCCGGGGGGCCGCCGGGCGGACAACAGGCTGTCCAGCGCCAGCACCCCCAGCGGGGTCAGGGCATAAAAAAGCGCCGGGTGGCTGGGGACGGTATACTGCAGCCCCCGCAGAAAGCAGTACTGGTTGAAGGGCACCAGCAGGAAGGCGAATCCCAGGAGCTGCAGCCATTCACGGGGCTTGAACCGCGGGCGCGGGATCAGGGTGCCGGTTCCCAGAAGAAAAATGGCGGCCGCCCCCAGGGCCCGGGCCAGGGTCAGCACCGCCGGGTCGTCGAATCCCACGGCGGCGGCCTTGCCGAAGATGTACGAGCCCGAGGAGCAGGTCACATGCAGGGCCATGAGGGCGTAAAGGGTTATTCGGGGCATGGGCGGGCGTCCGCGCCGGCATCCTTCTGTTTGAGGTTATCGCGGATCATGATGGCCACGGCCGCCAGGATCATGGCGGCACCGGCATATCCCAACGGTGTGAAAAATTCCCCCCACCAGAAATAGGCCACCACGGCCGCCACGACCGGCTCCAGGGTGGCCGTGATGGCCGCCCGCCCCGCTTCGAGGTGTTTCAGCCCGGCATAATAGAAGTGGTAGGCGCCATAGGTGGAAAAAAAGGCCAGGGACAACAGGGCCGCCCAGGCCGCGGCCGATTTGGGTCCAAAGGTGACCCAGGGGGTCAGAAATACGCCGCCCATGGGCAGGATCAGCAGAAAGACCGTCTCGGCGGCGTAGCGGTCGGCAAACACTTTGCCGAAGATATAGTAGAGCGCGTAGCAGAATCCGGCCAGCAGTCCGCAGCCGATGCCAAGCAGGGAAACCTGGCCACCGCTGATCACGGCCGTGGCCGAGCCCCGGGACACCAGGGCCACGCCCACCAGGGTCAGTCCGAGCGCCGTCCATTTGGGCGGGGTCATGCGCTCCTTGAAGAAGATGGCGGCCATCAGGGTCACCCAGGCCGGCGCCGTGTAAAGCAGCACCGACGCCAGGGCCGCCCCGCCCATTTGAACGGCAATCTGATAGGAGCCGTAGAAAAGAAAAACCCCGGTGAAACCGAAGAGCGCCAGCATGGGCAAATCAGACCGGCGCACGCGCACTTTGCGCAGCCAGACGGCCTGCCCCCCGAAACAGAGCCAGGCGAAAAAAGCTCGCCAGAAGGCCACTTCCAGCGGTTCCACCCCTTCCCGGAAGGCCAGTTTGGCCAGCGGCCCGATCATGCCCCACAGCACCGCGGCGGCGATGATGTAGAGATATCCTCGTAAAACAGGCATTCGCAGCGCATCTCCCGGTCGAATTGTAAAGCGCGTCGCGTCTTAAGTTGAAAGTCGGCTGCCGCGGCTGACCACCCCGCATTGCTTGACAGGCCCGAGGCCGACCATTAAGTTTTTTCAAACGAAAACGATGACCGGTCAAGCCGGCAGCCTGAGAAGGAGGCCATCGCGATGGCAACCGCAACACCGACAAAGATGATTATCGACCTGGAACGCCTCAACCGGCTCAACCATGAAGGATGTGCGGCCTGCGGCCACAAGTTCAATTTGGGGGATCCGGTGGTCATGGCCTGCGGGGCCTGGGAGGGCGGGCCCCGAATGATCCATGAATACGAAGCCGTCCTTGACCCGCAGTCAGGGAGCTATGTGGAAAAACGCTGCTACAGCACCCAGCGTGGCCGAATCGGCTGACGCCGCACGATCGCGCTTTTCCCCTGGTCCATCCTCAGACGGCGAACACCGTTAATTTTCCCTGGCGGGCGTTCACGTGCTGAATCATCACCGTGATCATATCTTCGGGCTTTAAGTCGAAACCGCTGGTCAGCGGCAGGTCGCACTCCACCAGGTAGTTGACCAGCAGCACCTGATAGCCATTCTTACGCCGCATCAAAACAATGGCCTGTTCGCGTTCGCCGACCCGCGCTTCTAGATAGCGCAGCAACCAGTACTGGTGCCGGCCGTGTTGCACGCGCGAAACGGCCCCCATGGGCTGCTCCAGGCGTTGCATGATCTGGCTGATGTCTTCTTCGCTGTAAGGTTCTTCCAGACCCAGAACGGCCTTTACCTGACGCTGCGAGACCAGATCGGAGTACTTGCGGATGGGACTGGTGGCCGTCACGTAAGCATCGATGCCCAGACCGGAATGCCGATCGCTCTTGGTATCCAGCACAAAACGACTCAACAGCCGTCGCTGCATCCAGTTCTGAAACAGCGTCCCCTCGTTGCGCTGGTAGAGGCGGCTCTTGGGATCGGGCTGGGTGCGAAAAATGGCCGGCACGCCGCTATCCCTCAGGAAACGGGCCGTCAACCAGTTGGCCATGATCATCAACTCGGCCACCAGCATGCGCGCCGGGCTTTCGCGGTTGATCTTGCTGACACCCACCTGACCGTTCTCGTCCCGCCAGATATTAACATCCGGCAGCGAAATCTGAACCGCCCCCTGATCCAGCCGCTGTTCCCGAAACCGGGCGGCGATTTCTTTCAGATGGATGACATCCGGATCTTCTTCGCTCAACAGGTTGACATCGTAATAGGTTCGCTGGTGGCGTATCCGCACCATGCTGGCCATGACGTCATAAGCCAGGATGTCGCCGATCGGACTGATCTTGATCAGGGTTGAAATCGCCGGGCGCAACTGGCCTTCCCTGAGGCTGCACAGCCCTTCGGCCAAAACGGGCGGAAGCATGGGGATTTTCTGGTCGGGCATGTAGATCGAACTGCCGCGCCGCAACGCTTCTTCGTCGATGGGATCCCCCTTGGCGACAAAATGCGCCACGTCCACGATGTGCACGCCGATCAGGTAATGATCATCGAGGTTCTGGATGCTGATGGCGTCGTCGAAATCCTGGGTGGACTGTCCATCGATGGTCATCAAGGCCAGATGGGTCAGATCCCGCCGTCCGGCGAGGTTCCCGGCAGTCGTCCCCTGTGAGGCCAGGGTCTCGGCGGCAGCCGTAACACGCCGCGGGAAATTGACCGGGATGGCTTCGCGGATCAGATCGGTGTTTTCGTCGGCCGTCATGACCCCGGCCTGCACCAGGGCCTGGAAGAGTTTGTCGGGCGACCCCACACCGGCCCGCGCGCAGATCGCCTTGCCCAGGGCCGCCTCGCGACTGTCTTTGCCGAATATAAAATAGTCGCTGAGCACGCCGGCCACGGCGACGCGATCCTGGGCCCCGGCGGTATCCACCTCCGCGACCCGCCCCTGCATGGCCTGGTTCAGCCAGGCGGCCCCGGTTTCGATCAGATGCCGGCGTCGGGCCTCCTCTCTTTCGCGGGCGATCAGCCGTTCGACCTCGGCCTCGGAATGGGGAAAGAAGCCCTCATGATTGAACTTGAAGTAGCGGCGGTTCTCGAAGAAGGCACGCACCACGGCGGATTCCTGGTCGCTGCCCGGATCCTCGGGAAAGCAGAAGGCGGTCATGGTCGGCAGATCGATCCACTCCTGTTCGCTGTTGAGCACCTCCCACAGCTCGCGCAGATCAATCTGTCGCCGCAGGTCGTTGCGGCGCATGGCCAGCGTCTTGAGCATGCCCACCATGCGGTCGCGGCCCTGGGTCACATCGAGGCTGGTGTTGCTGCGATGCGCGATACGCCCCGGGGAAAGACTGACCTCACGATTGTTTTCGGTCAACAGACAGAGCTTCTGCTTTTTAACCTCCAGCACGACGGCGCATAGAATTCGCTGTTTATCGATGTATTCAATGACACTTCCCAATTCCATAACGGTTTAAATTATCAATCTGATTCTGATGTGTCAATTCTGACGAGGCCGGATTGCTGATAAAAAGCATATTGATTTCATAGGGTTCGAAAAGGGGTCCCACGATGCTGGCCGGACCGGTGCTCGGAGCGGGCCGGGAAGGGGGTCATCCGGTCTGTCGTCAGGGCGTTGCCCACCCGATTTGACCGGTCTAGCGAACGGGCTTATTGTCTCCCATGCGATCGAATTCTCTCTACCTGATCAAGCCGATGATTGCCGCCAACCGCACCAAGATCATCATCGGCCTGCTCAGCCTGATCATTGTCGATATCCTCCAGTTGATCATCCCCCGGATCATCAAGAGCGCCGTGGACGATCTGACCCTTTTCAGGGCCGATCCCTTGGATCTGTGGCACTATGCCGCCACCATCATCGGCCTCGGTCTTTTGATCGGTGGGTTTCGCTACGTCTGGCGCCGGAACCTGCTGGGTACCTCGCGGCGCGTGGAGGAATCCCTGCGCAACCGCCTCTTCTTCCATGTCCAGTCGCTGTCCCCAGCCTATTTCGACCAGACCGCCACCGGGGATCTGATGGCCCACGCCACCAACGACATCAATCAGGTGCGCATGGCCACCGGCATGGGTATGGTGGCCTTGAACGACGCCGTCATCCTGGGGGCCGCCGCCGTGGGTTTCATGATCTACATCGACTTGCGCCTGACCCTCCTGGTGTTGATCCCAGCACCGCTGATCGTTTTGGGGACACGCTATTTCAGCCGCCAAATGCACCGCCGCTACCAAAAGGTGCAGCAGGCCTTCTCGACCCTGACAGAAATGGTGCGCGAGAGGCTGTCCGGCATCCGGATCGTCAAGGCCTATACCTGGCAGAACCAGGCCGCCCAGGCCGTGGGCAGCGCCTCACAGCACTATGTGCGCCAGAATATCGCGCTGGTCAGGATCACCGGGGCCTTCCTGCCCCTGATGCTG
>JASJED010000098.1 GCA_030065585.1 Desulfobacterales bacterium | reverse complement strand
CTTGATTTCCCGCATGACGCCATAGATTTCCGGGCCCCATTCCTTTTCCACGAAGGGCGCCATGTTGCGCCCCGTGCCGTGTTCGGCCTTGAGGGAGCCGTCGTAGCGGTCGACCACCAGGTCGACCACTTCGGTCATGAAAGTCTTGTATTTTTTGATCTCGGCCGTATTGCTGAAGTCCGGCGTGAGCACGAAATGCACGTTGCCGTCGAAAACGTGCCCCCAGATCACGCAGTTGCGGTAGTCGTATTTGTCGAAGCGTTTCTGGAGTTCGAGCAGGCAGTCGCCCAGGCTCTCCACCGGCACGGCAATGTCTTCGATGATCACGGCCGTCCCCACGGGGCGCTCGGAGCAGGCGCTGGGGAAGATACCCTTGCGCACCGTCCAGAGCGCGGCCGTCTCGGCCGGGTCGGTGGTGAAATGGTATTCGTGGGCCATGTTGATCGGTTTGAGCTTCTCGCCAATCTCCTTGATGTTGGCCTCGAGACCGGCTTCGTCGTTTGCGGCCGTTTCCACCAGCAGGGCGGTCACGTCGGGTCCCAGGGTCTTGATATGATCCGGCACCCCGGGTTTGTTCTCGACGGTGCGCAGGGCCAAGCGGTCCATCAGCTCCGCAGCCTGAACCGGGCACTTTTGCAGGATGAGCACGGCTTCGCACATGGTGGCGATGTCCGGGAAGAGCATCAGGCTGGTGGCCTTGGTGGAGGGCTCCTCGGCGGTCCGGAAGGTGACGTCGGAAATAAAGGCCAGGGTGCCCTCCGAACCCACGATCAGATGCTGGATCATCTTGATGGGGTCGTCCTGTTCGATCAGGGCGTTGACGCTGTAGCCGGTGGTATTCTTGATCTTGTATTTGCGTTGGATTTTTTCCACCAGCGCCGGATCGCCCTTGAGGCGTGCGGACAGGGCCTGCAGCCGATCGATCCAATCCTTTTTCTGGCTCAGGAACGCCTGGCGGCTGTGCTCGTCACGGGTGTCCAGCACCGTGCCGTCGGCAAAGATCAGGCGGATGTCCTTCAAGGTGTACTGGCTGTTGAGTTCGATGCCACTGGCCATGCCGCAGGCATTGTTGGCCACGATGCCGCCGATCTTGGCCGAGTCGATGGAGGCCGGGTCCGGTCCGATCTTCTTACCGTAGGGGGCCAGATAGCGGTTGGCCTGGGCCCCCCGCAGGCCGGCCTGCAGCGTTATTTCGGATTGATCGGCAGCGATGGCATGGTCATGCCAGCCCTTGTCGCCCAGCACCATCAGGACAGAATCGGTACAGGCTTGCCCCGAAAGACTGGTGCCGGCCGCCCGGAAGGTGATCGCCAGGCCCAGCGCGCGGCAGGCCTGGAGGGTGGCGATGACCTCTCTTTCGGATTCGACCTTGACGATCAAATTGGGCACATAGCGGTAGAAGCTGGCGTCCGTGCCGTAGGCCAGGGTCCTGAGGTCGTCATGAATCAGACGCTCCTCGGGGACCAGGGGTTTAAGCTGGTCGTAGAGGCGCTGGAAGGTATCGGTAAGCATGGTCTTGCTCCTTTATGGTTGTTGCCAAGGCGATGATGCCAATCCGTAAAAGTAATCCACCGATTTCAGCGCTTTTTAGCGGATCGGATTTTTCGAGTGAACTAAATTTAGGGTAAATAAACCGCGCATAGGGGTGATTATCACCAGCCGGCACCCTGCGCCGGCCCGGGATGTCATCCCGCCCCAAGATCATCGACCCCAATTCATGGCCGGGTTTGCCGCATGCCGCTTTATCGAACAAGTCGGCGTGCACGCCGGCGGTCAACGTCATGGCCCCTGCCCCTCAAGGCCGAACGCGACGGTGCCGGTCAGAATCTGAACACCAATGGCACCAGCACCAGGGTTACGGTTGCCACGATCAGCGTCATGACCGTGCCGATTTTGGCGAAATCGCCAAACGCGTAGCCCCCCGGCCCCCAGACCATCAGGTTGGTCTGATAACCGGTGGGGGTGATGAAGGCGCAGGATGACGCCACCATGAGGGTCACGGCAAACGGCATGAAATTGATATCCAACTGGGCGGCCGTGGATAGGGCAATCGGAAACATGAAGGCCGCGGCCGCATTATTGGTAATCACATTGGTCATAAATGTACAACCCAGATAGATCACGCCCAGAGCCAGGTAAGGATTGTCGCCGCCCCAGGCCGTCATCAAGCCGGCGATCTGATCGGCCAGTCCGCTGCGCTTGACGGCCGATTCCAGGCTGATGGCGCAGGCGATGACCACCAGCGTCGCCCAGTCGATGCTGCGCCCGGCCGTGCGCAGACTGAGGCAGCCGAAGGCCAGCATGAGGCCGCTGGCCAGCAGGGCGGCGTTGAGCATGCTCATCAAACCCAGGGCCACCACGGTGATCATCGCAAGCGTGCTCATAGAGGCTTCCACGGCCTTGTTCGTGCGCTGCAGATGGTAGCCCTCCAGCGGCTTGGTCAATGTGAAGTCATGTTCTAGGTAGCTTTCGTAGAAAAAGGTGTCATTGACCTCGAAGACCGCCTTGTCGCCGGCCTCGATCCGGGCATTCTCCAGGAGTCCGCGCACGGGCTGGCCGTCGCGTGACAGGGCGACGATTTTGAACTGATAGGGACTGCGTAGGTTGGGCAGATCGTTAAGTTTGCGGCCCACGAGGCGGCTTTGCCGTGAAACCACCGCTTTGGCCAGTTGATGCGTGTGCCGAGGGGTTTTCATGGTCATCAGACGCAGATGGGGTATCAGACCGCTGGTCCGCCAGAGTTCGGTCAGGGCGGTAACGTTGGCCGAAAAAGACAGCAGATCACCCGCCTGAATCGTTTCCTCCGACAGGCGCTCTTGGATCAGGACGTCCTCTCGCCGGATGGAGAGCAAGGCGACCCCCTCGTTGCCGATGATACCGGAATCGGCGATGGACTTGCCGATCAGGCGGGAATTCTCCTCGACCTCGAACTCCGCCTTGTATTTCCGGGGTTGCGGGATTTCGTCCGCCGTGTCCGCATCGCGAGGGAGGAGGAAGCGGCCGAAAGTGATCATGAAGGCGATGCCGATCAGCGCGGCCGGCACACCCACCCAGGCCGGGTCGAACATTTTCAGGGGACGCATCGCCGGCAAGCCGGCAGGTGCTTCGGCCATCACATCGGCCACCAATCCGACCACGACCAAATTGGTGGAGGTTCCGATGATGGTGCATACACCGCCCAGAATCGAGGCGAAGCTCAAGGGGAGATAAAGATGTTTGCCCGGCAGACGGGCGGACTGGGTCAAGTCGCGGATCACCGGTATCATCATGGCCACCAGCGGCGTATTGTTCAGAAAGGCGCTGCCCACGGCAATGGGAGGCAGAATCTTGATCTGGGCGGTCATGATGTGTTTGGGCAGGCCGATCAACCTGTTCATCAGCATGGTGATGGCGCCGGTGGCGTACATACCGGCGGCAACGATATACAGCACGGCGACCGTCAGCATGCCCTGATTGCTGAAGCCTTTGAGAAGTTCATCGGTCGGGGCCAGGTGGAGCGTGATGGCGGCGCCCAGGGCACCCATGAAAACGGCGACGGCCGGGAGCTTGGTTTTGATCAGGAGTCCGAAAGTGACCACCAGGATGGCCAGGGTGAGATAGGCGTCGTGCGTCATCGTCAACTCCATGGGGCTTGGCGAAGGCTGGTGGATCGGCTGCGGGATCGAGAGATTCGCCTCTTTTAACCTATTTCGGGATAAAAAACCAGAGGGCTTCAGCCCCGCGATGCGGCAGGGCCGGGCTTTCGACAGGATTGGCTTGAATCGTCAGTTATTATGCTTTACCATGCAGGGCGTTGATGAATGCGCCATCGGGCGGCACGTTGCGGTACCGGCACGATGACCGGCCGACGGCCTTCGAGACGATCCAATGCGGTCAACGTTTCCAGGGGGGGAGATGGCATGCGGATTCCACAATGGGGGTTATGGTTGTCAGTTATGGTCATTGCGTCCTGTGCCAGCAGTTCGCAGAAGTATGCGGATGACTACTATGAACAAGGCCTGATTTTTTTCGAGCGCATGGAATACAACCGCGCCGTGGATAGTTTCGACAAGGTGCTTGAACTGGAACCCCACGGCAAGGACACTTACAAAGTCTACTACAATCGTGGCAATGCCTTTCTCAAAAACCGCCAGTACGATCAGGCCATTTACGACTTCACCAAGGCGCTTGAGCTGACGCCGCTAAATGATAAGCAGATGCGCTATTTCGCACTGGAGTCACGCGGCAACGCGTATCAGAAGAATGGGCTGATCGACGCCTCGATCGCCGACTACACCCAGGCCATCGAAATGCTGCCGCGCCAGAAGAACATCCAATTCATCTACCATAACCGGGGGTGGTCCTGGATCAGCAAGCAGCGCTATAACGAGGCCATCGACGATTTCGGTATGGCGCTGGCGCGTGATGAAGCTTTTGCGCCGGCCTATTACGGTCGGGCCATGGCTTGGTACCAGAAAGGCGATTACCAGCGTGCCGCCATCGACGCCAAGCAGGCCCTCAAACATGATCCGGCCAAAAAAAGCTACGACGATCTTCTGTTCGACATCCGGGCGGCCATGAGCAAGCCTTAGCCCCCAAGGCGCTCTTCCGAATGCATATCAGCCGCGATGGCCTCCGGTTCAACGGATCGTGGTCATGGGCTGCCTGTCGGTAAACTGAACGGCAATCCCGTTGTTTTCGATGCGAACGATCTTACCGCTCCGCTTCTGCTCCGTCCCGTCCCGGGCCAGAACGCCAGCCACGATGACGGGTTGGCCGATCTGGAAACGGCCGCGGGCCTGAATGAAGGTCCCGCCGGCACTCATGTCTTTGAATTTCCCGTCGTATAGCTGCTGATTGGCGGAAAAAAAGGTGGATTCGGCGCAGGACCAGCGTGTGTGGGCGCGATTCTCGGGGCCTCTCCAGCGCCAGGTTTTCTGTGGTCGTATGCTGTTTGGGGAGTTCATGATTTACCTCGCTTGCAGAATGTTGCCAGGTGTCCAACATGTGTGGCACCTTTGATTCCCGATGGTTACGCTTACAGCGGCCGGGTGGTTGCCGCGCCTGGCTGGCAAGCGCTGTGATTATTGTTTAGCGATATCCTGTGCAAGGCCCGGTAGCTGGCCGTGGACGCGCCCCGCACCGGACAGACGGCTGGCAGCGCATTCAGAAGCATGGCCCCGGAATGCTGGCAAATGTAGTAGGTCGTGGCGCGGCGTTGGACTTCGCGTTTCAGCAGGCCGTAGAAATGTCGGGCGCCCCGCTGAATATCCCGCATGTCACGGCGGTGAAGGGCCTGGGCCTGGATGGCCTGCCGCAAGGACACCTTGGCTGCAGTATGACCTTCGTCTCGGATGCGTTCTAGGGCCTGGGGATAGAGTTCATCGGTTTCGCGAATCTCGTTTTGAATTGCCGTCATAAGGTTCTGTCGGGTCGTTGCGCGGTGGAAGCGCGTAAGTGCACAAGTGGATACAGGTTTGTCTAATTCCGATAAAAGGCGTTTAAAATTACGGAGCATGACCAACTGTGATACGCCCATGGCCTTGAAAAGATCGGCGATATAGGGAAGATTTTCATTCCGTGCCTGGCGTGCAGACTGGCGATAGTGCCTCACCGCCGATTGCCCGGCGATCACCAATTCTTCCAATACCTTCCTGGTTTCCGGGTAGGGATCGGATGCGGTGGCGGCCTGGGCCGCACCGCCGACCAGCAGGACAGCGATTAATGGCGGCACCAACCAGACCAGGCGCAATTGGCCTTTAAGATTTTTCATTGGACCTCCCACTCCCGAGACCGGGTGCGTCTCCCCGCGCCGCGGCCAGCGGTCGCCATTGCATCATTTGCGGCGTCCGGAATTTGAGGCGCAGGATCCGATGGCAATGGCCGCACACGTAAATCCGCCCCAGCAGGGCCTGCGGGATGGTTGTGTTGCTTTGTTTGCAGCTGGGACATTTTATTTGCATGGCGGTGCTCCGATCGGTGTGATCACAATGCAACATCAGGTCTAATCAAATTTTGTGCCATGCATGCTTTTCTTGCGGGGCGGGGCGATAATCGCCCGGAATTTCAGGGATTGTGGGAATCGGACGGGTATCGGCAGCGGCAGGGTTTCACCGGGAGCTGGGAACTATGCCCCGACCGGTGGGGGATGTCCCCTAGCGGGGACGATCGGCCATTTTTTCCAGGCGGTAACGGAGGGTGTCGCGCGAGATGCCCAGCAGGCGGGCGGCTTTGGTCTTGTTGTTGCCGGCGGTCTCCAGGGCCGAAAAGATCAAACGGCGTTCAACCTCTTCCAGGCGCAGACCGGTCGGGGGGACTTTCCAGGCGCCGTCGACCGGGGGCACCGTCGTTTCCAGCATCGTCAGATCGTCGGCATCGACCTGGGAGCGGTCGAGGAAAATCATGGCCCGCTCGATACAGTTGCTCAACTCACGGACGTTGCCCGGCCAATGGTAGTCCAGGAGTTTTCGGCGGGCGGCGGGGGTGAAGCCGACAACCCGGCGTTTGAGCTCGATGTTGAAGAGCTTGAGCAGGTGATCCGCGATCAGCAGCAGATCTTCATCCATCTCGCGCAAGGGGGGCAGATTGAGCGCGGCCACGTTCAGGCGGTAGTATAGATCTTCGCGAAAGCGCCGGGCGGCCACCTCGGCGGCCAGATTGCGATTCGAGGCCGAGATGATGCGCGTCTGTACCGATATGCTTTTCGTGCTCCCCAGACGTCGAAAGGTCTTGGTTTCGATGACCTTCAGCAGTTTGGCCTGCAGGTTGAGGGGCAGTTCGCCGATTTCGTCCAGAAACAGGGTGCCTCCGCGGGCTTCTTCGAGCAACCCGGCACGGGAGGCCGTGGCGTGGGTGAAGGCCCCTTTCTCGTAACCGAAGAGCTCTGCCTCGATCAGATTCTCAGGCAGGGCCGAGCAGTTGATATCGACAAAGGGCGCATCGGCGGAAAAGGAGCTGTAGTGAATGATGCGCGCGGCCAGACTCTTGCCCACCCCGCTTTCCCCCGTCAACAATACGGTGGTCTGCGGAGCCTGGCTGATTTTGGCGATGGCCGTGCGAACGCTGCGGATCGCGGGGGAATCCCCCAGCAGGCTTTCCTCGATATGACGGCTGCCAAACAGGCGGCTGTGTTTGAGCAGCAGCAGTTCGTATTTCTGCTGGTTGAATTCCTGGATCAAGCGGGCCTTGTCGCTGACGTCCTCGACAATCAGCAGACCGTTGCCGTCGGGACCGGCGGGCAGAACGGTTAAATCGTAATAGAAAAGCGCGCCCCGGCGGTCGTGCCGGCTGATATACTCGAAATGCAATCCATGGCTCGGGCCCGCCAGCACCGCCGCCACCGCATCTTCGCTGCCCACCAGTTCAGGAAACAGCTCCACCAGGCGTTGCTCGCCCGAGGGCCAATTCAATTGGGACGCCAGGCCGGCGGCCGCTTCATTGCGCCCGACGACGACCAGTTGCGCATCGAAGCCAAAAAGCGCCAACCCCTTGTAATCCGCGTATGTGCTGAGAGATGCGGTCATGGGAAACGTTCCCCGCGATCGAGGCCGGTGTCCTGCCGGGGTGTCTCGGGTTTTACGGCGGCAGCGCCGGTGGGCGGTTTGGCCGGGCGTGGCTTGATTGCTCAGGCCCGCAACCGCAACGGGTCCAAACTGGCACAGGGAGAGGTTTTAGTCAACTTGAGGGTCGCCGGCATTGCAGGCTGACGAAACGGGCGTTTGCGTCCGTCATGGCCCCAACGGTATGAACCTGTCTCAAGCTAAGGAACGGGGAATCGGGACGGTGCCCAAGCGCCGCCCATGATCCGGCGATGCACATTTATAAAGGGATGGCCGCACCGCATGGTCATGCCGTGTGGCGACAACCGTTTAATAGGTCTGATAGAGAGACAGGACGTTCGACAAACGGGTGCGGACGGCAAGCCGGTTGCTGGCCGTGTGGCGGACGTCGTCCATGTTGAGCCCCAGCCATTCATTCGCGGCCTGAATATCCCGGAAAACCTCGATGCGCAGGTCATGGTGGGCGCAAAGCATTTCATACATGCGGCACATGCCATAGATGAGGTTGTTCACGGCCACGAAGGCCTGACGCGAATGGGGGCGGAAGATGGGCATCACGCTGGTGATCCGGATGATTTCCGGTGTCAGTCGGCAATCTTCGACCGAACGAAAGTCCCAAAGCTGGTCGAAGTCGGCTTCGAAGGTCGGGTGGTGGCGAAGCCGCTCATGATGTCGCATCCAGTCTTGATCGGTAATCACGGTATCCGCCGTGGTGAAAATAACCCTCAGTGATCGGTCGATGGTGGTAGCTATCGGCATGGCATCCTCTTCTGGCAGCAGTGATCGTCGTGCATGATCCGTTGTTCCAAGGATCAAATCGAAGGCTGTGTCAATCCACGTCAATATCGACAACGGTCTAGCCGTCACCCTCGTTTATCAAGTTCTGTGCCAGTTCAAGGTGGCCTGCGGTACCGACGACTTTCTCCTGCAATTTAGCCGCTGTACGTCATCCGCACGGTTGCCGGAGGTCAGGCTGTCGGGGTGGTGGGTGGGGCAAATCCCCCGTTGGATGGTGGTAAGGCCCGCTTAGGGATAAATCGATGAACATCTCGGTGAATCGAGGCGTCCCCTTGCGCGCAACGATTGAACCTTGAAAAGACTTCGTACCGTGTATTATAGTGGGGTTCGCTTTTTCAACGGGATTTCGGGAAACGGGTGTTGGTACGCTTGCCGCCGAACGCCGCCGCAGGGGTGAGGATACCGGCGACAAGGGACGTCGCCACCCGATTTCGATTAGCGGCGTACTTGAGGCTGGCCGTTTGGCCGGCATTCGGAGCCAGCGCCGCCGCCACCGGTGAGGTTGATCGAAGATGTTTGATGGATTTCAGAAGATCGTCGAGGAGCGCATCCGGGTTGCGCAACAAAAGGGCCAATTCGACAATCTGGACGGTCGCGGCAAACCGCTGCCCCGGGATGTGATTGGCGATACCGTGCCGGAAGATCTGCGTCTGTCTTACCGGATTTTAAAAAATGCGGACTGCGTGCCGCCGGAAGTCGAACTGCAGCATGAGATCCGTCGTACCGAGGATCTCCTGACCGGCATGACGGAGACGCGGGATAAGTACGGTATCCTCAAAAAGATCAATTTCCTGATCATCAAGTTGAACACCATGCGCCGGGGGCGGGTGGATCTGGAAGTGCCCCAGCACTATGCCGATCGCCTGGTGTCCCGGATGGAAAAAGAGCCCCGTTGAGACGGTGGGGCGCAACCCTGCAGCCAACACGAGACTAGCGTGCCGACGATCGATAAAAAGGGTGGTGACGGGCTGGTTAAAAGCGTCATGCTGGCCTACCTGATTCTGGTCCTGCATATCTTTCTGCTGGTGGGCCTCGGCTTTCTGGTTTTTTTCTTCCGCGGCATCGTGCAATATATGCTTTGGATCTTTGTGTTCGGCGCGGTACTCACCCTGGCTTCGGGCTACTGGTTCTACCGCAAGATGAAAGCCGAAGGCCAGTCCCTGCGCGAAACCCTCAATTCCCCGCTTTTTCGCAACCGCACCGTCGAGGTCAGTCTGTTGGGCGGCATGGCCTCGTTTCGGGTGGGGCACAATGAGGGCCAGCCACCACTGCTGACATCCTCCGAAGAGGACGCACCGCAGCAGCTGGAATGGTCGGGTGACAATCAGGTTCACGAACTGACCGAACTGGCCCGTCTCCTCAAAAGCGGACTGATCACCTTGGATGAATACGAGCAGGCCAAACAGAAAATTTTCAAGGCCTCCTGAGGCCTAAGGCCGGCCCAACACCCTTGCACACCCGCCCGTATTTTTGATACACGAGCGGGGGTGCCCTGCAGGGGTGCCGAATTCCAATGCCCCGGTCGCTGATCGGCGGTCATCCCCCCATACCCGACATAAGGAAGCGCAACCATGAAAAAACGAACGATTGCCTTACTGGCGGGCGGTATTTCCTCGGAACGCGAAGTCTCGCTCAACAGCGGCGAGCAGGTTTACGCGGCGCTGGATAAATCGCGTTATGACGTGGTCCGCTACGATCCCAAGACCGATCTGCCCCAACTGATGGCGGATGCCGCCTCTATCGATGCCGCCCTGATCATTCTGCACGGGCCCTTTGGCGAGGATGGCACGGTTCAGGGCATGCTCGACCTGCTCGATATCCCCTATCAGGGCGCCGGTGTGATCGGCTCGGCCGTGGCCATGAACAAGCTGGCCGCCAAGCGGCTCTACGCCGAGGCCGGTTTGAACGTGCCGCCCTACTGTATTGTCAAACGTGGTCCCCTGCCCGAATTGGGCGGGTGCATTCAGCATCTGGAACTGCCCATCGTGGTCAAGCCGGTGGAGGGCGGCTCCAGCATCGGTATCGCCATCGCGCAGACACCCGAAGAACTGCGTCAGGCCGTGGAGGACGCCTTCCGCTACGACCGGTTGGTGCTGCTGGAAAAGTTCATCGAGGGAACCGAGGTCACAGGCGGGGTTCTGGGCAACGACGACCCTGAAGCCCTGCCGTTGATCGAGATCATCCCCGGGGAGAAGCATTCCTTCTTCAACTATGAGGCCAAGTACAAGGCCGGTGAGACGACCGAAATCTGCCCGGCGCGGATCAACGAGATGCTTACCGACCGCGCCCAGGCGATTGCGGTCAAGGCGCATGAGGCGCTGTTCTGCCGGGGCTACAGCCGCACGGACATGATCATCCAGGGCGACGATATTTTTGTCCTGGAGACCAACACGATCCCCGGCATGACGGCCACCAGCCTGTTTCCCCAGGCGGCCGCCGCGGCCGGCCTGGATTTTACGCGTCTTTTGGATCGCCTGATCGAACTGAGTCTGGAGGGGCGTGCCGAAGGACGGTCGGCTTCCTGAGATCGACATACGCGACAATCGGATTGGACACGGGTCAACACATCTAAAAAGGGGGGGAGGTTTATATGAAAGTCCTGGTGATCGGAAGTGGCGGAAGAGAACATGCCTATGTCTGGAAAATTGCCCAGAGCCCGCTGG
>JASJED010000097.1 GCA_030065585.1 Desulfobacterales bacterium | reverse complement strand
TACCAGGGTCGGTGGACAGCTTCAGCCAGAGGGCCTGGTAAGTGTAGGCCAGCCCCAGGGTGTAGAGCACCACCAAGCCGGCCAGATCGCGGATGAAAAGAAAGCGCAGGTTGAGCCAGACCTCCTTGCCGTGCAGGTCGTGATGCAGCCAGGGAAAGATATGCTCGCGCCCCAGAAAAAGCAGCACGAAGAGGATGATCGAAAAGGGGAAGAAGGCCGTGAAGGCCTCCGCCAGGTTGGAGAGCGGCCCACTCCACTTGGCCTTGGTGGTGTGCATGATGGTCGAGAACAGCAGCCCGCCCTGGGCGATGGCCGACCAGACCAGAAAATTGATCAGGTAGGCCTGCCAGGCGCGCTCCGGGTGCCGGGTGAAAAGCTGGATGAGAAAGGTGACGATGCCGACAGCCACCAGCGCCAGAAACACTTTCCTGATGGGCCATGTCTTCATATGCTATGATTTGCCTTTCTTTGGGCCACGCGCCGGAACTAGGCGCTCTAAGGTGCCTTGTCTGACGCGGCGGTTCACTCAGACCGTTTGGGGCCGCACGCTGAAATCGCTGATTTCGGCCCCGCGCTCCTGAAAGAAGCGGCGCAGTTCCTCCTCGCTGTCCGGGGCGTAGGCCACGGTGATGCCGTAATGGTCACCCGAGCAGCGCGGGTCATATTCCGCCAGGCCCTCATAATCCGGCAGGCCGCCGACGTTGATCAGCCCGATGACGTTGCCAAAAACCGAAAACAGGATCGTGAACTCGAAGCCCACGATGAAAAAGGGCACCAGGGCCACCACCGGCTTGCCGCTCACGATCAGCTCCCACTGGATCGAATTGTAGGCCGCAAAAAAGAAGCCGAAGAAAAAGCCGATGATGCCGCCCGCCAGGGTGAAATAACCCACCTTGCTTTTGGGCAGGTCCAGGGCGTGGGCGATCTTGTGGTTGGGGATCGGGCCGTGGACCCGGACGACCGACCAGGTCGACGCCTTGAAGGCCTTGAGCGCTTCGATCACCTGGTCCGGATCCTTGAACAGCCCCATCAATCGCTTATCGGTCGGCATGCGCCCTCCCTATTCCAGCATTTCCTTGACCTCCGTCATGGAGACGGCGGGCATGTGTTTGACGAAGAGGCAGAACAGAAAGAAAAACAGGCTGAAGCTGCCGATCATAATGCCGTATTCCACCAGGGAAGGGGAGAACAGCCCCCAATTGTGTGGGATAAAGTCCCGGGCCACGCTGGTGATGATGATCACGAAGCGCTCGTACCACATGCCCACGTTGACCACGAGCGAGATGATGAACAGGGCCGCGATGTTGGTGCGCACCTTTTTGAACAAGTAGAGCAGCGGGATCATGGTGTTGCAGATGGCCATGATCCAGAACCCTACGGCATAGTCGCCGGTGGGTCGCCAGGCGAAGATATACTGCTCCAGCGGGTTGTGGCTGTACCAGGCGATGAAGAATTCGGTGCCATAGGCAAAGCCCACGATCAAGCCGGTAAAGACGATGGTCTTGGCCACGGCCTCGAGCACATGAATGGTGATGATCTGCTGGTAGCCGAAGATCCGGCGCAGCGGGATCATCAGCGTGATCACCATGGCCAGCCCCGAGTGGATCGCGCCGGCCACGAAATAGGGCGCGAAAATCGTGGTGTGCCAGCCCGGAACGACGCCCAGGGCGAAGTCCCAGGACACCACGCTGTGCACCGAAATGACCAGGGGCGTGGCCAGGGCCGCGAAAAAAAGATAGCCCCGGGTGTAGTGGCGCCACTGCTCGAACCGGCCGGTCCAGCCCATGGAGAGCACGGTGAAGACCTTTTTGCGGAAACCGGTGGCGTTGTCGCGCACGATGGCCAGGTCGGGCAGCATGCCCGTGTACCAGAAAAGCGAGCTGACGGTTAAGTAGGTGCTGATGGCCACCACGTCGAACATCAGCGGCGACTGGAAGTTGGGCCACAGATTGCGCTGGTTGGGAAAGGGCAGCATAAAGTAGACCATCCAGGCGCGCCCCAGGTGAATGAAGGGGAACAGCCCCGCCGTGCAGACCGCGAAGACGGTCATGGTCTCGGCCGCCCGGGCGATGGGGTTGCGCCAGCCGGCCCGGAAGAGGTGCAGGATGGCGGAAATCAGCGTACCCGAGTGGGCGATCCCGACCCAGAAGACAAAGTTGATCAGGTAGGTGCCCCAGGCCACGGGGTTGTTCATGCCGGCCACCCCGACGCCCACGAAGATCTGATAGAGCCAGCAGGAGGCCCCCATGAGAACCCCGGCAAACAGCAGGGCGATCAGGGCCCAGTAACTCTTGCCGGGGGGCTTCAGGCTGTTGAGTACGGTCTGGTCAACCTGGTTGAAGGTCAGTTCGGACATGGGCGTCAAACCTCCTGAACCACTTTTTTAAGATAGATCACCGCCGGTTTGGCGTTGAGGTAGCCCATCACCTGATAGGCCCGCGGATCGTCCACCAGCTTCCGCACCCGGCTTTCGGGATCCATCAGGCTGCCGAAGGAGATGGCGTCGGTGGGGCAGGTCTGCATGCAGGCCGTCACCACCTCGCCGTCGCGGATGGGGCGCTTCTCGTTTTTGGCCACATTGTGGGCCGCCTTGATGCGCTGGATGCAGAAGGAGCATTTCTCCATGACCCCCTTGGCCCGCGTGGTGACATCCGGGTTGAGCTGCAGGTTGAGCGGTTTGGGCCACTGCCAAGTGTACCAGTTGAAGCGGCGCACATGGTAAGGACAGTTCTGGGAGCAGAACCGGGTGCCGATGCAGCGGTTGTAGATCTGGTTGTTGATCCCCTCCTTGTTGTGGTGGGGGGCGTAAACCGGGCAGACCGCTTCGCAGGGCGCGTTGTCGCACTGCTGGCACATCATCGGCAGGAAGGTGACCCGGGTCCCGGTCTCGTCGTCGAGGTAGCGCTGGACCTGCAACCAGGCCATCTCACGGCCCTCCAGAATATGCTTCTTGTGTACCACCCCGATGTTGTTCTCGGCATAGCAAGCCGTCGCGCAGGCGTTGCACCCGATACAGCGGTCCAGGTCCACCACCATGGCCCAGCGGTAGCCCTCGTACTTGATGGGCGGGTAGAAATCCCGTTTGTGGTCGTAGCCCTCGGGAATCGGCAGGGTCAGCGGAAAATCCCACATGGTCAGGCCGGGCTTGGTCGGCTTCAACCCCGCACGGATGTCTTTCAAGGCAACGGACGGGGCGATCTTGCGGTCGTGCTGGCTGCGGCTGCCGTCGATATGGGCCAGGGGCACGGATCGCCCGGTATCCTCGACCGTCGGGGCGACGACACTGTTCAAAGGCCCGCCGTCGAGGGGGGCGGTTTCCACCGGAAGGAGCGCGAAGGGATTGGCGCCTTGGTTGCGGGCGAAGCGGCCGTAGGCCGTGTGGCCCATGCCGGCGGCCATCATCATCACGCCGGGGGCGACCCCCGCCCAGGTGTAGACCGGGGCTTCGATGCGGGCGGTCCCGTTTTCGAGCGCCAGCAGGCGACCCTGAGCCGTTCCCAGATCGATGGCGGTTTCGGGGTGCATGACTACGGGCGACTGCCAGGTCACCTGGGTCAGGCTGTCGGGGATTTCGTTGAGCCAAGTGCGGTTGGCCCCGCGACCATCCAGAAGGCGAATCGAGGGCGCGGCCACGAAAACCGTGTCGTTGGGGTCCACCGTGATTTGACCGAAGACCTGGTCCAGGAAATCCAGGTCGATGGCGGCCGGGTCGATCGGCGTTTCTGCGGACCGACGCTGCGAGAACAGGCCGCCGGTCTGAAACGTCTTCACCCAGCCCGTGGTCGCGAAGATGCCATGGTGATCCTTCAGCGCCCCGGTGAGGTACTCCTTGTAGCTGTTCGCCGGCGGCGGGGCGTCAAAAGCCGTCCGCAGCAGCAGGTCCCCAAGGCTGGGGGCCTCGGTCAGCGCGCCCATGGCCGGCTGCTGGATGCCGTGGGCCCCGGAAACGGCGCCATACTCGTCCCAGGTTTCCAGGGGCAGGCGCACCGGCAGGATCAGATCGGCGGTGGCCGCGGTTTCGTCCATAAAAGCCGATAGGCTGATGACAAAGGACTTGGGCTGCGCAAAGGCTGCTGAGGCGTCGGCGCCCGGCGGAAGCGCATACACGGGGTTGGCGTTGTGGACCAGCACCACATCGGCCTGCCCTGCCTGCATTTCCTGGAGCAATTTCAGGATCTCGGGGCGGCGCGTGGCCGTTTCCACCCGATAGCGCCGTCCGAAATCCAGAAGGGGCGTTTCCGGTTTCAGTATCAGGTTCAAAAGGTTGGCCGCCAGATCGGTCGCCAGGCTGTTGGTGCCGGCGGCGGCGGCGCCGGTGCCGAGCACAAGCGGATTTTCCGCCTGAAACAGGCGGATGGCCAGTTGGTCGTAGTGCGCAACGGTCAGACCGCTTTGCTCGATGACGCGCTCCTTGGTGAAAGGATCGGTGACCTTCTCCAGGCGGCTGCGCAAGTCATAGGGCAGGTGATCGGCCCGCCCAACATCCAGGGCCACCTGGATCATGCCCAGGGCCACGACGGCCTCGCTGCCGGGATGACAGGCCAGCCAGGCATCCGCATTGGCCGCCGTTAGGGATTGAAACGGACTGACCTGCAGAAAAAGCCCTTTGCGCTTCTGGTTCAGGCGGTGCATGGCCTTGAACTGGCGGGCGAACGCCACCGGCGACAACCAGGTTTCGAGAAAATCGGCCCCCAACGAGACCAAGACGTCGGCATCCTCCATCCGGTAGGCGAAAAGGCCGTCGATCCCGAAGACGGCTTTGTTGGCCGTCTTCAGCGATTCGTAGGCAAAGGGTTCGAAAATGACCGGACCGGAGGCATTCCAGTTGGAAAGGGCCGCCGTGGTCAGTTCCTGCAGCGTGGCCCCCATCACGTCGCTCACGAAGCGGACGCGGTCGGTCCCCCGGCGGGCGGCGGCGACGGTTTTGCGGCGCAGAATGTCTTCGGCCTCGGCATAGCTGATCTCGCGCCAGCGGCCGTTTTCCTTGATCCGTGGCGTGCGGATGCGGTCCGGGTCGTAAATGCCCTGCAGGGCGGCCTGGCCACGCATGCACAGCTTACCCTGATTAACCGGGTGGGCCGGGTTGCCCTCCAGTTTGATGACGCGCCCTTCACGGTTTTTGGCGATGACACCGCAGCCGGCCGGGCATTCCCGGCAGGTGGAGGCATACCACTGGGGCTGTCCGGTAACCATGTTGTCGGGGGCGTGCACCAGGGAGAAAAGCTTGCGGTCGGGGTCGGGTGAACAGCCGGCGGCAAAGGCAACGCTGCCCATACCGGCGATTTTAAGAAAGGTTCGACGATCCATAGTTCGAAAAGAGCCTTTGGCAGGTTCAACCGCGGTTAATGAATGGGATCGAATCCAGCGATCCGGTCAAATCCATCTTAAAATGCATGGGTAACGGGGGGGTATGCAATCGTGGTTATTTAGACGGAGTCTATAGCAGGAATAATTCTTGGGTGTCAAGCTGGGTTAGACGAACTTCAGCGGTTGGCGCCCCGCGTCAGGGCGCGCCGCCCAAGCGTTGACGGCGAATCGCCGAAGATCGTGACGGACGGCGCCACGCGTCTGATTAGCGTTTCGGCAGGATATGCGTGGCCGCGCCTAAGAAAATTTCGGCGGTCTCCCCCTCGGTTTCGGCCAGGGTCGGGTGGGCGTGGATGCTCAGGGCCACATCCTCGGCCAAGGCCCCCATTTCGATGGCCAAGACCCCTTCGGCAATCAGGCCTTCAGCCCCCCTTCCGGTGATTCCCACACCCAGCACGCGTTGGGAGCCGGGATCCACAATCATTTTGGTGAGACCTCGGGCGCTCCCCGTGGTGGCGGCCCGTCCGGAGAATTTCCAGGGGAAGCGCTCCACCGCGACGTCGATCTTCCGCGCGCGGGCCTCTTCTTCCGTCAGTCCGGCCCAGGCGATCTGGGGGTCGGTATAGACCACGGCCGGGATGGCGCGGACATCGAAGGCCGCCGGTTTCCCGGCGATGACCTCGGCGGCGATCTTGCCCTCGTACATGGCCTTGTGGGCCAGCATGACCCCGCCCACGATGTCGCCGATGGCGAAGATATGATCGACGCTGGTGCGCTGACGGTCGTCCACCACGATGTGGCCGCCTTCGTCCAGCTTAACCCCGGTGTTCTCGAGGCCCAGTTCACCGCTGTTGGGCTGCCGGCCAATGGCCACCAAGACCCGGTCTACGGTCATAACGGCGGGGCTGCGTTCATGCGCGAGGGTCACGGCGACCTGGTCGCCGGCGTCTTTGAGCTGGCTAACCCGGGTATTGAAATGCAGGGTGTCGAATTGCGTTTGCAGGCGTTTGGCCAGCGGCGCCACCAGGTCCTGGTCCACGCCGGGCAGCAGGCGGTCGCCCAACTCGACCAGCGTGATGCGGCTGCCCAGGGCGGCATAGACCATGCCCAGTTCTAAACCCACATAGCCCCCGCCGACCACCAGGAGGGTTTCCGGAATATCCTTCAGGTTGAGGGCCCCGGTGGAGCTCATGATGCGTCCGCCCTGTCCGAAAGGCGCTCCCGGCAGGGCCGTTGCGCGGGAACCGGCGGCAATCACGGCGTGGCGGAACTTGACCCGCAGGGTATCGCGTCCCCTGATGCGCACATGCCGATCATCTTCGAATGCGGCCCTGCCCTGCAGGTATTGAATCCCGCGTTTGTCGGTCAGCGTCACCAGCCCGGCGGCCATCTGGTCGATCACGGTTTGTTTCCAGGCGCGCAGGGCGTCGAGATCGATCTGCGGTTCGGCGAAACGTACGCCCATATCGGCCGCGCGCCGGGCATCATGGATCACTTCGGCCAGGTGGAGGTAAGTTTTGGAGGGGATGCAACCCCGGTAGAGGCAGACGCCGCCCGGGCGCTCGGCGACATCGACGAGGATGACGTCCATGCCCAGGTCGGCCGCCCGGAAGGCGGCCGCATAACCGCCCGGTCCACTGCCGATCACCAGCAGATCGGTTTCCTGTGTGAATTCGCCCATGACCATTTAAAGGGGCTCCCGGTTAGATGCGGACAATTAAATCTCCAGCAGAAACTGCTCCGGATCCTCGAGCATGGCGATGATCGTCTGCATGAAAAGGATCGCGTCGGCCCCATCGGCAATGCGGTGATCGAAACTGAGCACCAGCGGCATCATCAGCCGGGGGGTGATTTGGGGGGCGCCGCCGGGATCCGTGCGGACCACCGGTTTCAAACGGGCCCGCCCCAGCCCGAGGATAGCGACTTGGGGATAATTGATGATGGGCGTGAAATGTCCGCCCCCCACGGCGCCGGCATTGGTGATCGTGAAGGTGGCACCCTGGAGTTCTTCCCGCGTGGTCTGGCCGTCTCGAGCGCGGTCCACCAGTCCGCTGAAATCAAGGGACAGCTCACGGACGCTCTTGCGGTCCACGTCTCTCAAGGCCGGTACGATCAGGCCGCGGGTCGAATCCACCGCCACGCCCACATGGTAGTACTGCTTGTAAATGATCTGCCCGGCGGCCATATCGAGGCTGGCATTGAACCGGGGAAAACGCTTGAGGGCCGCCACGGCGGCCTTGGCCGCCAGAACGGTGATGGTCAGCCGACCGCCTTCCCCGGCAACGCTTTGGCCGTAGCGTTGGCGCCAGGCTTCCAGCCGGGTCACGTCGGCCTCGTCCTGATTGGCCACATGGGGGATCTGGGACCAGGCCAGGGCCATCTGCCGGGCGGTGGCTTTACGCACCGAGCGCAGGGGTTCCGCGGCAATGGGACCCCACTGGGCGAAATCCGGCAGGTCCGGACTCACGCTCGGCACGGGTATGGTCTCCATGGCACTGTCCGTGGCCGCAGCGGGGACCGCTGCCGGGCCTTGATTCGCATGCCGCCGGACGTCTTCGGCCGTGACCAGGCCTTCGGGGCCGGTGGGCGCAACCGCCAGGAGATCCACGCCCAGTTCGCGTGCCAGGCGCCGTGTGGCCGGCGAGGCCGGGACCGGGGGGTGCGGGCGCTTGCCCGGCGGCACGGACGTCTGGGCGGCTGTCACGGGTGGGGCAGCGGTTTCTTGGCCGTCGACGGCTTTTTCGCCGGCGGTGGTGTCTTCGGCCGCGCCGTCGAATACAACCAGGATATCCCCCACCCTGACGGTGTCACCGGGCTTTATCGCCACGGCATGGACCGTACCCGTAAAAGGCGAGGGGATGGCCGTCACCGCCTTGTCGGTTTCGACTTCCAGCAGCGGGTCGCCCTCCTTGACCGCATCGCCCGGTTTGACGAAGATCTCCACGATTTCACCCTCGTGGATGCCCTCACCCAAATCCGGCAGTTTGAATTCTCGGGCCATATCCAGCACTCCTATTCAGGCTGCGATCAGCCGGCGGGCGGTGCGCAGCACACGGTCGGCATTGGGCAGATAGCTATTTTCACGGGCAAAGAGGGGGAATACGACATCATAGCCGGTCACCCTGACGATGGGCTCTTCGAGGTGGTAAAAGGCTTTTTCCACCAGCCGGGCGACGATCTCGGCCCCGGGGCCGAAACTGCGCGGTGCCTCGTGAACGATCATCACACGTCCGGTTCGCCGGGCCGATGCCACGAATAGGCTGTCGTCCAGCGGGGCGATGGTCTGCAGATCGATGACTTCGGCCGCGGCGCCGGATTGCTCCTGGAGTGTGGTGGCCGCCGCCAGCACCGGCCGCAGCATGGCGCCGTAGGTCACGATGGTCAGATCGCCGCCTTCACGAACGGTCTGCGACTTGCCGATGGGCAGCACCTCCTCTTCTTGCGGGACATCTTCGCGGTAGGCCCGGTAGAGGGCCTTGGGCTCGAAGAAGACAACGGGATCCGGGTCGCGGATGGCGGCCACCAGAAGGGCGCGCGCATTGCGTGGGCCCGAGGGGATCACCATTTTTAACCCTGGTGTGTGGGCATAGTAGGCCTCACGGCTCTCGGAATGGTGCTCCAAGGCCCGTACCCCACCGCCATAGGGGGCCCGCAGCACCATGGGCACATGGTAGCGGCCCTGGGAGCGCCAGCGCATGCGCGCGGCGTGACCTTCAAGCTGGTGGAAGGCCTGATAGACAAAGCCCGAAAACTGCATCTCGCATACCGGCCGCAGGCCGTAGATCGCCATGCCGATCGACATTCCCACGATGCCGGACTCCGCCAGAGGCGTGTCCAGCACCCGCTGCCGGCCGTAGGCGGCGTAGAGGCCGTCGGTCACCCGGAATACGCCGCCGTCCATGCCAACATCTTCTCCCAGGACGATCACACGATCGTCGGAGGCCATCTCCTGATTGAGCGCCAGATTGAGCGCCTGCACCATGGTGAGCTTAGGCATCGGATCCCTCCTTGGTGGCGGCGGCCTGCTCGGCCTGAAACGCTTCGCGCTGGGCCCGGAGCGCGGGGGTTAATTCGGCGTAGGCGTGATCGAAGATGGTCACTGGATCGCCGATGGTCCGCATCTTGGCCTCGGCCGCATCCACCGCCGCCTGGATCTCTTCCAGGACTTCCTGGGCGATGGCCGCGATCTTGGCTTTGGTCAGCAGCCGGCGGCGCTGGAGATAGATTTCGAAGCGGGTGATGGGATCCTTGCGCCGCCAGCCTTCGACCTCTTCCTCTGAGCGATAGCGTTTGGGATCGTCGGCCGTGGTGTGCATCATCATGCGGTAGGTTTCGCATTCGACCAGGGTGGGGCCGCCTCCGGCGCGGGCGCGGTCGGCGGCCTCCGCAACGGCCGCGTAGACCGCCAGGATGTCGTTGCCGTCCACCTGAATCCCAGCCATGCCGTAGGCCAGTGCCTTCTGCGCGATGGTCGGCGAGCGGGTCTGCTGGGTGCGCGGGATGGAGATGGCCCACTGGTTGTTCTGGCACAGGAAGATGACCGGGGCTCTGAAAACGGCGGCAAAATTCATGGCTTCGTGGAAATCGCCCTCGGAGGTGGCGCCGTCGCCGAAAAACGTTAAGGCCACACGGTCTTCGCCGCGGTAGCGGGCGGCCCAGCCGATGCCCACGGCATGGAGCATCTGCGAGCCCACCGGGATCGAAACCGGCAGGGTGGGACCGGGCGGATCAAGGGAAGCCGCTTCGCTGAAACCCCCGTAGGCCAGAATAACGCTTTCCAAACTACGGCCGCGCCAAACCTCGGCGGCCGTCTCGCGAAAAGCAGGTACCATCCAGTCCTCGGGCTGGAGCACGGCCACGGCCCCCAGTTGGGCGGCCTCCTGGCCGCTGGTCGGCGGAAAGGTGCCGATGCGCCCCTGGCGCTGGAGGTCCAGCAGGCGTTCGTCGAAACGCCGCCCCCGAACCATGGCGCGGTAGAGTTTCAAGAGCAGTGCCGGTGGCAGGTGGGGGTCGAGCTTTTTGTCCACGGCACCTTTTTCGTCGAGAATCGTCAGGTGCGCGATATGATCGTTTAGTTCAATGCGCCTGCGTGGCATGGTCAGCCTCCCTGCGCTCTGAGTCCCGTATCGAAGGCCCCGGGACATTGGCCGAACAGGGTGGTGAAAAAACCATCGACCAGGTCTTGGCCGCCGCCGTCGTCCCGGGTACCGATGACTTATTAGAGTGCTAGTCTGAAAACGCGCTCAAGAGGGCGGCCGGCGACCTGCTTTGGCATGCCGCCGTCGAATGCGCCAAATCGAATTCTTGATGAAGACAAGCGTCCGCAGCAATTTTGAAGGAATATTGGGACCTTTAGGGTAACCGTCAAGGTCGGGAGTGGGATGGCGCCGCTGAAAGGACCTACCCGTGGGTGTCCAACTGGAAAAGTGCAAGTTGCTTTGATTGCTTGGTCAGGCGCAGAAGCCTCCCCGCAGTGTTCCGCAAACGGTGCCTATGACGCGTAGATCGAGCACTGGCGTGCGCCCATGGCCGCCTCCATGAGGGCTTCGGAAAATGTCGGATGCCCGTGGATCGTGCGGGCCAAGTCCTCGGCGCTGGCCCCGAACTCCAAGGCCAGCACGCACTCGGCGATCATGTCGGCGGCCCGGGCCCCGATGATGTGGACCCCCAGGATGCGGTCGGTGCGCTGGTGGGCGAGCAGCTTGACGAA
>JASJED010000096.1 GCA_030065585.1 Desulfobacterales bacterium | reverse complement strand
TACGTGATCTTCGACCTGCAGCGCTTTTTCAGCGAACTGTGCGCCAAGACCATGCCCCAGGGCCTGAATCAGGAATCTGTCGACAATTACTTCGTACAGGAGCTTTGCCGCCTCAACACCGACGACGTCTTCTGGGCCGGAATGCCGCTGCGCGATCACCTCCAGGACTATCTCGTGCGCTACCTGATCATGTATTTCGACCTGGAATACGGCCGCAGCGATTTCCTTGAAAACCTCATCAACCAGTTCCGCAACGCCCACCGGCGCCATCGCTGGCCGGAACCCAAACGCGTGCCGCTGAACGAAGCCGCCCGCATCTTCGGCGTCAACCCCGAAGAAATCCGCCGCATGACCCGCCGCCAGGTAACCCGGCTGTTCCGACGCCGGGCCCTGAAATGCCATCCGGACCAGGGGGGCAAACCCACCGAATTCATACGGCTTTCCGAAGCGTATAAATCCATCATGCAGTCCAAACCCGGCCATTCTTGACCGGCCTTCGTATATTTAGTAATCAGTCAACACATTGTGCCTGACTGAACATATCCCCGATTCAAAATTTCAGGAAGCGTTCTCAGTCGTCAAGATTCCTGCATCCTAAGACACGAGCGAGCTGGTTGCCGCCAGGCTTGTGAAAAAAATTGATATAAAATGAAAAAATCCAAAATCGCGCTAAAGCCCTATCTGGACACCATCCAGGGGTACTGCCGTTCCCATTCGAAGGCCGAACTGACAGAGGCCATTATCCATCTCGCCAAGGGTGTTTCCACCGTGGACCGGGTCGAATTGCTGGAAAAGATCGAGTCCTGTCTTCCTGGGATCAAATCAAAGCCAATAGATGATGCGGGTCCTGTTGAAAAGATCCTAAACGATGTCAAAGCGCTGAAGGAGAGTATCGAAGAGCGAATCAAGTCCATTGAAGACGGAACCTTTTGGGACCATCCGGATACATGGGATAGCGACGGGTACTATGATGAAGGCCCCGAGTTTGTCGGCGAAGACCAGTTCGATGAACTGGCATCGTTTTTTTACGAGGCCGGAGATATGTTCCTGCATGACAGACTGGCGGAGTCACGGAAGGTCTATTCCGCGTTGTTTGAGCTGATTCGGGAGATTGAAGCGGTTACCGATGCTTTTCTGAGTGATAAAATCGATATCCGAGAGGAGCGGGCTCGATACTGCCGCTGCGTTTATGAAACCGCCAAAAAGAAAGACCGGCTCGATACGTTTGCCGAAGCGATGGAAATCGATGCGACCAACCCGTACTATCCGGATGATTATAATGGAAATTACCCTTTATTACAGGATGTGATCGATGCGAAATCTGGTGAAATGGCTGATTTGGACGTTTTCTTCCCGAAATGGAAAAAACGATTAGGCCGAATGGGAACGGACAGCAGGCCTGCCGTTCTGCTGCTGGAGACGGTTTACCGCCTTGATGGCATCAGCGGTGTTGCTAAGCTGGCGCGAAAGTGGAAAAACCGCCAGCCGCAGGGCTATATTTTCTGGCTCGATGCCCTGAAAAGGGAAAATGATCAACAAGGCATGATCAAGACGGGCAGAGAAGGCCTTAAGGCTATAGGAAAGGGCCGGCCAAGGGAGCGGGTGGCGCAGTTTTTAATCGATGCCGCTGAAAAGAGAAAGGATGCTAAAAACCTTCTGCTGGGAAAGCGCGAAAGGTTTTTTTCCCGGCCGAGCGATCAAAACCTGCTTGCGTTGATAAACGAATCCGCCCGACAGGATAAACGAAAAAGAGAACTGGAAAAGACCATCGTATTTTTTCAGGCGAGCACCCCCGAAGATTCCCATGATGAGAAGACACTCTATATCAAGACCCTCCTGATGGCCGGAAAACTGTCCGATGCTTTTGCCCTGGTGAAAAAGGAAAAAAGCGTGGGCTGGACATATTCCGGAAATGCCGGAGTTGTTTTCGGTGCCATCCTGTCTGTCTTGTCCGATCATCCTGAAAAGGCCACCACCATCAAGACCCTTCTCCGTGGCTATGCTGACGAAACATCCGTTTATTCGGGAAGATTTACAATCAGTGATACGGCGGGCAATTCCTTTTACGAGGAGATATTGAAGGGGCTGAAATCGATAAAACACACCAAGGCGCAAAAGGGGAAATATTTGTCATGGGCGGAAAGGCTCGGTAAAAACCGCATTGACCACATCGTTTCCAACAAGCACCGGAACGCTTACGAGCGGGCTGCCCGGGTGCTCGGATCTCTGGCCGAAACCCATATGGCGATGGGTCAGGATGACAAAGCCATTAAACTACTGCATCTCTTCTATTCAGAGAAATACAAACGCTTCAGTGCATTCAGAAGAGAGGTCAAAGCCGTTGTCACCGGTTCGCGTTTGCTGAGAACTGCCGGTTTTTTTGGATAAATCTCTTGGCGTATTATCCAAGGTGCCAGGTTTGTCGACAACCGCCGTTTCGAAGGCCCCATCACTGAAATGGTGGATGAGGCGGAAACCTACATCATGAGTGCCATGCAGAAATCCTACCTGATTGACGGCAGGTTCCGACGGGATATCACGGAATACCCACGGGAATCATTAAGAGAATCCATTGCCAATGCGGTGGCCCATCGCGATTACAGCCCCCATGTGCGCGGCAGCTATATCCAAATTCACATGTTTGCCGACCGTCTCGAAGTTTCAAGCCCTGGCGGACTTTTCGGAAACGTGACCGTGGACAACCTGGAAGATGAGCAATCCACCCGCAACACCCGGTTAATGCGTATAATGGAGGATATACAGGTGATGGAGAACCGGGGCAGCGGCATAAGCGCCATGCTCCATGCCATGGGTGAGGCCAATCTGGAGCCTCCCCGGTTTGATGACCGCCGGGCATCGTTCAAGGGACCTTCCACAATTATACCCTGATGACACCAGAGGCCGTCTCCTGGTTGAATCAGTTTTCCCACCTACCACTCAATGACCGCCAACGGCTGTCACTGGTCTACCTTCGGCAACATTCTGTTATCGACAATCGAGATTATCGCCGCCTGAATCGTGTTGACATGCTTACTGCCGGGCAGGACCTTCGCGGTATGGTACAGTCTGATCTCTTCAAACAATCAGGTTTTGGCCGATGGACAAAATATGTCCTGAAAATTAAAGATGGCGGCATCGACAGTCCGGTCCAAGCGAACGACGAGGAAAAGATCCTTTTCTATATCAGTAAACACGGTTCGATCAACAATAGTGAATGCCGGGAGTTCCTCAATGTTAATGAAGCTCGCGCTTACTATCTTTTAAGGAAGCTATCCGAAAAAGGAAAAATAAGGGCACAAAAGAAAGGGAAAGGGCGACGATACACTGTTTCTTAGAATTATATCCAGAATTTAACCCAGAAATTCTGGATATAATTCTGGGTAAATGAAAACACCTTGATGACAGCCAAACGATTAGCTGTCTATTCGCAATAATTTCTAATGGAATGCCCAATAGCACTCTAATAGCTTCATCATTCCTACCGGCGTGCCGAATCAATATACAACCTAGCGTGCGCCGGTGGTCCTTAACTGCAAATTATTTATGTATAAAATAAACACCATCCACTCCGATTCCCCTGATTTTATGACTTATTTTAAGCAAGTCGGCAAAGATAAAAAGCCTCCATATAATAGTTTCCGGACGATCGGCAATATTGACATTTTATACAGTAATCTGCTTGGTTTCTTTGGTTCGGTTAAATGCCCGGCGGCATCATACTCGAAACCTATGAACTGGACCGATCCCTTCGAGATGCAGGAATCCCACTTATCAGCGGCTTCCGCTCACCCATCGAAAAGGACGTTTTTGACCTTCTTCTCAGTGGATCTCAGCCAATTGTGGTTTGCGCGGCCCGCAGCATCGAAAATATGCGTATCCCCAATGCCTGGAAGGTGGCCATCGATAACGACAGGTTGCTGGTCTTGTCTCCTTTCGTGAAAAAATTTAAGCGCGTCACCTCAGCGCTTTCTGATGCGCGTAACCGCCTGGTTGCCCGGCTTGCAAGCCACGTTTTTATTCCTTATACCGCACCCGGAAGCCGAACCGAAATGCTTGCTAAATGCATTAAAAAGACTGGGAATCAGATTTTTACTTTCGAAAATGAGGCCAATCAGTCATTGATAGCCATGGGGGCCGAACCGATAAAAGCCCATGATCTTTTAAAAAGATTCCTATCGCTCAGCAAGGATTAACCTGGACACTGCGCCTCCAGGTTAGTCCCAAGAAAAGAGGAAGGCCCCCACCGATAGAAACAAAATCGTCATGCCCGCCAGAATCCCCATCTCCGGAAGGACCTCGACGAGGGTGGCCCCGTCGTTGGTGATCTTGCGAATGCCCTGCAGCAACTGGGTCAAAGGAAATATCTGAGAGAGCTGACGTACCCACTCAGGGGCGCCTTCCAGTGAAAACCAGACCTCCGAGAGAAACATCATCGGCCAGGAAATGAAATTGAGAATGCCGGTGGTGAATTCCTCGCTCACGCCCCGGGCCGCCAGAACGAGGCCCAGGGCGGTCAGGCTCAGGCTGCCCAGAAAGAACATCAGGAAGATATCGGCCAGGGAGCCCAGCACGTTGAATTCAAAAATCAGGTCGCACCCGAACCATACCACCGCCAGGGTGAACATCAGCAGGAAAAGCCGGGAGAGCATTTGGGCGCTGAGATACTCGAAGGCCGTCAAGGGCGTTGCTTTGAGTCGTCGCAGGGTGCCGTTTTTACGGTAGCGCACCACCACGTAGCCTACCCCCCAAAGGGCGCTGAACATCATGTTCATGGCCAGGATGCCGGGGAAAAGCCAGTCGATATAGCGGATGGGGGCACTGGCCACCCGGCCTTTGCGGAAGGCCGCCGGAATTTCCGGGGGCATCAGGCCGGCCTGCAAAATCTTCTCCACGAGATAGCCCTTGTGGGATGAATCGCTGACCCAGTAAAGATGCGGCGCTGGTCCGGCCTGGATCACGAGGTCGATCTTGTGGTGCCGCAGTTTGGCCACGGCAGCCTCCTGGGAAGCAAACCCCACAAACTGTAGAAAACGGGTGGTCTTGAGACCTTCCGGGATTTCGATGGCGGCGGTGTCGAGGGTTCCCGGAGGGGCTGGGAAAACGCCGATTTTATACTCGACGTATTCGCGCGCCCCGAAGAGAATCCCGAAGCCGGCCACCAGCAGAAAAGGAAAGAGAAAATTCCAGCCGAAGGAGGCCTTGTCCCTGAAAAACTCATAGTTGCGGGCCTTGAACATGACCCAGATGCGTTTGATGGCCATATCACTCCCTCAGTTGGCGGCCGGTCAGGTTCAGGAAAACGTGCTCCAGATTGGGCGATTGCACCGTCATTTCAGACAAATCGATCTTAAGGCCCATCAACTCACGGAGGGCGTCGTCGATATTCGCTGGCAGGATGCGAACCGTATCGCCCTCGATCCGATAGGGCAGCGATGGTTGGCCCTGGGCCTGTGTAAAACGACGGCGCGGAAGCACCACGGTGACCCCTTCGCAGTGGTCGCGGATCAGCGCCTCCGGCGCCCCCTGGGCAATGATCCGGCCGTGATCCATGATAGCCACCGTGTCGCAGAGTTGCTGGGCTTCCTCCATATAATGGGTGGTCAGGATGATCGTTTTGCCGTCCGCCTTGATCTGGTTGACGACGTCCCAGAGGTTATGACGCGCCTGGGGGTCGAGTCCGGTGGAGGGTTCGTCCAGAAAGAGCAGTTGCGGCCGGTTGACAAGCGCCAGGGCCAGCAGAAACCGCTGGCGCTGGCCGCCGGAGATATTCTCGTGCCGCTGGTGGCGGAACTCGCCCAGCTGGCAGCGGTTCACCAGATGTTCCAGGTCTTCAGCGGCCGGGTAGAGGGACTGAAAGACCTGCAGGGTTTCCTGGACCGTCAGCATGGCCAAAAGCGCGGTGTGTTGAAACTGAATACCGATCTCGTTTTTGAAAGCAGCGGTCCGCGGTTGTCCCTTGTATAAAATGTCACCCGCGGTCGGTTTGAGAATGCCCTCGATCACCTCCAGGGTCGTGGTCTTGCCGGCCCCGTTCGGCCCCAGCAACCCGAAGCAGACCCCGGCCGGGATGCTGAAGCTGACATCGTCCACGGCCATGAGATCAGCGTATTGTTTGCGCAGACGTCTAACTTCCAGGATGGGCGGCATGGGCGTTGGCTCCCCGTTGAAGGCTGATAAACGTTTAAGTTGCCGGCAATCTGTATCATTTTGATCCGCTTGCCAACCCCCACAGGGCAGGGATCGCGCCAACGGCCTGCGCCGGGGCTGCTTCGCATCCATTGGAGGTTGGAGGCATGGGGCCTGCGGCCCGTTGGAGGTTAGAGGCTTTGCCTGCGGCAAAGTTAGGCAACTGCATAAGGAGCGTCAAGCTCAAAGCTGAAAGGGCCGAACTTAATCAGATTGCCTCCAGATCATTAGCGGTTGAAGTTAAACCAGGACCGCTTGAACTGCTTTTGACTTTGAACTTTCAGCTTTTAACTTTCTTGTCTTTGCCTCAAACCTAACTTGCCCGGAGGGCAAGCCTCCAACCTCAAACCGCCAACGGGCCGAAGGCCCCACCCGCTTGACATTCAGAAGCGAGAAACTTAATTGTTGCGGGAAATGGTTCCGATCGCCACCACATCAAAAACACCCGGCTCCGACGGACTGTCTTGGCCCTCTCTGATCACCGGCACGCTCATCAAGCGCTACAAACGCTTTCTGGTCGACGTCGAACTGGATGACGGCCGGATCGTTACGGCCCACTGCCCCAATACCGGCAGCATGCAGTCCTGCAGTGAACCGGGTCGCCGTGTCTACCTGTCGGTGCACGACAACCCCAAACGCAAATACCCCTATACCTGGGAGATGATTGCGATGCCCAATTCCCTGGTGGGCATAAACACCTTGATGCCCAACCGGCTGATCAAACACGCCGTAAACCGGGGCCAGATACCGGAGCTGGAGGGCTATGATGCGGTTGGCAGCGAAGTCCGTTTTGGTGAAAACTCACGGGTCGACCTGCTGCTCTCCGGGCCGGGAACAGCGCGCTGTTATGTCGAGATCAAAAACTGCACGCTGGTACGCGATAAAACGGCGCTATTTCCCGACGCCGTCACCGCCCGGGGGCTCAAACACCTGCAGGAACTGGCGCGGCAAATCGGACCTGCGTGCCGCAGTGTGATCTTCTTCTTTGTCCAGCGCATGGATGCGGTCTGTTTTCGTCCGGCGGACACCATCGATCCGGACTACGGCCAAGGCTTACGCCAGGCGGTGGCGGCCGGTGTTGAAATGATGGTTTACGACGTTCACATCGACCTGGCGGAGATCCGTCTGCGCCGGGCGCTGCCCTACCGCTTGTAAGGCGGTTCCCAGGAAGGGATTAGCATTGTAACATGTTGATCTAATTTCTATTTTCGTTTGACTTTGCGCTGATGATGCGGTAACCCTAGCGGCGATTTGTGACGCCCGTGCATTGGACCAAGCAACCCCATGGCAGACATGACCCTGAACCAGATTCTGGCCCCGCAGGAAAACCTGGCCCGCATTCTCGACAACCTCAAGGAGGGGGTGATCGCCCACGACCTCAAGCGGCGGATCTTCTTCTTCAACCGTCAGGCCGAAAAGATTACCGGCTACCGGCGCGAAGAAATCCTGGGCCGCGACTGCCACGAGGCCTTTGGGATCCCATTCTGCGGTGAGCGCTGCTCATTTTGCGACAACAACCCGCCCCTCCCGAGCAGCCCGGAAGTTAAAGAATACACCCTCAACATCACGACTAAAAGCTGCGAATCACGCCGCCTGGAGATGACCGTTACGCTGATGCGTGACCAGCATGGCGAATTTGTGGGCGTACTGGCCCTGTTCAGGGACATTACCGATGAACTGCGCCTCATGATGCAAACCGGCAATCTGACGCGCTTTTCCAATATCGTCGGACGCGATGCCAAGATGCTGCAGGTCTTCCAGCAGATCAGCGATGTGGCCGCCTACGACTATCCCGTTCACATCTTCGGGGAAACCGGCACCGGCAAGGAACTCGTGGCCACCGCCATCCACAACGAGGGCCACCGGGCCGGAACGCCTTTCGTGCCCATCAACTGCGGCGCGCTGCCCGAGGGTTTGATCGAGAGCGAGCTCTTCGGTCATGTCAAGGGCGCTTTCTCCGGCGCCATTCGTGACAAAAAGGGCCGCTTCGAACTGGCCGACGGCGGCACCATCTTTCTGGACGAAGTGGCGGAACTCTCCAAAAACATGCAGATCAAGCTGCTGCGCTTTCTACAGGAGGGGCAGTTTGAACGGGTGGGAGGCGAGAAAACCCTGTCGGTCAGCGTCAAGGTCATCAGCGCCACCAACAAAGACCTCAAGGAAGAAGTCCGCCGCGGCCGTTTCCGGGAAGATCTCTACTACCGCCTGAGCGTCATCCCGATCTTCATCCCCCCGCTGCGCGAACGTAAAACCGATATTCCTCTGCTGGCCAGCCACTTCATGCAGGAAGCGGCCCTGAAGCACGGCCAGAGTCCGTTTCGCATCGCCAAGGAAGTCATGGCCCTGATGCTCGATTACCCTTGGCCCGGTAATGTGCGTGAGCTTCAGAACGCCATTCAGTTTGCCTTCGTCAAATCCAACGGCCGAATGCTGGCCGTGGACGATCTGCCCATGGAGATCAAGGGACAACGCGAAAGCCTGCCGCGCCGGGGACCGGTGCGCAAGCTGGAGATCCGCACGGTAAACGCCGCCCTGAAGAAGGCCGGCGGCAACAAATCCCGCGCGGCCCGTCTCCTCGGCGTCGGCCGGGCAACGCTCTATCGCTTTCTGAACGCCCATCCCGAGGTGGCCCGCACGGATTAACCCCCGAATCGGCAGACCTTGCCGGGTCTTCCACAAGCGGTGGGAGGTTAGATCAAAACGAACCCTAAAGCCCCAGTTCCTTCTTCAACCAGGCCTTGGTGTCGTCATCCAGAGCGTATACCCCCTTGAGTTCACAGACATCCCGTTCGAACTGCTTGGGCAGTTCAAACTGGGCCAGTTCGAGGGCCTCGTCCGAATTGCGCTGGATCAGGTAGATGTAATAGGGCTTGCTCCAGCAGTTGACCACGAAATAGGTGGTGTAGTCGGATTTGGAGGCGATCACGTAACCATCCCCCCGGGCCCAGTTGTTGCCCCATTCCAGATAAAGCCGAACAGCTTCCTCGGGGGTCATGTTCCAATCGATGACGTCGATCACATCCTGATTGTTGCGCAGTTCCTCTAAGGTCATCATGGTTTCACCTGCCTGTATGGATGGTTGACGATGCGCATTTAACGGTTTTCTTGGATTTATCTTAAAAAGATGCAGCCAATTGGCTGAAAATCAATCCGACGCCACGATATTTGCGATTAGACGGCTTGGTAAAGCGTTTGCGGCCGAGTTTCGCGAAGACCAACGAAAGCGGCGGACTGACCAGACATCGTCGTGACAAGGAAGACGTGCAACGCTGCTAACTCGGGCATTTTACTAAACCACCCAAAAAAAACAGGCGGAGCTCCAGAGGATACTCCGCCTGCGGTTGGTTTAGGATTTTATACGGGCCGCAAATGCGACTTAACCCGTAAGGGCCTGCCGATCCTCCATGCTCATCAGGACCCGCTCGCGCGCCTTGTCGATGCCGAGCGCCTTGCGCTTGCTATCGATGTGGGCGATCATCATCTTGGCCATTTCATAGGGATCCGCCGTGAAGCCCCACTTGCCCATACCCAGTTCCTCGAGGCCCTGGAAGAGATGCTTGTGGAACTTGGTTTCCTCGACAATCGGGAAGGTCGCACCGAATACGGTGAACACGCCGGAAGCCACGAAATACTGGCCGATGCAGATGGCCTTCTCGCTCATCCACTCCGGTGCCGCACCGGCCACCGGCAGGTCGGCGATGCTCTCGCCCAGACCGCCCGTCTTGACCATCTCGGCGCAGGCGATCAGAATCCGGCTGTTGTCCACGCAGGCCCCGAGGCCCAGAACCGGCGGCATACCAACGGTTTCGCAAACTTCCTTAAGGCCGCTGCCGGCCAGATGGGCCGCCTCGGGGGTCGTCAGCCCAGCCTTGGCCAAGGCGATCTGGGAGCAGCCCGTCTGGACCACGAGGATGTCGTTGCGAATCAGTTCCTTGACCAACTCGACATGCACCCAGTCTTGCTTCACACGTGGGTTGGTGCACCCCACAACACCGGCCACCCCGCGGATGCGCCCGTTGATGATGTTGTCGTTCAGCGGAACGTAGGAACTACGGAAAGTCCCGCCCAGCATGTAGTTGATGTATTCATGGGAGAACCCGTGCACGCCGGAGCTGGTGTTCTTGGGAATCTCGATTTTGGCGGTGCGATTCTCAAAGCGGTGGATGGCCTTGATCACCATGGCATCGGTACATTCCCGCGGATCGTGCTCATGGAATTCGACATGCTCGGCGCCCTCGATGTGGCAGCGCGGGTTGGTGGTGAAAAGCGGCGTGTCGTAGCAATCTGCCACCGCTACGAGTCCCTGTTTGATGCACTGGACATCGACGCAGAAGGCGTCGACCGCGCCGGTCACCAGCACCGTTTCGGTGGACATGAAGTTGCCGGCATGGGGAATGCCGTGGCGTACAAGCATTTCGGCCCCGGAGCAGCACATGCCAATCAGATTGATGCCCTTGGCGCCGGCCGCCTTAGCTTTTTCGAGCAGCGTCGCATCTTGCGACGACACCAGCATGGATTCGAACAGGTTGGGCTCATGGCCGTGGACGATGATGTTGACCTGGTCTTCTTTCAGACAGCCCATGTCCACGTCGACCGCCACTGGTGTGGGCGTGCCGAAAAGGATGTCGGCAATTTCAGTGGCCACCATGGACCCGCCCCAGCCATCGGCCAGGGCCGTGCGGCTGGACTGTCTGGTGATGTTCTCATAATGCTGGTCCACACCCATGTGGGTGCGGTGCATGAGTTCCATGATCTCGCGCATGGCGCCGCGGGGCACGATCCCCAATTTACGCCAGGTTTCCAGGGTTTTTTCGGGAACCCGCTTGGCAAAGGG
>JASJED010000101.1 GCA_030065585.1 Desulfobacterales bacterium | reverse complement strand
GTGCCGGTGGGCCAGCAGATAGACAATCCGGGCCTGGATCAGGTTGGTATCCTGGTATTCATCGACCATCAGGTGGGCAAATTGGCCGGCGATTTGCTGCTGGAGATCGCTCTGGCTTTCCAGGAGATGGTGCAGCTTGATCAGCAGGTCATCATAATCCATAAGCGCCTGTTCGGTCTTGGCCGCGACATAGTCGGCCTGCAAGGTGCGAATTTCGTCGCTGTACGGACGAAAATGGGAATACTCGTCGTCGATGATTTCTTCCAAGCCAAGATCTTTATTGGCGGCTTTGCTGAAGATATCGACAAGGGTTCTTTTGCGTGGAAAGGCGCCGTGGCGGGGACCGCTGAGGCGTGCCTTGGCCAGCATGCCGATTAAGCTCTCTGCGTCCGCGCGATCGATAATCGTGAAACGGTGGGGAAATCCCACCTGGGGGGCATACCGTCTGAGCACCGTGTAGGCGAAGGAATGAAAGGTGCCTCCGGCGATCTGGCGGCAGCGGTGGTCCAGAAGAAGAGTGGCGCGCTTAAGCATTTCATCAGCGGCCTTGCGGGTGAAGGTCAGCAAAAGAATACGCCCGGGCGGGACCCCTTCTTCAACGAGGCGCGCGGCACGGTAGGTGAGGGTACGCGTTTTACCGCTGCCCGCGCCGGCAATCACCAGAAGCGGACCGCTATCATGGAAAACCGCTTCGTATTGGACGGCATTCAGTTCGGTGCGAAAACGTTCACGGCATGCAAGAGGCATTTTTACTTTATCGTTTCGTTGGGCCGCAGGGGCATTGACGATCGAGCCATCCCTACAATTTCGGGTGGAGGCGCGGGCCAGGTTCGCGCCATCCATGACATCTGGCGATAGATTGCTTGGACGGTGCCGGATAGCGATCCGGACGCGACGGCCGGCAGGCCTGCGGCACGGCCCGGAAGCCCTTGGCGCCGGTTGCCAGGTTGAAAACCGTTTGATGTCCGCCAGGCGCTTGGCCGGGGCCACGATGACGGCCAATCGAGACGTGTTCTTCCACAGCCATATCCTTTTGTCAACTCAGCGCAGGCGTCTGGCGGACGGGCTTTTTCGGCCGGCCGCCGTTCAGTTCGAGGTTCCCCCAAGGCTCGCGGCGAAGTGCTCGCGTGCGACGAGACTGGGCGCCGCGTATTGACCTTGTCTTCCGGTCGCTGGAAGCATATCGACTATCCGGTAGGTGGCATGCAGCTCAACCACTACATATGCTGGCCGTTACAAGCCTTCTGATTAGCGGCAGGTATTTTTTCTCCGCGGCTTTTGTTGATGCACGGAGAGGGTAGATAAGAACGAGGGCTAAAAAATAGAGTAATTACAACAGGATGAAATGGTTTATGATTCCCGGCGAATAGAAAATGCGCAAACGGCCAGCCGGTAGGCACTGACAGGCAGCATGCTTGCTAAAATACTTTTTTTACTGGTAATTGAGTTGACTTTTAAAAATCTTTGTATTAACGTCGAACTTGTTCGGCAACTCACTTTCACCAGAAGATAAGATAAAGGAGGATGAGTCAGATGAAGAAGCTGCAGGATCAACTCAAAGCCATTTCCAAAGAACTGGGCAAACTCGGCAAACAGGTGGAGAAAGTGGCGGCACAGGTAGCAAAACAAGCAAAAGTCAAGCCAGCGGCCAAGAAAAAAGTTGCCAAAAAGGCTGCCGCCAAGAAAGCGGCTCCCAAAAAAGCGGCCGTTAAAAAGACCGCCAAGAAATCAACAGTGCTGGATGCGGTCTACGATGTCGTCCGTCGTTCCCGCAATGGTGCTACGATTGCACAGCTCAAGCAAAAAACGGGCTTGAATCCCCGCCAGCTCAGCAATGCGCTCTACAAGCTGTCCACACGCGGTAAGATCGAAGCCAAACAAAGAGGACTCTACATCGTCAAAAAGTAATGATCACCTAAGTTGCTGCCGGGCACCCTTATAACTTCTCATATCTGACTCCCGCCGCGATGCCCATATCGCGGACACCCAACGGGAAAATCCGGCACCGGGTGACGATTTTTTCAAACTGCAGTCGGTTTCAGGCTGGCGCCGTAACCGACTGCAGTTTTTTTTTAGCCCGGGTCGCCTCATACCCGGCAGCAATTGCGCGGCTTATCTTTTCCACCCTCACGTTCCGAAGGTTGTTGACCACGATGGGGCGTGGTCACACGGTATTAAAATCATCCGCCAAGTGCTCACTTAATGCACGTCAACGGCGCTTTCGCGTCGGATTTGGGCTTGCCTGGCCTGCGCCCATGACGTTCTTCCACAGCCTGTCCAAGAGAGCGTGGTTGCTTTTTGGACGGGAGGTCTTATGTTCCCCAATCAAATCGAGTTGGTCCCGCTCGACCAGCGCAATGGCGTTGGCGAGCAGGCCGCGTTTGTTTAGAATCCGGAAAAGTGAGAAGTGCCATGAAATCCATTTTGCCCTACGCATTGCGCTTAACCTTTCTTGTTGGCCTTGTGGCGATTGTCGCCTCCAGCCCTACAGGCGAAGCCGCCGCCAAGATCTCTTCCCCGCTCTGGACCCATGAACAAGCCGATCTGGCGCCGGATCCGGATATCGTTTTTGGTCGCCTGCCCAATGGCTTTCGCTATGCGCTGCGCCACAATCAAAAACCGCGCGAGCGGGTCAGCCTGCATCTGGTGGTCAAAGCCGGATCGATCAACGAGACCGATAACCAGCGTGGTATCGCCCACTTTCTGGAGCACATGCTGTTCAACGGATCGACCCATTTCGCTCCCGGGGAGCTGGTCAAATATTTCCAGAAGATCGGTATGCAGTTCGGTCCTGACGCGAATGCCAGTACAGGTTTCTTTGAAACGGTGTACGACATCAATCTGCCTCGGGGCGATCGGCAAAGCCTGGAAGAAGCATTACTGGTCATGGGGGATTATGCGCAAGGCGCCCTGTTGCTGCAATCGGAAATCGATCGTGAACGGGAGGTCGTTCTATCGGAAAAACGTACCCGTGATTCCGCCGATTACCGCACCTACGAGGCGTCCATGGCGTTTGAACTAAGGGGTACCCTTTTTCCCCAGCGCTTACCGATCGGCACCGAAGCAATTATACGCAAGGCCGACCGTCAGACCTTCAAAGACTTCTACGATACCTGGTATCGTCCCGATAATATGGTGCTCGTCATGGTGGGCGATTTTGATTTGAAGCTGGCGGCGGATCTGATTGCCGATCGATTCCGGGACATGGCGCCCCGGCGGGATGCTGAGGCTCCGCCGGTAATCGCGACGGGCACCCTCAACCCACCGGAGACGAACGTATTTTATCACCATGAGGCCGAAGTGGGCAGCACCACGTTGACCATCCAGGTCCTGAAGTCGGTTGGCCTCCGGGGTGATTCGGCGTCATATAAAATGGAGCGTCTCGAAGATCGTTTAATCGGCATGATGCTGCAGAATCGGCTCGAACGTCTTTTAAACCGTCCGGATCCACCCTTTACCGAAGCTTCCGCGGGGGTCGGTACCTTTTTACGACAGATCCGCTACGGCTATATTAGTGCCGAGTGCCCGCCGGAGAAGTGGAAGGCGGCGCTGACCCAGATCGAAGCCGTGCGGCGGCAGGCCCTGGAATACGGATTCGATCCCCTGGAAGTCGAGCGCGTCCGGGAGGATTTCCGGGCCGAACTCGCCCTGCGCGTCGATCAGGCCGCCACGCGGGAGAGTAAAACCCTGGCGCGGGGTTTGATCCGAACGATTGCCACCGATCGCGTGTATCAGTCACCCCTGCAGGAAAAAGAGTTCTACACTTCGCTGCTGGCATCGCTGAGCGCCGAGACGCTCAATACGCGCCTGCGCCAGGTCTGGGCAATGGATGCCCCGAAGATTCTGATGACGGGCAATACCGATTTAACGAGCGCTTCTGAAGAGGCCGCCCGCATCATTCAGGATGTCTACCGGGTCGCGGCCGCACAACCCGTTGAAGCCCCGCAGATCACGCGGCCAGTCAAGTTTCCCTATCTGCCCGCCCCCCAGGTGCCGCAGGCTGCGCCGGCCGCGCGCGAGTTTATCGAGGACCTAGGGATTACCCGGATAATGCTGCCCAACGGCGTCCACCTGAATCTCAAACCGACTGATTTCTCCGACAACGAGATCCTTTTCGCGCTGAGCTTTGAAGGCGGTCGATCCGTCGAACCGATCGATCGTCCCGGACTGGCCGAACTAAGCCGCGACGTCATCAACGAGAGCGGCGTGGGCCCTTTGGATCGCGAAAGCCTGCAAGTCGCCTTGACCGGGAAAACCACGCATCTATCCTTCGATTTCAGCAATGATCGTTTTTTCTACGGTGGGGCCACATCACCCAAGGAGATTCAACTGCTTTTCCAGCTGCTGCATGCCCATCTCACCGATCAGGCTTTCCGTCCGGCTGCCTACCGCTTGGCGCAGGAACGCTTTGCCCAGGCTTATCAGCAGTTGGCGCAGTCGATCGACGGCGCCTTCCGGCTTGAGGCGTACCGGTTTTTCAGCGGTGGCGACCCGCGCTTCGGCAAACCGCAACTGGATGAATTCCAGCGTCTACGTCTCGCAGACGTGGAGAACTGGATCAAACCGATCCTGACGCAAGCGCCCCTGGAGATGTCGCTGGTCGGTGATTTCGATCTGGAGACCGTTATCGCTCTGGCGCAGCAATATCTGGGGGGGCTGCCGGCGCGGCGTTCAGAGGCGCTCCAAGGCGGGTCCGGACCGGTTTTCCCCACCGGCCGCCAACATCGCGTGGACGTTGGCACCCAGATCGATAAAGCCCTGCTGGTTATGGCTTTTCTGACCGATGATGCCCACGACATTCATCGTACCCGGCGCCTCAATGTGCTGGCCGATGTCTTCTCCGATCGTCTCCGTGAGGAGATCCGCGAAAAGCGCGGGGCGGCCTACTCTCCCGGGGCCTACAGCTGGCCCAGCCGGGCCTATCCCGGTTTCGGGCTGTTTCTGGCCTATCTTCCCGTGGCCCCCGGTGAGGTCGCCCCGGTGCTCGCCGCGGTGCAAGACATCGCGCGGCAGATCACGGTGGAGGGAATTCGCGCGCCAGAGCTTCAGCGCGCCTTGGAACCCACCCTCACCGGCATTCGGGAACAACTGCGCCAGAATCGTTATTGGCTCAGCACCGTCCTGGTGGGATCCACGCGCCGCCCGGAACAGATTGAGTGGAGCCGCACCATCGCGGCCGACTATGCTGGTATCCAGGCCGAAGAACTCGTGGCCCTGGCCCAGAGATACCTGGACCCGTCCCAGGCGGCCGTTTTCGAAGCCCGCCCGCGTGTCGATCCGGATGCATCCCGGGCGGAAACCCCGCCCGCAAACAATCGCCTCTAAACTGCGAGTCGGGCGATTGGTCGGCCAGTTGCCCCGGTCTTGCCGCCCAACTGCGTGCTGAGATGTCTCACCCGCTGGGGTGCGGCCTCACAAGACGCGGTGTGCTGTCCTATTCGATTCCCCACGCCCATCCTTCATATTGCCTGCCGGGGGACGACGTGATATGGAGACCGGACATTTTTTCCGGTGAAAGGATGCCCCATGACGGATTCGCGTGTATCCCCCGGAATCTGGGATGCCATCTGGGAGTTTTTTGCTTCCATTCGCCTAACGATCATTCTGCTCCTGTCCCTGGCGGTGACCTCGATCATCGGCACCCTGATTCCTCAGAATAAACCGCCGATGGAATATTTGCAGGCTTTCGGTGAATTCCGCTTTCGGCTGTTCAATGCCCTGGATTTTTTCGATATGTACCGGTCCTGGTGGTTTCGGTTGCTGATCGTGCTGCTGGCATTGAACATCATTATCTGCTCCATTGAGAGACTCTCGGCCCTAAGCAAAATCCTGTTCGTTAAAAACCCGAAAATAAAACCATCGCGGTTTCGCAATGCCAAGAATAAAGTCGTTTTCGAGGCGCCGCACCCGGCCAGCGAGCTGCAAGCACGCTATACGCCCATCGTGCGCCGCGGTTTCAGCTACTTCACGACGGAGGCCACCGACAACGGATTGTGGCTCTATGCGGAAAAATGGCGCTGGACGCGCTTCGGGGTTTATGTGGTGCATCTGAGTATCGTCCTGCTGCTCGTCGGCAGTCTCGTGGGATCGATTCTGGGCTTCGAGGGTTTTGTCAATATTCCGGAAAAGGAATCGACCAGCCGGATTTTTCTGCGCACCACGGGTCAGCCCTTTCAGCTTCCTTTCGAAGTGCGCTGTGAAGACTTCGATGTCAGTTTTTACGACAACGGAGCCCCCAAGGAATTTCGCTCGAGCCTGAAGATCATCGAAAACGGCCAGACTGTGATCGCCAAAGACATTATCGTCAACGACCCCTTGCGCTACCGCGGTATTAATTTCTTCCAGTCCAGCTACGGCAAATTGGATTCGCCTCACGATCCCAGCGACGAGGCCGCACCGGAGGAGATCGATCTGCGGGTGATCGAGAAGGCTTCCGGTGCCGCCCATAGCTTCACGGCACGCATCGGCGAGCGGCAGGTGATTCCGGACGGCGGCGGAGAATTTACGATTACGACCTACCAGCCGCATTTGACCTTCGGAGGACAGGATATCGGCCCCGGACTGCAGGTGGAGGTCAAGCGCCAGGGGCAGGAATCCCAGACGATTCTGCTGCCGCTGCATTTCCCCAGTTTCGATAAAATGCGCGGCGGCGCATTGTTTTTCAGTGTCACCGGGCAGAAAAAGAAAGACTTCCCCCCACAGCCGGCGGCGGAGCGTTACTACACCGGCCTGCAGGTGACCAAAGACCCCGGCGTGCCGATTGTCTATGCCGGATTCATCATCATGCTAATCGGGTTTGTGATCACCTTTTTTATGTCGCACCAGATGATCGCGGTTGAAATCACCGGTAAAGAGCAGGGCAGCCGCATCACGGTGTCCGGGGTCTCCAACCGCAACAAACTGGGCATGGATCGTAAGATCGAGCGTCTGGCGGCGCAACTCCAGAATACATGAATGCCGGCGGCCGATGCCAAGGCCGCGGCGAGGGCCCCCAAGGGCAGTGCTTGAAAACGCCCCGCGGGCAGAGGAATCAACATGAATAGTTCGAATATCCTATCCATCATAACCTTCGTTTACGGCGCCGGCGCCTCCTTCTATCTGTTCGAATGGGTTTTCAAAAAGCCCCTGGCCGGCCGTATCGCCACCATGGTGACCGTATTCGGTTTCGTGGGCAATACCGCCGGTATCGCGCTGCGCTGGGTGGAATCCTATCAGCTGGGTATCGGTCATGCGCCGCTATCCAATTTATATGAGTCACTCGTATTTTTCGCCTGGTCGATTGCGCTGCTCTACTTGTTTATCGAATGGAAATACAAAAACCGGGTGTTCGGGATCCTGTCCACGGCGCTGGCCTGTGCGGCCATGGCCTATGCCTCCCTGAAACCCGACCAGATTCAGCCCTTGATCCCGGCGCTCAAAAGCAACTGGCTGATTGCCCATGTGTTTACCTGTTTTATCGGTTATGCGTCCTTTGCGATCGCCTTCGGCATCAGTCTGCTTTATCTGTTGCGGCGCTTCGGGGGGCCCGCCATGCTGGAACGCCTTCCCTCGGACAAACTGCTAGACGAGCTGACTCATCAGCTTGTGATGTTCGGTTTCATCTTTCTGTCCGCCGGCATCATTACCGGGTCGGTCTGGGCCAATTCCGCCTGGGGGCGCTACTGGGGCTGGGACCCCAAGGAAACCTGGTCGCTCATCACCTGGTTCGTCTATGCCGGTCTGCTGCATGCGCGCTTCATGCGCGGATGGCAGGGCAATCGTATCGCGGTCATGTCCATCGTCGGATTTCTGGCGGTTCTGTTCACCTACTTCGGGGTCAACTATTTGCCGGGACTGCACAGTTACGGGGCCGGCGGCGGGTGATTTGGACTTGACAATTCGAGGGTCGGCAAGGTAAAGAAAGCCACTTTTATTCAAGGAATAGAGCGGTTAACGGTGGTTTGCACGCATGTTAACCATCACGCTGCCCCAAACCGTCCGCACTGACTGTTCCGAGTGAACCGGATGGTTTTCTTTGTGAGGTGTAATATTTTGTAGCAGCCCCTCTTGCGCAGACGCCGAACGCTTTGCGGGCCTTTTAGACAGGGCAGGGGCGTCAGACGCAATTCCCTTCGATGGGGCTGCCGATTCGATTGGTTTTGGCGACAGTCTATCAACTCAAGAGCAGCTTGGAGGATCCCTGATTTGACTGCCATCGGTTTGCGGAAAGCTGGAAATGATTCCTGGATTTGTTGATCATTTTCAATCCTTTCCCATAATCGTCGCAGCCATTTGAAGGGATTTTTTCATTCTGTATCGCAGCCAGACGGAGTACCCATGAGCAACGTAGATCAAACCACCAAAATGGATCCCGCTAGCGGGCCGGACGCCCGTGCGGAAGTCGGCGGACCCATCCTCTTATTTTTTCTGGTCGGGTTTGCCCTAAGCCTCATCGTGGGGTGGGTCATTTTCCCCAAGTTACTCTACTCGCATAAAAAACAGCCGGTCGATTACAACCATCAATTGCACATGGAGATGGATGAAATCGAGGACTGCAGCAGCTGCCATTATTTCCGTGAGGACGGTAGCTTCTCGGGCGCCCCCAAATTGGCCCAGTGTATCGACTGTCATGATGAGATCTTGAGCGATACCGAGAATGAGCTTGTTTTCTATGAGCAGTATGTCCAGAAAGAGCGCGAAATTCCCTGGCTGATCTACTCCAAACAGCCCCCGTGCGTTTATTTTTCGCATGTGGCCCACGTCAAGATGGGCAAAATGGACTGCGTCACCTGCCATGGCCACATCGGTGAATCCACCAGCCTGCCGGTATACCAGCAAAACCGGATTTCCCTCTACAGTCGCGATATCTGGGGGCACAATATTGCGGGCATCGCCACCAATACCTGGGATCGCATGAAGATGGACGACTGTGCCCGCTGCCATGTCCGGGAAGGGGTGCGCCAAGGCAGTGTCCAGACCCTAAAAGGCGGCTGCTTCGTTTGCCACCATTAACGAATCGACCTTGTGATCAAAACGAATTTGCAGTGAGGAGGCAAGGGGTAAGTCGATGAAAATAGACAGAAGAAGCTTTTTAGCGCTGAGTGTCGGCGGTGCCGTGGGAACGGCCCTTTCACCGCTGCCGTGGAAACTGCAGGACGACGTGGCCATCTGGTCGACGATGTGGCCGTGGACGCCGTGGCCGGCCGGCGGCGAGAACACCTTTGTCAATTCGGTCAGCACCCTTTGCACAGGTGGATGTGGCATCACGGTCCGCAAGGCCGGTGATCGGGCCGTCAAAATCGAGGGCATGGCGGATCATCCGCTCAATGACGGCGGCATCTGCAACCTGTGTGCCTCCGGTCTGCAGAAGCTCTACGGCCCGACCCGCATCCTGGCGCCCCTCAAGAAAATCGGTGAGCGCGGCCAGAACCAGTGGGTGCCCATCAGCTGGGAGGAGGCCATTCGCGAAGTGGCCGAGAAGCTCGGTGATATTCGGCAGGCGGGCACACCGGAAGCGGTGGTCTGTTTGACCGGCCGGCGCGACGGTACGATGGCCGCTTTGCTGGGACGATTTATGATGGCGTACGGATCGCCCAATCTAATGGTCACGCCATCGATGATGGACGCCTACGATCTGACCCTCAAACTGATGCACGGCAGTGAAAACCGGACCGGCTTCGATCTGGAAGGGGCCGACTTTGTTCTCAGCTTTGGCAGCGGTCTGATCGAAGGCTGGGGACATACGGTGCGCTCGATTCGGGCCAACAGCCTCTGGAAGGAGAACAAGGCTGTGGTCAAACAGATCGAACCACGCCTTTCGAACACGGCGGCCAAGGCCGACCAGTGGATCCCGATCACACCCGGTACCGAAGACCTGCTGGCCCTGGGACTGGCGCATGTGATCATCAAAGAATCGCTATACGACTATGTTTTTATCAATAGCCACGCCCACGGTTTCGATACTTTTCGGGATTTCGTTCTGGGTAGCTACAGCCCCGGCAATGTCGCCAACCAGACCGGTGTCGATCCGTCGACCATCGTGTCGCTGGCCCGGGAGTTTGCGCGCGCACGCCACCCCATTGCGCTATGCGGCCGTGGGCAGGGTGCGGTGCCGGGCAGCCAGGGTCAGTACGTGGCCGTGCATGCCCTCAATGCCTTGGTGGGCAATATCAACCGTCCCGGCGGCGTCTGGGCGCTGCCCAAGCCGGACATCGGCACCTGGCCCCAACCGGAACTGGACCAGATCGCCATGGCCGGCGCCGGGCGCACGCCCATGTCGCGAACGCAACTGGCGGCCAAAACCGATGGGATCAAGGCCCTCCTGGTCCATGACGCCAATCCGTACTACACCCTTCCGGGCGGGGAGGCCACCCGCGAGGCCCTCAACCAGATTCCCTTTATCGTGAGCTTTGCTTCCCAGATGAATGAAACCGCGGCGCAGGCCGATCTGATTTTGCCGGATCTCAGCCATCTGGAGCGCTATGACGATGCCCCGGCCACGGCGGGGTACAGCCGTCCCCTGATCGGCCTGGCCCGACCCGTAATCGCCCCGCAAGGCGATGCCCGTCATACCGGGGATGTGGTCCTCAAGCTGGCCGCCGGCATTGGCGGGTCGGTGGCGGTATCCATGCCCTGGACCCGTTATGAAGACTGCCTCAAAGCGGCTTTGGCGGATAAATGGGCGGCCATGCAGCGCGACGGTTTTTGGCACGACGAGCGTTTCCGGCCGGAAAGCTGGTATGAGGCCTTCAAGACCGCTTCGGGTAAATTCGAATTCGCCAATGCGGATCTCGATTACAAAGCGCTGTTCAGTGCCGTGAAGCCGCAAGGTGACGACGGACAGTTCACCTATACCCTGATCCCCTACGATTCCGTGCGC
>JASJED010000004.1 GCA_030065585.1 Desulfobacterales bacterium | reverse complement strand
ACCCAGCGTATCCACGCGATCCATGACGTCAAAGGCAAAGACGGCGTCGGGGCCACGATGGACTCCATGGAGCTGGAGAAAGAGCGCGGCATTACGATCGCCTCGGCAGCCACCTACTGCGAATGGCAGGATCATGAAATCAATATCATCGATACCCCCGGCCACGTCGATTTCACCATCGAGGTCGAACGCTCGCTGCGCGTTCTGGACGGCGGCATCCTGGTTCTGTGCTCCGTCGGCGGTGTGCAGTCGCAATCAATTACCGTCGATCAGCAGATGAAACGCTACAAGGTCCCGTCGATCGCCTTTGTCAACAAATGCGACCGCAGCGGTGCCAATCCTTTTCGCGTCATCGGACAGCTGCGCGCAAAACTGGGCCATAATGCCGTGGCCCTGCAGATTCCCATCGGTCTGGAGGCCCAATTCGAGGGCGTGGTGGATCTGATTCGCATGCAGGCGGTCTATTTTGACGGCGACAATGGCGAATCCGTAAGGTTCGAGGCCATTCCCCGCGATCTGCGGGAAGAAGCCGAGCGACGTCGCGAGGAATTGATCGATGCCGCCACCATGTTTTCCGATGAACTCACCGAGGCGGTCCTGGAAGAAAAGGATGTCCCTGAAGAATTGTTGATCGCGGCCCTGCGCGCGGGTGTCTTGGCACGTGAAATCACCCCGGTCATGATGGGCTCGGCCTATAAAAACAAGGGCATCCAACTGCTGCTGGATGCCGTTAACAATTACCTGCCCTGCCCGGATGAAGTCGAAAACGTGGCCCTGGATGCCGAAAACGACGAGGCCCCCGTGATTCTGACAAGTCTTGGCGATGATCCCTTGGTCGCCCTGGCCTTTAAACTCGAGGACGGCCAGTACGGTCAGTTGACCTATATCCGGGTCTATCAGGGTCGTCTGGGCAAGGGGGATACCGTCATCAACGTGCGCAGCGGTAAAAAGGTCAAAATCGGCCGGGTGGTCCGCATGCATGCCGACCAGATGGAGGATATCGAAGCCATTTCGGCGGGCTATATCGGCGCCCTTTTCGGGATCGACTGTGCTTCGGGAGACACTTTCGTAGCACCGGGCCTCAATCTGACGATGACATCGATGTTCGTGCCCGAACCGGTGATTTCCTTGGCCGTCAAGCCCGTCGACCACAAGGCCGAAATCAACATGTCCAAGGCCCTCAACCGTTTCACCAAGGAAGACCCGACCTTTAAAACCCATGTCAGCGAGGAGACCGGCGATACGATCATCTCCGGCATGGGCGAATTGCATCTGGAAGTCTATATCGAACGTATGAAGCGTGAGTACGCCGCCGTGGTCGACACCGGTCAGCCGCGGGTGGCCTACCGCGAAACCATCACGGCCGCGGCCGATTTCGACTATATCCACAAAAAACAGACCGGCGGCGCCGGTCAGTACGGGCGGGTGGCCGGTCGTCTGGAACCTCTGGCCGACGAAGAGTTTGTCTTCGAAAGCCAGATTGTGGGCGGTGCCATCCCCACCCAGTTCATCCCCTCTTGTGAAAAGGGATTCCGCCAGTGTCTGGCCAAGGGCCCCAAGATGGAGTTCCCGGTGACCGGTGTCAAAGCGATCATTACCGACGGGGCCAGTCACGCGGTGGATTCTTCGGACAAAGCGTTCCAGGCGGCCGCCCGCGGGGCCTTTCGGCAGGCCTACGCCAAAGCCAAGGCCGTGATTCAGGAACCGATCATGAAAGTCGTGGTCGAGACCCCCACCGAGTTTCAGGGTGCGGTCATGGGCTCCCTCAACCAACGGCGCGGCATGATAGTCGGCTCCCAGGACGAGGGGGTCATGACGGTGATCGAATCCCAGGTGCCCCTGGCGGAGATGTTCGGCTATTCAACGGCATTGCGCTCCCTGACCCAGGGCAAGGCCCAATTTACGATGGAGTTCGCCACCTATCGCCAGGTGCCTCAGTCGGTTGCGGAAGAAATCGCCAAAAAACGCAGCGAAGACAAAAAGAAGGTCGCCTGATCGGACTGGCCTGCAGCCGCGGTGACGCTAAGCCCCGCGACGGGATGTGACCTCCGCCGGCGCCAGGGCATGTGATCGATTTACTTAATAAGAACGACGATGTTATCCAGGATTGAACCCCAGAACCGGCCCCCATCTAGCGGGCAGCGCGGAGTTTCGCGAGACCGATCGCCACGGCCGTCGCCCAATGTCATTGCCATCCGTCAAAGGAGCCTGACCATGATGAAAAAAGACCTGTTGATGCGCAATCCCCTGCGCCAGTTGGGATACGGATCCGAAGATATTCTGGAAAAAGGCGCTTTCGGGGCCATTCTGGCCCGGGCCGGTCTAGGAAAAACGGCTTTCCTCGTGCAAATCGCGCTGCATACGATGCTGCGCGACCGCAACGTGCTGCATATCAGCCTGGACGATCCGGTGGATAAAGTCAGCCTATGGTATCAGGAAGTGTTCAACCTGATGGTCCAAAGCCGTCAGGCCAATCCCTCGCCCGCGCTGTGGGACGGACTGCTGCCCCATCGCTTCGTCATGACTTTCAAAGTGGAAGGCTTCAGTGTACCGAAGTTGCGCGAGCGTTTGACCGATCTTACCGAACAAAACATTTTCCATCCGCATACCCTGATCATCGACGGACTGCCTTTCGACGGCCATGTCCGTGCCCCCCTCGAAGATCTCAAGGCCATGTGCGAGGGCGCCGGCCTGCGCACCTGGTTCACGGTCCGCACCCATCGGCACGAAGAACCCGGCCCAGACGGCATGCCGCCTCAGCTGACCGACCTTCAGGATCTTTTTGCCATCGCCCTGCAACTATTGCCCGACGGGCAGGATATCCACATTCGGCAACTCAAGGGCACTTCGGGCGCTGATCAGGAAACGCCCCTGCGCTTCGATCCAAACACGATGCTGATTAAAACCAGTTAACGTAACATCCTGGGTCAGGGCCGTTTGAGCATTTCGTAGGCGGCCTGGATGGCCTTGAATTTCTGCTCGGCCAGCTGGCGCAGATCAGCGCCCAGATGCGCCACCTTGTCGGGGTGATACTGGGCGGCCAAACGCCGGTAGGCCCGCCGGATGTCATCCTGGCTGGCCCCCGGTGCCACGCCCAGCACGCGATGCGGATTATCGGCGCCATCATCATCGGCCGGTGCGCCTGTCTGCCCTTGCCTGTCGTTTGGCTGACGGTCGGTTCGATCGCCGGATGACACCCCGCGGAAGTCAATGCGGTAGAAATAATAGCCCAGCAACCCCAGAACGATTAGATCGTCCAGCCATCCGGCGCCCACCACGATGTCCGGCAGCAGGTCGAAGGGATTGAACACGTACAAAAGGGCCAGAATCGTCAACAGCCATTTCATGGGCGGTCCTTTGCCCGGAAGGATTAAAGATTTAACCACTTTGTGACCCGATGCGATCGAGCAGCTCCTGAATGCGATTCCTGACCACCAGCCCATCGTGCCAGTGCGCGGGAATCCCTTCCAGGCCGACGCTGGCGCCGAGGATGGTGCCGGCCAGCATACCGCGTGCGGCCGAGTCCCCACCGGCCATGACATTCTCGATCATGGCTTTTTCGTAGTTTTCCGGATATGCCGCAATCAAATGAACGACCCCTGGAAGTCCGGCGTTAACATCGCACATCTGACCGAAACGTTTGATCGCCATGCGGGTCGCCGTGCCGGCGCTGGCCATACCGTCGGCCATCCAGCGGTCAAAAGGGGGGCGATCAAAGTGTTCACGCTGAACGGCCTGCAGGGCTTCGAGCGGCGGCTGACCGTCGAGAACGCAACCCAGCGTTCGCGCGAAAAGCTCGGCGCTGTCCACCACGTCGGGGCTGTTGTGGGTCAGGGCCGTCTGGGCCCTTGCGGCCTCGACCATTGCCTGGACGTCGTTCCCATAAAGGCACGCCAGGGGGGCAATCCGGGCCGCCCCACTCAAATCGGTGGATCCGGAGCCGGCCTCCCGCAGTGCCTGGCCGGCTTCGATATTTTTCAGGGTGTCCTTGGTGGCATGGTCGAAATAACCCTTATAGTCGGCGAAAAACGCCTGCCAGTCCGCTGCAAAGGCCTCCGCTTGAAATTCCCCGGATTCGGCAAGGGATGTCAGCAGGACCATGGTTTGATCCCCGTAGTGCGTAAATTCGCCCGCTTTTTTGGTTGAATGAAATGAATTCGGCGGTGGCGCCATGAGACGATCCACCCGGCCGATCTCGTTATCGATCTGGGCCGTATCATAGATCCAATGGGCACCGAGCGCCAGGGAATCGGCGGTCAGGGCACCCCAAACAGCGGCGGCGGCTTTGGCGTTCATAATGTTCTCCTGTCGGATCCGGTTAGCGATGCCATCTTCGGTGAAGGGCGGTTTACGGGCACCGGCTTCAGCGACCGGCACCTGCCGCGGGTCTAAACGACAATGAATAAAGTGAAATCTATGCACCGGCCGATCATTTATCAAGCCGGTATTCAGAGCACCTTAAGCCGGGCACCAACCGTAAAACCGAAGGATTCTGATTGATAGGGAGGGATATCGGCAGCCTGCGCAAAGATGGTGAATTCAATTACGATGACACGGCATCCGCGACCATCGCCATCGATGCGGCAAGCATTACGAGGGGATAGGTCGGCAGCCAACCACGATCATCCCCCCAGATAGGCTTTCTGAACCTCGGGATTGTTGAGCAGATCGCGGGACATCCCTTCCAGCACGAGGTTGCCGTTTTCGAGGACATAACCGCGGTTAGAAAACTGGAGTGCCAGGCGGGCATTCTGTTCCACCAACAGAATGGCGGTCCCCTCCTGTTGGTTGATTTCCTTGAGAGCCTCAAAGACGTTCATCATCAAGAGCGGTGCCAGCCCCATCGAGGGCTCGTCCAGCAGCATCACCCGGCGCCCGCTCATGAAGGCCCGGGCGATGGCCAGCATCTGCTGTTCACCGCCGCTCAGCGTCCCGGATTTTTGACTTTCGCGCTCTTTCAGGCGGGGGAAGATCCCGAACATACGATCCAGATCGTTCTGAATCCGCTCTTTGTCCTTGCGGGCGAAGGTGGCCAGATGCAGGTTTTCCATGACGGTCAGATTGCCGAACAGCCGGCGTCCCTCGGGAACATGTGTAATCCCCAGCTCGCTGACCACTTTATCCGCCGGGTAGTCCAAAAGATTCTTGCCGCCATAGGTCATGCGACACCCTTCAGCCACCGGCACAAGTCGCGAGATGGCCCGCAGGGTCGTGCTCTTGCCGGCGCCGTTGGCGCCAATGATGCAAATGATCTCCCCTTCTTCGACGGTGAAGTCGATGCCGTGCAGGGCCTTGATGTTGCCGTAGGAAACTTTCAGATTCTCGACCGCTAACATTAATGCACTGTCTCCTTGCCCAGATAAGCCTCGATGACTTTGGGGTTCTGCTGGATTTCTGCGGGTGTGCCTTCGGCGATGACCTCCCCGAAAACCAGAGTCTGAATGCGCTCGCACAGCTCCATCACCATCTTGAGCCTATGCTCGATAAGATAGATGGCCAGTCCCAGTTCCTGATGGACCTTGCGGATGATGCCCATCATCTGGCCCAGTTCCTCCGGGGTCATACCGACGGTCGGTTCGTCCAGAAAAAGAATCTGGGGCTCGCTGGCCAGCGCGCGGGCCATCTCGACGCGCCGCTGCGCGCCGTAGGGCAGATTGATCACGACCTGATCGGCCAGGGGCGAAATATCCATCAAGGCAAGCAGCTCGCGGGCCTTGGCTTCACTGGCGGCTTCTTCGCGGTTGCGGCGCGGGGTGCCCAAGAAAGCCCCGGCCAGCCCGTAGGTCAAACGGGAGTAGCGCGCCATCATGACATGCTCCAGAACCGTCATGTGCCGCCAGAGGCAGAGGTTTTGGAACGTGCGCCCGAGGCCGAGTGAGGCGATTTTGTGGGGCGGCAGACCGACGATTTCCCTGCCCCCCAAAGCGATGCGGCCTTCGCTAGGGGTATAGATGCCGGTAATCAGGTTGAAAATGGTGGTCTTGCCGGCTCCGTTGGGCCCGATCAAAGCGCGGATCTGCCCCGCTTCGATGTCCAGATTGAAATTGTGAACCGCCCGCAGCCCCCCGAAATAATGGGTCATATTCTCAACTTGCAGCAACGACATGCTATACCTCGTTTTTCGGTTTACGCTTGGGTTGCATCAGTTTGCGAACATCGAACTCCTTGAAGGCCACCAGACCCGTGGGGCGGTAGATCATGACCAGGATCAGCAGCAGGGGAATGACGATCCATTTGTAGAGCGCCAGCGGTCGCAGCATCTCACCGAGCATATTGATGCTGACGGCCCCCACGATCGAACCGTAAACGGAGTTCAAGCCGCCAAAATAGACCATGGCCAATAACTCCGCCAGACGCTTGAGGTCGAAAGTGCCCGGATTGATAAACCGGACCGTGTGCGCAAACAGCCCCCCGGCGATACCGGCCCAGAAAGCGGCAAACAGAAAGGCCACCATCTTGGTGAACCGGGTGTTGACCGTCATGGCTTCGGCCGCCATCTCGTCGTCCCGGACGGCGTTCAGCGCCTTGCCCAGGGTCGAGCGCACAAAATTGTTGATGATCCAGACACACAGCACGGTCCAACAGAACACGGTGGGCAAATCGGCGTAGTCCGGCTGCCCCTTGATGCCCCGCGCGCCGCCCAGAAACTGCAGATTCTCGAAAAGGCTTTTGACGATAAACAAAAACGCCAAGGAAATAATGGCCAGGTAATCACCGCGGGTCTTGAAAGACGGGATGGCGATCAACAAAGCGCCCAGGGCGGCGACAATACCGCCCAGCACCAGGGCCAACGGGAACATAAAGGGCCCCAGCATTTCGGGCAGCAAGGCCTCGCCGAACAGACGGTCGTTGACGAAAAAAAGGACCATCACCGCTGAGGCCGTGTAAGCGCCCAGGGCCATGAAGCCGGGATGCGAACAGGAAAACTCCCCCATATAGCCGTTGATCAGGTTCAAACTCAGCGTCAGCATGATGGCAATCAGGGTGAGCCGCAGGGTGAGCATCCGATAAAGGCTAAGATCCGACCAGATATGCATGATGCCATAGAGCAGCACGAGATGGACGATGACCGGGATGACGATCGGCCAGGTGATCATCCGCGCTGCGATCCAATTAGCGGGCCGGGCCAAGAGCTTGCCCAGAAGGATGATCGGCACGCCGTAGATCATCGCCACATAGACCAGGGCGCTGGGAATCAGGGTCGGTTCCTTGAGCATGATCATGCAACCGAAAAGCACCGGTATCTTGGGCAGGCCCACAAGGTCCGTGAGGACCTCTCCCATGGCCTGCTCCAGAAGCACCGCAACCAGCACACCCAGCAACCAGGCCAGCAGCGGAACGTCCGCGGCGTAGGCGCGCAACCATCCGAACCGGCTGTTCGCGCGCGCCGCCGAAGCGGCTTTGTCATTTAACATCGCAAACCTCGTTCCATCTTGGGCACGGCATCCGTAAACCAGCGGGCTCATTCATGGGCATTGTCCTATAGCCGCAACTTGGCACTGTGCGGTTCGCCGAAAAAGCCGTGGGGCCGGAAAACCAGAATGAGCAGAATAATCGAATAGGCGATCAGATCCCGCAGGCTGGAGGAGAGGTAGGCCCCTACGAAGATCTCGATAAACCCCAGTAGGAATCCGGCCAAGCAGGCCCCTTTGACCGAGCCGCGCCCCCCCAGAATCGCCGCCACGAAAGCCTTCCATCCATAGGTGATGCCGATGTAGGGATCCAGCACCGGGTAGGCCACGGCAAACAGAATGCCGGCGGCCGCGGCCAGGGCCGATCCCAGGGCAAAGGTCAGGCTGGCGATCGTGTTGAGGGGCACGCCCATGAGCGGGATCACGACATAGTCGAAAGCCATGGCCCGCATGGCCATGCCCCAGCGGGTGCGCTTGATGAATTCGTTCAGGGCCAGCATCAGAACGAGGGAGACCACGACGATCATGATCTTCTTGTTGGTGACCACCACGCCGCCGATGTCATAGACCTGGGTCTTGATCAGCGAGGGAAAACGGATGCGCTGGGCGCCCAGGATGGCCAGGTTGCCGGTTTCCAGAATGATCCCGATCATGAGGCCCGTGATGGCCGCCGAGGCCCGGGGCGCCTCCCGCAGGGGGCGGTAGCCGATGCGCTCCACCAGCATGCCCACGAAGGAGGTCAGATACATGGCGATCAGGATGGTGAGCACCAAAATCAGCCAGTTGGGAAGCGCCAGCGCACTCAAGGCCGCCAGGGCCGCCAGCGCCGTGGCCACCCCGAAACCGATATAGGCCCCGACCATGAAAATGTCGCCGTGGGCAAAGTTGAACAGCATCAGGATGCCGTAGACCATCGAATACCCCAGGGCGATCAGGGCGTAAAAACTGCCCCACTGGAGCGCGTTGATCAGGTGTTGAAAGAATAACTGCATCGCGCCGACTCCTCGCTATTCTCACAAAGGCGGGCGCAGGAGCTTGCGCCCTGCGCCCGCCTTTCGCACTCACGGCTGATTGAATGCGCACTTCAGGTTAAGCCACGACGGCCGCACCTCGCGCGGCAGGCCGTGGTGGGATGTCACGGCTGATTACGGGCAGGCGGATTTGTAGAACTCGAATTCGCCCTTCTCGCTGATGCGCACGATCACGGCGCATTTGATCGGATCCCCGTCGGGGGTAAAGGTCATCTTACCCGTGATCCCGTCAAATTCCTTGATCTTGGCCAGGGCGTCCTTGACCGCCATACGGTCTTTCTCGAGATTGCCGGTCAGCTTGCCGGTATTTTCGATGGCCGTCTGGACGATCCGTAGGGCATCCCAGGTCAGGGCCCCGACGTCGTCCGGGGTATAGCCGTATTTCTTTTCGTAGCGCGTGATGAATTCCTTGGTGGCACCAGTGGCGCCGGCGGCGGCGTAGTGGGTGCTGAAGAACAGGCCGTAGCAATCTTCGCCGCAGAGTTTGACGGTTTCCGCCGAACCCCAGCTATCGCTGCCCACGATGGGCGCCTTGAAGCCGAGTTCATGGGCCTGCTGTACGATGAGGGCCACCTCGTTGTAGTACTGAGGCGTGAACAGGACTTCGGCGCCGGAGTTGATGATGTTGGTCAGCTGGGAGCTGAAATCGGCATCCTTGGTGGTGAAGCTTTCAAAGGCCACCACCGAACCGGGACCGTTGAGTTTCTCCCAGGCTTCTTTAAAGACTTCGGCCAGCCCTTTGGGATAGTCGCTGGCGATGTCGTAGAGCACGGCCGCCTTCTTGAAGCCGAACTCGTCCTTGATGAAGTTGGCCACCACCGGACCCTGAAAGGGATCCAGAAAACAGCCGCGGAAGACAAAGGGGCGGTCCTTGGTGGTATCCGGGTTGGTGGACCAGGGGCTGATCATGGGGGTGCCGTAGTTGTTGGCCATTTCGCCGGCGGGAATCGCCTGCGATGAGGCCTGGGGGCCGACGATCGCCAGGACTTCGTCCTCGGTGATCAATTTGGTGGCGGCCTTGGCGGCGGACTCGGGCTTGGATTCGTTGTCTTCGACAACCACGTCCACCATGTATTTGACACCGCCGACATCCAAGCCGCCGGCGGCCTGGATGTCTTCCAGCCACATTTCTGCGGCGTATTTGGAGCCTTCACCGACCTTGGGAATGTCGCCGGTAATCGGTGCATTGATGCCGACCTTGATGGTCTTGGATTTCGCCCATACACAGGGCGACAGGGCCAGGCCCAGAACCAGAATGGCGATTACAAACAGCAAGCCTTTTCGCATAGCGACCTCCTTTTTGCGCTTCCGCGTTGATAAAGCGTTGATGGGTAAAGCATACCAGGGGGAACCACAGCTTAAGCATGGCTGAATAACACGCCGCCGCGCACTTTTCAATCCATAAAGTCGGACGGATGGCCGCATTAGGCCGCGCGGTAAGGAAAAGCGCTCTCGGGAGGCATACCCACTACGGCGCGGCCGGGCGCTGCCGATGGTCACATGCACGGTGGGCGCCTCAGCGCCGCAGATCGTCGACCAGGTCCTTGAGAATCACCATAACATTCTTACCGCGTTTCTTGGCCACCCGGTGGGCTTCATCCACCAGATCGGCCGCCTGCTGCCTGAGGCGATCATCCGCAGGGACGGCCTGGCCCTGACGCTCGAAATGCCACCGTAAAAGCCGCACGGCCATCTTTTCTTCCTGCTGGCGCCAGAATCCCATGGTCTAAAGCCTCCTGCGCCCCCGCCGGCTGGCGATGCCGGCGGTGATCGCGAATACGGGCGGATATTCAGCGCCCATGCGAGCGCTCCGGCTGGCAGATGCCGATAATCACCTTCTCGAGAATCGTTCGCCCGCTAACCCCGGAGCGTTTCAGGCGCCGGTCGGCCCGGCTCACGGCGACCAGCGCGGTACGCAGTTCATGGGGGGTAAAGCGATCGGTTTTGATGAGGGTCCGATAAACCGGATAAGGGCTGCGGGAGCGCCCCATCAAGGTCAGGTCCGAGGTCATTTTGCGTTTTGGGGTGCGTTGACCCTTGGCCGAAGCCGCCGGTGTTGCCGCCAGCAAGCCCTGCCATTCATCCAGGCGCTCCTGCAGTTGGGCGTCGAAGGTTTTGATGGCCGGCAGCACCTGTTTTTGAAACAGCGGATAGGCACATCCGGAATGCCATCCTTTCCCCAACGGACTTTGGGTAAACGCCTTGGCCACAAGGAGTTTGCGCACCTGATTGGCCACGGCGGCCAGCAGCGGCAGGGGGTGATCGAATTCACCGCCGGCCAGCAGGGACTGCAGATAAAAAAGCGCTTGTCCGAGGTTGCGGTCCGTCACCGCGTCGGTAAACGCATACAACGGATCACGACGGGTGCGCTCCAATATGCGCCGCACGTCATCTCCGCCGATAGCCGAGCGCTCGCCGCTGTAGTTGACGAGTTTTTCCACATTGGCGGCCACCGTGCGCAAATCGAATCCGGTCAGGCCGTAAAGGACCTGACGGGCCTCGGGGGTCAAGGTTTTGCGATGTTTTTCGAGAATCTCGTCCACCGTGAGGTCCAGCACCACGCTCTGCGCGGCGCGATCAGCTTTGCGGTCCCCCTCCGGCACGCTGCAGTCGACGACCACGCCATGGGCATCGAGCGCCTTGAACAAACGCCGTCGCTTGTCGATCCAAGGCGTCGTGATGACCAGATGATGACCACGGGGAAACCCCTGGGCGATGGCCTCTTCCAGAAACTGGGCCGGGTCGGAAGCCTGGGGGATGGCAAGCGCGCCCTCGCGGCAGAAGGCCAGCACCGGACGGGCCCAATCCCAGTCACCGCCGCCGGGCGAAGCCCCCAGGAGGGTCTGCCAGTCATCACGCCCCTCCAGATCTTCAAACTGCAGCTGGCGCAGACCGAGACCGTCCCGAAAATAGCGGGCGGCCTTGGTCAGATTGTCTTGGCGGGCGGCATCATAGGCCTGTTGCCAGAGGCGCGCTTCGTTGCGGCGCGATAGAAACACGCGGGCCTCGGTCAGGGCCACGATTTTGGGTTCCGCCATGAGCGAATAGGTGTTGATGGCGGACAGGGCGGCGGGAACATTTTCGTTCAAGCCATCCAGGGTTTCAAAGTTAAGGGTGCGCGAGGCCTTGCCGAGCAAGGTTGTGATGAGTTTGTCCAGAATCTTTTTGTACAGGACCTCTTCGCCGTACAGCAGGAAAATCGGGGGCCACGGGGATTTCCCCGACGCCAGGTAGTGATCGGCCTCCTCAAAACGAATGATGGCCATGACGAAAGGATCCAGGTGGTTGGCGTCCCGATGACGGACGTCAGTCCGGCATGCGCCCCCCGATGACATGAATGACAAAAATCGTAATGCCGACGGTGATGGCGCTGTCGGCCACATTGAAAGCCGGCCAGTGCCAGCGCCCGATAAAAAAGTCCAGGAAATCAACGACGCGGCCGAGGCGCACCCGGTCGATCAGATTACCGATGGCCCCGCCGAAAATCAGGGCAAAGCCAGCCGCCAGCCAGCGATGGGTGGGGGGCGTCTTGTGGTAGAACCATGCCACCAGCCCAACGGCCACCGTGGAAACCGCCAGAAACAGGATGCCGCGGACCAGCGCACTCTGGTTGGCCAGAAAACCGAAGGCGCCTCCGGGGTTCTGGACATGGGTGATCTGGAAAAAACCGGGGATCACGGGAATCGTGGTATGCAGCCCGACATCGCGCAAAATGATGAACTTCGTGATCTGGTCGGCAATGATCACGGCACCGGCGATCAGACCCAGGCGCAGATATTTGGCCAGCCAGTCGGTATCCGGGGGCGTTGGCGGTGCCGAACGGTGATGTGGGGTGTTTTTGATGGTCACCACTGAATCCCTATGGCGCCATGGCGGCCAATTCCCGGCAGCAGCGCGCGCACACCGTGGGGTGCGCGGTTTGATCGCCGACCGTGGTGGCGTGCATCCAGCAGCGTTCACATTTCTCCCCCGGTGCTTTGGTGACCGCGATCGCCAATCCCTCGATTTCCGTGCTGCGATAGGCCTCCATCATGGTTTCGGACGATTTGATCAGCGCCACCCGGGAGACGATAAAGAGTTTGTCGAGGCTGTCCTGGTATTCCGCCAGGATTTCAGCGTAGGGCGGCGGCAGGCAGAGGGTCACGGCCGCATCCAGGGGATGGCCGATCAGCTTGCTGGTGCGTGCCGCCTCCAGGGCCTTGGTCACCTCGCCGCGCACGGCCAGCAAATGGCGCCATTTGTCGGCCAGGGCCTCATCCTGCCATTCCGTCCGGACGGCGGGTATTGCGGCGGCGTGCACACTGTCGGGCTTGTCCGCCACGGCCGGCATGTACTGCCAGACTTCTTCGGCCGTAAACGCCAGAATCGGCGCCATCAGACGGGCCATCGTGTCGAGCACGATGTGAATCACGGTTTGCGCCCCGCGTCGCGCCGGCGACGAAGGTGCCGAGGTGTAGAGGCGGTCTTTGAGGATGTCCAGATAAAACGCCGACAGATCCAGGGCACAGAAATTGTGCAGGTCATGGTAGATCAGGTGAAACTCATAAGTCGCATAGGCTTTCTGGGCGCGTTCCACCAGCGACTGCAGCCGGTGCAGGGTGAACCGATCGAGATCGGTGAGTTGGCCGTAGTCTAAGGCGTCGACCGCTGGGTCGAAGTCATAAAGGTTGCCCAGCATGAAGCGGCTGGTGTTGCGGATCCGGCGGTAAGCATCGCTCAGCTGCGTGAGGATGTTGTCGGAAATGCGGATATCGTCGCGGTAGTCGGCCGCCGAAACCCAGAGCCGCAGTATCTCGGCCCCGTATCTGTCGATCACGGCCTTGGGGGCGATCACGTTGCCCAGGGATTTGGACATCTTGCGGCCCTCGGCATCGACGACGAACCCATGGGTCAGCACGGATTTGTAGGGCGCCCGACCACGGGTGCCCACGGCCGTCAAAAGCGAACTATGAAACCAGCCGCGGTGCTGATCGCTGCCTTCCAGGTAAAGATCGGCCGGCCAGTGCAGATTGCCGCGCGTTTCCAATACCGCGGCGTGGCTCACGCCCGAATCAAACCAGACGTCCAGGATATCGGTTTCCTTGGCAAAGGATCTTCCGCCGCACTGGCGGCAGGTTGTTCCCGCGGGCAGCAGTTGGTCGGCCTGGGGGGTGAACCAGACGTCGGCCCCCTCGGCGGCGAACAGATCGTAGAGCCGCTGGCCCATGGCCTCCTCACGGTAGAGTTGGCCGCAGTCCCGGCAATAGAAGATGGCAATCGGCACGCCCCAGGCCCGCTGGCGTGATACACACCAGTCCGGACGGTTTTCGATCATGCCGTAGATCCGCTCGCGCCCCCAGTGCGGAACCCATTCCACCCGATCGATCTCGTTCAGGGCTTTTTGCCGCAAGCCGGTTTTCTCCATGGAGATGAACCACTGGGGGGTGGCGCGAAAAATAACGGGCTGTTTGCAGCGCCAGCAGTGGGGGTAGCTGTGATCGATCTCCTCCCGGGCCATCAGCATGCCGGTCTGGTCGAGGTGGTCGATAATCGGGTGATTGGCCTTAAAGACGAACTGTCCGGCAAAATGCGCCACCTCGTCGGTGAAGATGCCGCGGTCGTTCACCGGCGAATAGGGTTCGATCCCATAGGCCAGACCGACTTCATGGTCCTCGCGCCCATGCCCCGGCGCCGTGTGCACGCAGCCCGTGCCGGCCTCGAGGGTCACATGCTCGCCCAGCACGATCAGGGCCTCGCGATCGTAGAAGGGGTGACGGCATTGGCGGTTTTCCAGGGCCTGGGCCGGAATTTCGCAAAGGATTTCAAAGGGGGTCTTCCCGAAGCGTTGCATGCAGTCGGCCGCCAGATCCCGCGCCAGGATGAAAACGTCCCCTTGCTCGTCCGCCACGGCCACGTAGACGAACGCGGGGTGCAGCGCCACGGCCAGGTTGGCCGGCAGGGTCCAGGGCGTGGTCGTCCAGATGACCATGGCCACCCGACGCCCGGCCAGTGCAGGGTTCACATCGCCCAGGTCTTCCGCGAAGGGAAATTTCACAAAGATGCTGGGTGAGGCTTCGTCGGCGTATTCGATCTCCGCCTCGGCCAGGGCCGTCTGACAGCTGCAACACCAGTGAATCGGCTTCTTGCTGCGAAAGAGACTGCCCTCGTGGGCAAAGCGAAAGCATTCCGCCGCGATGGTGGCCTCATAGTCGTAGCTCATGGTGAGGTAGGGATCCTCCCATTCGCCTTGGACCCCCAATCGCTTGAATTCGTTGCGCTGGATATCGATGTACTTCTCGGCATACCGGCGGCAGCGCCGGCGAACGGCCGTCAGATCCATGTCCTGTTTCTTGGCGCCCAGTTCCTTGTCGACATTGTGTTCGATGGGCAGGCCGTGGCAATCCCAGCCCGGCACGTAGACCGCGTCGTATCCCATCATCTGGCGTGAACGCACGATGATGTCCTTGAGAATCTTGTTCAGGGCCGTACCGATATGAATATGCCCGTTGGCATAGGGAGGTCCGTCGTGGAGAATAAAGCGTGGACGTCCGCGTGACTGTCGCCGAAGTTCCTGATAGAGTCCGTTGTCTTCCCATTGTTTGAGGCGCTCCGGTTCACGCTGGGCCAGGTTGGCCTTCATGGGAAATTTGGTTTGGGGTAGATTCAGCGTTTTCTTGTAGTTCATGGTTCCTCCGGTGATCAGGGCGCGGCGCAATACGATGCCGGGTGCGCTGATGCTGGCAAGGCACCCGGCATTTGAGCGTGAATTATAAACGATGATTGATAGCGATAATCACATGGGGTGTCAAGGCAAGAGACGGTATCCTCCCGTACGACCGACCATCCGGTTGCCGGTGACGGCCGGTGTCCGGCTGGACGGATGCGCAACCCGTCATTAGGGTGATGGCAGGCGGCGCCGCGTGCTCATGGTGTACGGCTTCAATGCCAGCGATGCGTAGGAGCGTTCAGGCACCGCCAAAACACAGGAAATCATGGGCACCCAGGATAGCACGCCACGCCCAGCGGCGCCCGTGGCTTGCGAGATGGATATGAACGAGCTGAAATCATCATTGATCATCGACGTTACAAGGCGGCATTAGGCCATGTTTCTGCCCACCACGGCCACTGAAATGCGGCAGCGGGGATGGTCTGCTTTGGACGTCATTCTGGTGACCGGTGACAGCTATATCGACAGCCCCCACATCGGGGTCGCGGTCATCGGTCACGTTCTGATAGAGGCCGGCTATCGGGTGGGCATCATCGCCCAGCCGGATCCCAGCGGCCCGGACGACATCCGCCGCCTGGGGGCGCCCGATCTCTTCTGGGGGGTTACCGGCGGCAGTGTCGATTCCATGGTGGCCAACTACACGGCTCTCCACAAGAAGCGCCGCCGCGACGATTTCACGCCGGGAGGCATCAACACCCGCCGTCCCGACCGGGCGGTGATCGTTTATACCAACCTGATTCGACGCTATTGCCGCCCCAGCGTTCCGATCGTGCTGGGCGGCATCGAGGCCAGTCTAAGGCGCATCGCGCATTATGATTTCTGGTCGAATCGCATCCGGCGCGCCATCCTCTTCGACGCCAAGGCGGATATCCTCGTATACGGCATGGGCGAAAAAACCGTTCGGAAGCTTGCCCGCGCCCTGCGCCGCGGCGAGGATTACCGTCTAATCCGCGGGATCTGTTACAAGGCCCGCCGGCCCCCCCAGGATGCGGTGCATCTGCCCGACTACACGCACTGTGCCAGCGACCCCGAAGCGTTCAGCACCATGTTCCAAAGGTTCTACCGCCACAACGACCCGCTCACCGCCCGTATCCTCTGTCAGCGGCAGAATAACCGCTATCTGGTCCAGAACCCCCCTCCGCGGCCGCTTTCCACGGGCGAACTAGATGCGGTCTACGCCCTGGGATACGAATACGACCAGCATCCCTACTACGAAAGACAGGGCCCCGTGCGGGCCCTGGACACCATCCGCTTCTCGCTGGCGACCCACCGGGGATGCTACGGTGAATGCCATTTCTGTGCCATCGCCGTTCACCAGGGGCGCACCGTCCAGTGGCGCAGCCAGGCGTCGCTCTTGCGTGAAGCCCGCCGTCTCACCAACCATCCCCGGTTCAAAGGGGTCCTGCAGGACGTGGGCGGCCCCACCGCCAACATGTACGGTTTCGAGTGCGATCGCAAATACCGACGGGGAGCCTGCCGGCAGCGGCGCTGTGTATATCCTAAAGTTTGCGAACACCTGCCGGTGGATCATGGCCGGCAGATGGCCTTGTTGAAAGCCTTGCGCCGCCTGCCGCGGGTCCGCAAGGTCTTCGTGGCCTCCGGGGTGCGCTACGATCTGGTGATGGCCGACCGCCAATCCGGCCGCGCCTATGTGGACGCGCTGGCCCGCCGGCATGTATCCGGACAACTCAAGATCGCCCCGGAACACAGTGAGCCCGATGTGCTGGCCCGCATGGGCAAATCCGGTATCGAAGCCCTGATGCCCTTCAGGGCGCAATTCCAGCAGGCCAGTCGCGCCGCCGGTAAAGACCAATACCTGACCTACTACTTCATCGCCGCCCATCCCGGCGCGCAATCCGGCCACATGCAACGCCTGAAGGCGTTTTGCCGTGAACAGCTCAAGATCGCCCCCCAGCAGGTCCAGATTTTCACACCGACCCCTTCCACCTATTCCACGCTCATGTACTGGACGGGGCGGGATCCGTTCAGCGGCGAAAAGATTTTTGTCGAAAAAAACCCGCGTCGGAAGCAGCGCCAGAAAAATACCCTGCGCCCCGCCCACTCCGGCCGCAGCGGACCCTCGCGGTTACAACGCAGCGGCATCGATCGACCCGCCGGACCTCGCCGTGGCAAAACCTGACATGACGCTCAATCCTGTTCAACCATTTACCCCGTACACTGACGATCGCCAATCCGGAGCTGCGGGTAAGGGACCTAACTGCTTAATGCTATTGAAAATCTGCAGGAAGTATGTATTATGACATAATGGGTATGGGCACCAAGGACAGACTAACGGGCACCACCGCGACCGACGGACGCAAATACAACGTCACGCTGTCCCGTTTGATCAAGACGGTTGTGGGCATGACGGAGAAACAACAGCTGATCATGCTCCGACTGGCCGAAGAATTGCTTTATCGCCAGAAAAAGCCCGTCTTGAAGGATGGCACCCCCAGTGCCATGGCACGCAACCGGCCCAAACACCCCCGGAAACCCTCGTCCATCATCGTCAACTACGCCATCGGCAACCGCTTCTATACCGATTACATCGAAGATATTCATTCCGAGGGCATGTTCATCGCCACCGATGAAGACTTTACCGTGGGCGAAGAGCTGGCCCTGGCCTTCTCACACCCCAAATTTCCCGATATCTTCAGGGTTTACGGCGACATCATCTATACGACCAACGATGGTATCGGTATTCAATTCAAAAACCTCAGCAATCCCCAGCGCGACCGCATCAAAGCCCTGGTCAACTGGATCAAGGGGCTCCAGAACGGATAACAGCCGTCGACCGGCAGCCCTCGCGCCGTCACCTCACCCTGGCGGTTCCCATGCCGACAGTGCGGCCGCACCGTGAGCCAAGGCCAAGAGCGGGACGACAGTGGCCACCTTGCCCCATCGCCTGATTCGCCTTATGGTTAACAGGAAACCTAATCACGACCCTAACCCTGGGGAGGCAGGCATGACCATGCAGGTCGATTATCTAAAAAAAGTGGATCTGCGGATCGAGGCCGGTGCTGAAGCCGGAAGGTGGGACCTTACGCCCGAACCGCAGGCGCTGACCTTGATTTGCGGAACGGCCAGTACGGGCATATGCCCCTTCGAATACGAATTGATGGGCAAAACCCCTGGTGAACGCGTGGAGCTTACAATCGCGGCCTCGCGCCTGACCGAAACCATGGCGCACCTGCTATTGCCCTTGCGCAAGGTCCTGGGGGGGGCTGTCATGCCGCCCTTGCTGGCTTTGGGAATCACCATCGAAGCCGTCACCGACCCCAATCCCCGCGAGGTCATCCGGGCCATGGCGGAAGCCACCAACCAGGAAGGCTGCGGCGGCGACTGCGATTGCGGCTGCGGTGGACATTGAACAACATTAGCCGTACGTCGCCGCCCCTCCCTGAGCATGCCGATATTCTCCTGGTGCAGCCGCCCATCCGCGATTTTTATCTGACCGCCAAACGGACCATGCCCGTCGGGCTCATCTCGATCGCCGCCGTCCTGCGCCGCGAGGGTTTCTCCGTGGCCGTATTCGACGCCCTAGCGCGCGGCAAGTCCCGGCTTCAGCCGATGCCTGAAGGTTGGGACGATATGGCCGCCATTTACGGCACCGAAGACCATTCGCCTTTCGGGCTGTTCAACCGCTATCGCCACTTCGGCTACAGCCTTCAGACGATCGGGGCGGTGGCCCGCCGCTGTGGTGCCTTTCTAACGGGCATATCATCCCTTTTTTCGCCCTATGAAGACGTGGCCTTGGCCACGGCGGACATCGTCAAATCCGCCTGCCCCGATACCCTTGTCGTGCTGGGCGGCCATCACCCCACCGCCCTGCCGGAACGTCTTCTGTCGCACCCAGCGGTGGATTTCGTTCTGCGCGGTGATGGGGAAGCATCGTTGCCGAAACTGGCCCGCGCCCTTGTCAACCGCGAATCCCCGGCAGCGGTTCCCGGTATCGGGTTCCGCCGCGCCGACGGAACGCTTCACCTTGCGCCGCCGGTCTACGCTACGGATCTCGACCGTCTTCCGCCGCCGGCCCATGATCTTATCCGAATGCCCTTCTATGCGCGCCGTCACCAGGTCGCCCTCATGTTGTCGACCAGCCGCGGATGCCCCTTGAACTGCTCGTACTGTTGCACAGGGGCCGTTTCAGGGATTCCCTACCGTCGACGTTCCGTGGATCACGTCATGCAGGAGATTCGGTGCGCGGCCGATCAAATGACGATCGGCTTCATCGATTTCGAAGATGACAATATCAGCTTCAACCGCACCTGGTTTCATTCCCTGCTGACGGCCATCCAACAGTTCTTCAAGCCACGCTTGCCCGAATTACGGGCCATGAACGGTCTGCACCCCGCCACCCTCGACGAGACGCTCATCACCGCCATGCAAGCCGCCGGTTTCCGCGTCCTTAACCTTTCGCTGGGCTCGACCCACCCCGACCAGCAACGGCGGTTCGGACGTCCGGACTTGCGCGTCGAATTTGATCGGGCCCTCAACGCCGCCGCCAAGCAGCGCCTGACCGCGGTGGGCTATCTGATCGCCGGAAGTCCGGGGCAGGAAGCGTTGACGGTGATCGACGACCTTCTTTTCCTGGCAGCCCGTCGGGTATTGGCCGCGCTGTCCATTTTTTATCCGGCACCGGGGAGCCTTGATTTCAGGCATTGCCGCGACCGCGGTCTGTTACCGCAGGACATCGCGCGCTGGCGTGCCACCGCCCTTCCCATGGGCCGCCGACGCGAGCGACTGGAAACGCTCACCCTCCTGCGTTTAACGCGCATCCTCAATTTTATGAAACGCTGTTTGGACGAAGACGGCGCCCTTCCCGCGCCTGTACGCCTGGATACCGGCCTCCGCCTGACGCCGGAGGCACGTGATGCCAACGGCCGTACTCTTCTTCAGGGATTTTTATTTGATGGGAAAATCCGGGGGATCGATCACCGGGGCCGGGTCTATGTCCATCAAACGGCTGACCATCTGATCCGTGCCTTCCGGGATGGTCTTGAGTCCGTCGCGCTTAAAGGTGTTCGCACAAATTAATCATGCGCCCTTTCGGTGTTTACCGGAAATCTTGTGCCCGAGCGAACGTTGGCGGGGGAAAAAACGGGTCACACCCGTTTGCGCTGGATTTCATTCGCTTTTTCGAAGGCTTCGATCGTGGCCTGGGCCGCGTCGTCGATACCCGGAACGCCCACGACCGGTCGCAGGCGGTAGCGTTTTCGAAAGCGCAGGCCTCTGCGGCCCTGATCTTCAATCTGTAAAATACCCACCAGGGTGTAGCGCGCAGCCGCCGTGTCCAGAATATCCGCGACCGCCGGGTAACAGCGCAGACGGATCAGAAATAGATCCAGCGGACTCCGGGTCCAGCGCGGATTGAAGACGAGCTGGCCTAATTTCTCGCGATAACCCGTGAGACGCCACCGGGCCATACGACGATTGTTGATCACGGCGGCCACCGAAAAAGCGAGCGACTGTCCGCCCTCGTAAACACTTTGCCGATTGTAGCTCAGATAGCGGATATTCTGCGTTTCCTCGGGCATACCGTTAAAGATTAATAGATCCCGCAACCGGTCGCTGTCTGGTTTGATGACGCGGTTTAACGTTTCCAACAGATCGTCAATAAAATCATGGTGCATACAGACAGTCCTTGCTGCATCGCAATTGAATCCAAGAGGAGATCATCCAACTTTTTATTAAACAAACGGCCTTCAGTCAATTGATTTCCCCTCATATTCGTCAGGTGCCCGATCGTGAGGGCCGAATCCCCGATCGCGCGTGGCAACATCGCCGGCCGTGAAAACCGATCACGGCGCCAAGAATGTGATCGATGATATAACATATATTTATTTCAATAGGTTATATTCTTTTACCCGCGTGATCGACTATCCCCGCGCGGGGAGCGCACCCGTGTCCTGCGATCCGGTTGCGATCATGCTGAAAGCCCGGGTAAGGCCCCCACTGCAGACGATCGCCAATTCCCGTGGGATACGCGAAATCCGCCCTAAACACGTCCCCCAAATGGGTTGTGGCCAAGCGCCATAATTATCTAAGCTATTTAAATCACGCGTTTTCCCGAAAACCATGGCGCAGCTTCAGCCCCCATTTACGCCTTGACCCGTTCGTGTGCTTCAGGGTATCGTGAGCCCATACAGCGCACTTCTCTTCATCGCCGCAAAGATCGCCAGCCGCAACGCAGCGAAGTATATCGATCCGAGTGCGTCTTGATTATGTTCTATGATGACCGTCGCCCCCCGATTGCGCCTGTTCTTCTTCTGGATCCTGCTGTTGCTGGCCGTGGCGGCCAACGCCGAGGCTCAACGCTGGGGACAATTGCGGACAGCCAGTATTCCCGTGACGATCCTGGCGGAACGCCATCTGGATGCCGCCGCCCGGGGCCAAATTCTTCCCGGTCAGTGGGTCAAGGTTGATTTTTTAGGCCATAACTGGGTGGCGGTCTTCCCCAAGGAAGAAAATCGGCGAGATGAATCACGGGCGCAGGGCTACGCCTACGCCCCACTGCTGAAGCCCTATTCCTATTACATGGAGAACATTTGGGAAGCGGTCGAAGAGAACAACCACGACCCGCGCGTTTCGTTAAGTGAAGAATTCTGCAAACTGAAAGACAGTTACGATGAGAACGCCCTGAGCACGATCGTTCCTCAACTCTCACGCCTCGACGACCATTGGCGCGAGGATCTTCCGGAGATGTTGCAGCGGCGTACCATCCGGGTCCTGACAACCTACTCACCCTCGACGTATTTCATTTTTGAAGGTCGCAGTTACGGATTTGAATACAGCCTTCTGAAAGATTTCGAGACCTTCATCAATCGCCGCTTTCGGCGCAAAGCCACGCAGACCGTGCTGGAATTTATCCCCGTTCCGGAAAACCTGCTGATACCTTGTCTGCAGATCGGTATCGGCGACATGGTGGCTGCGGGAATACGCCGTCCGCCGCAGGACATTGACGGCATCGATTTCACGATTCCCTATTTGCAAAACGTCAGTGATGTTCTGATCACCCATCGCCAGGCCCCGGCCATCAACCTGATCGAAGACCTGGCCGGGCGCCGCATTCATATTCAACCCGCCTGGCAGCAGAGTAAAACCCTGCGACGAATCGATGCCCGTCTACTGGTCACAGGGCGTCGCCCTCTCAACCGGACAACGACCAACGGTTTTTTGAGCAGCGAAGATATTCTGGAACTGGTCAACGAGGGGGTCATCGACCTGAGTATCGTGGAGAGCCATATCGCGCGTCTATGGTCGTCGGTCTACCCGGATATCGTCATTCTCGAATTCCCGGAGATCAGCGCCCACACGCCGATTGCGTGGGCCGTGCGCCGTGACAACCCGGAGTTCAAGGCCAGCCTTGACCGTTTCCTGCGCGGCCGTCAACGCGGCTCGTGGTTTGGCAACATCTATTACCGTCAATATTTCAAAGAAACCCGCTGGGTCAGCAATCCGCTGATCCCCACGGACCATGCCAAATTTTCCCGTTATGCCCCTCTTTTCCGCAAATACGGGTCCCGCTACGGATTTGACTGGATGCTCCTGGCCGCGATTGCCTACCAGGAGTCGCAGATGAAAAACCGCCGACGGTCCCATGCGGGGGCCGTTGGTTTGATGCAGGTCATGCCGACCACGGCCGGCGACGCCAATGTCGACATCGACAATATCTGGGATCCGGAACAGAATGTCCATGCCGGCTCTAAATACCTGGCACTGCTGCGCGATGTCTATTTTCCGGCCGCCGAATACAGTCCCCAGGAACGTATTCACTTCATTCTGGCCGCCTATAACGCCGGGCCGGGAAAAATTGCCCGGTGTCGGCGTCTGGCGGTCCGTATGGGAAACGATCCCCGCAAATGGTTTGGCCATACCGAATTGGCCGCCCGGCGTTTGATCGGCAACGAAACCGTCCGCTACGTTTCCAATGTCAGTAAATATTACATGGCCTACAGCCTGGGCCACACCATGGAATGCCTGAAGCACCAGCAGATCGAAAGGTTAAAATCCGACCATAAGGCGGCCGCGCCCATCGCTTTGGCCCCGGTTCCGTGAGAAGGCGTCCGCTCAGAAAGGCTTGCCACTGCTTTTTACAACCCGACCTATTGACCTCCGCGCTTGCTGATATCGGTAAAATGCTTAATTTATTTTAAAACATAAACAAACCTCCTGCCGTTCCTGCAAAAAATACGCAACGCCTTCGGAACCGTGTTCAGGCTTATCTATTCGAACGACCTCGCCTTGCCTTAGACTACAGCACCGAATCTGACCTTCGCCTCTCTGGCCCCATCGACGAAACCACGCGACCTGATCGCCACCAATGGCATACGCCGGCAGGCAGAGCATCCCGCGATTGAATTGAGGAATTGGAAACGAGGATGGTAACATACAACCGCCGCAGCTTTCTGCGGCGCTACCTAAAAACCCCTATTGCATTCAGCGCCCTGGGCTTCGACCGTGAGCAGCGCGCGATGATGTTTGACTGCTGCAGGGATGGTATGCATTTTATCACGGATCATTTTGTTGAACCCGGGGCAACGATTATCCTCAGCCCCTGCGAGGCCCTGCGCAATTATCTTCCTGCCACCGACGGCTGCGGCTGCCGGGCAACCGTCATCTGGTGCCATCGATGCACTGGGAATGAATCGCAGGGGTTTAAAATCGGCGTCCAGTTCCTGCGGCAAGATGACCCCTTAGATCAGCGGGACGCCTAACGACGTTCACCCCTGCTTCAGCAGCCCAGTTGACCATCAACAGCGGGCCACTTGCCGAAAAATTCTCAACCGACCTATTGAAATCAGGATGATTTATCATTAAGCTGCGCCTTGGTCGCACAAACAAGGCCATGCATTGCATCGCCCGCGTCCAAACATTAACCGCGGCCCGCTACCCGGAAGAACCGCATGCCCACTCGCCATAACCACTTCCCAGCGACACCACCGCGGTTGCTGACCTATGTCTTGCCGCAGGGATGGAAAGTGCTGGCGGGTCGTACGGATGCCGACAACGACCAGTTAAGCCTGCGTATCGCGCGTCCCAACGACTGGTGGTTTCATGTGCGGGGCATGCCGGGCAGCCATGTCATTTTACAAGCCCGGCCCGGTGAAGAACCGACATCGGCGATTTTAAAGCAGGCCGCTGCCGTGGCCGCTTATCACAGCAAGGCACGCACCGGCGGCATGGTGGCGGTATCCGTTACCCGGGCGCGGTTTGTCACCAAACCCCGGGGGGCCAAACCCGGGACGGTTCAAATTCGCAAAGAGAAAGTCATCAAAATCCGGCCGGCCCTGCCCGCCAAGGCCGCGGAGTCCGACATTAACCCCTAGCCCCGTTTTCATCACCGCCGCATTGCGCCGAGCGGTCCCGGATGAAGACCATCGGCGCCCTCACGCGAATCGAACCGTGAGGCGCATAATGCGATCCCCGCTGCAGGAAACCGGCGTTCTGTAGCAACACGCCACATTTTAGGAGGTCGACATGAAGCGCAGAGATTTTATGAGGTGGTCTTTGGGCACCGGCGCCCTGATCATGCTGGAGATGGCTGGCCTGGGGTGCTCGCGGGACCGGTCGCCCCAAGATCTGCCCGTCAAGTTCCCGGCCCTGCCATACAAAGACGATGCCCTTGACCCTTACATCTCGCAAGAAACCATACGTCTTCACTACGGTCAGCATCATCGCGGATATGTAGAGCGTGCCAACCGCCTGATCGAGGGCACCCGTTACGCCCGGCTGCCGGTGGAGGCCATCATCCGTGAGGCTTTTATCGAGGGCCAGTTCGAGCAGGGTCAACTCTACAACAACACGGCCCAGGCCTACAATCACACCTTCTACTGGAACAGCATGAAGTCCGACGGGGGCGGTGCGCCCACCGAATTCATGCGCCGCTGGATCGAGACATCATTCGGGAGTTACCGCGAATTTCGCACAGCCTTTTCTAAAGCGGCCACCGGCCGCTTTGCCAGCGGCTGGACATGGCTGGTGCTCAGCGAAGGGCGCCTGGAAATCATGACCACGGCCAATGCCCATAATCCGATGGTCTTCGGCAAGCTGCCGCTGCTGACCCTCGATGTTTGGGAGCATGCCTACTACCTCGATTACCGCAACCGCCGCGATGAATACGTGCAGGCCTTCCTGGATCATCTGCTCAACTGGGACTTTGCCGCCGCCAACCTGGGAGAGGCCTAACGTTGGCCCGCGGTCTTTAACATTTGTGTTTTTTCATTATTTTGCTATAGAAGCTTTTCAAACTGAGATGGCCAGGTGCCTGGCGCTAACTGCTAATAGTTTATCGGAATGAGGTGACGACGTGAAAGAAATCCTGGTAAAAGACGTGATGATCCCGATCGCCAACTACGTGACCGTGAAACCCGATAACCATTTACCGGGTGTGCTGCGGGCGATTGAAGCCAAGCGGCTGACAGAAGAATGACACGCCCACCGCGACGCCATTGTCATCGACGATAAAGGCCGCTTTGTGGGCAAGGTCACCATGATCGATATTTTCCGCGCCCTGGACAGCGGTTTTCGCAAGGTCCGCAGCAAACGTGATGAAAAGACCCTGACCGATCATTTCGTGCAGAAAGCGGTGCGTGAACTGAACCTGTGGATGGATCCGGTGGAAACGGTATGTCAACGCGGTAGCAAAGTAACCGTGGGCGAGGCCATGCATAAACCTGATGAATCGGAATTTATTCAGGAAGACGACTCGCTGGAGAAAGCCCTGAGCTATTTAGTCATGGGGGTCCACCAACCGCTGATCGTCAAAAAGGGGAATGATGTCACTGGCGTTCTGCGTTTCGGCAATCTTTTTGAGGTCGTGCACAAACGCCTCGTGGCGTGCGCACTGACCTGATCCCCCAACGACTCCGTTACGGAAGGAATGGTACCGCCACCTTCCGCAACGCGCCTTCCTGGCGCCTTTCGCGAATCCCTCTTCCCCATCGCCTTGAAAATGAAAGGCCCCGTTATTCTAATCTCCAGAATAACGGGGCCTTTTTTTGCATGGGACCTGACCCCGACCGGGCCGCAGGTTTCAGGGCATTATGGCGCCGGGAGAGTAACGGACATCCCCATGATCGGCCAGACGGCAAAGACGAAAAAACCCGTCACGACCATCAGCAATATGCTGGCGGGAATACCGTACAGGAAGAATTCGCCCGTGGTAAACTGCTTGGAGTCATAGGCGATCGCGTTGGGCGCCGCGCCCACTAGCAGCAGGAAGGGCATGCCGGCCACCACCAGGGAAGAAAACAGGATCACCTCGGACGACACCCCCAGGTAGGGGGCGATGACGAAGGCCACCGGAAGGGAGATGGCGATGGCCGCCACGTTCATGATGAAATTGGTCATCATCATCACGAAAAAGGC
>JASJED010000100.1 GCA_030065585.1 Desulfobacterales bacterium | reverse complement strand
AAGATGCTGATGATGCTCAGGTTGAAGCCCATGATCAGGTGGCCCACGATGGCGCCCACGATCCCGAAAGGGATTGCCGCCATGACGATCAGGGGCTGAGAAAACGAACGGAAGGGAATGGCCAGCAGGGCGTAGATGCCGAAGAGGGCAATGACGAAACCGTTCTTGACATCCGCAAGCGATTCGCGCTGCTCCTTGCCCTCGCCTTCTATCGTGAAGCGCAGGCCTAAAAACCGATTGGCCAGTTGCGGCAGGGAGGATTTCTCCAATCGCTGTCGAATTTCGTTGGCATTGGCCAGATCTTCATCCACATCGGCCATGACCTTGATGATCCGCAGACGCTGGGCCCGTTCGATTTTGGCATACCCCTCCTGGATCTGCACCTCGGCCACCTGCCGAAAGGGCACTTGACTGCCGTCGGGGGTGCGGATGTACATGTCCTCCACGTTGCCCAAGGAGCGCCGCTCGCTTTCGGGATAACGCACCTTGACCTTGATCTCCTCCTTGTCACGCTGGAAGCGCAAGGCTTCGGCGCCGTAGAAACCGTGGCGCACCTGACGCGCCAGGTCGTTCAGGGTGAGCCCCAGATTACTGGCTGCCGGTTTGAGTTTGAGCTGCATTTCCTGTTTGCCCTGCAGGAAACTGTCCTCGATGTCGAAAACGCCGGGAGTGCCGACCAGGACGGCTTTCAGTTCGTCGGCGGCCTGCAGGAGCTGCAAGTTGTCGTCCAGCGATAGATGCACTTCGATGGGGTTGCCGGAGCGATGCAGCGAACTTCTAAAAGACACCGACTCAGCTTCGGGCACCGTACCGATCCGGCCCCGCCAGGCGCGTGTAATGTCAAAGGTGCTCACCTCGCGCTGCTCGCCCTCCAGGAGCTGAATGCGGATTTGACCCAGATGGCCGCCCGTGGCGCCGGAGTGCCGGCCGATCTGAATCATAATATGTTCGAGCAGGGGCGGGGCCTCCGCCGGCCGTTGGGCTTCGTATTCTTCGAAAACCGCCAGGGCATCCTGTTCCATTCGGCTGACCACCTGGAGTGTCTGGCTGACGGGCGTTCCCACCGGCATCGTGATGTAGGCCCGAATCGTGTCGCCCTCCACCTTGGGCATGAAGGTAAATTTGATCCAGCCGCCCTGCCAGAGCCCAGCGGCCAGCAGAATCACGGCCACCCCGGTCGCCACGGTGGCGTAGCGCCAGCGCACACAGAAATCGACCAAACGGGCGTAGGGCCCGTTGATCAGGTATTTGAGCCAGCGCGAGGCGCGCTTTTCCTTCATTTGTCCCGCAGAGCTCAGGGCCAGGGCGCGACGGCTGTGCATCAGGTGTGAGGGCAGGATGAACAGCGACTCCACCAGGGATCCCAACAAGACCACAATGACCACGATGGGGATGTTGCGCATGAATTTTCCCATCACCCCGCCCGCCAGCAGCAGCGGCCAGAAGGCGACGATGGTGGTAAGCACGGCGAACACCACCGGGCGGCCAACCTCCAGGGTGCCCTCCACGGCCCCCGCCAGGGGCCGGGCGCCGCCCTCGTAATGGCGAAAGACGTTTTCCCCTACGATAATGGCGTCATCCACCACGATGCCCAGCACCATGATGAAGGCAAAGAGGGAAATCATGTTGATCGAAACATCGACCCGGGGCAGCAGGAGCAGTCCGAAGGCAAACGAAATCGGAATGCCCAGCATGACCCAGAAGGCCAAGCGCAGATTGAGAAACAGGCCCAGCATGATACCCACCAGGAGCAGTCCGATGAGCATATTGCGGGTCAGCAGCTCAATGCGGCTGCGCAGAATTTTAGAGCGGTCCCGCCGCAAATTGATGTCGACGCCGTCCGGCAGCGTGGGGCGGATACGCTCCACATAGTCTTTTACGGCCCCGGCCACCTCCAGGGCATTTTGATCGGCCACGCGATAGACATTGATCAGGGCCGCGGGTTTACCCTGGAAGCGGGCAAAACGGTCCTCTTCTTCGAAACCGTCCCGTAGCAGGGCGATATCGGCCAAACGGATCTTGCTGCCGTCCTGTCGGGTGATAATGGCGATATCGCTGTAGTCTTCGGCATAATAGCGCCGCCCCTTGGTGCGAATCAGGATTTCACCGCCCGCGGTTTTGACACTGCCGGCCGGCAGATCGAGACTGCCCCGTTGCACACGGTCGGCCACCTGCCCCAGGGTCAGGCGGTGGCGGCGCAGGGTATCCTCGGAAATTTCGATGTGAATCTCGGCATCGCGCACCCCTTCGATATCCGCCAGGGTAACACCGGGCAAATTGGTGATGTCGTCACGGATGCGTTCGGCCAGATGTTTGATGGTGGCCTCGGGGGCGTCGCCATAGACGGCCAGATCGATTACTTCGCGGCGACGGGTGATCTCCCGGACAACGGGTTTTTCAGCCTCATCCGGCAGGGTCGTCAGGCGGTCCACTTCGGATTTGACCTCGTCCAGCAGCTTCTTGAGGTCCCAGTCCCTCATCACCTCGATGGTCACCGATCCCACGCTTTCGCGCGAGGTCGAATCGATGCGTTTGATGCCGGCCAACCCGGCCACCCGCTCTTCGATCTTGCGCACCACCCCCTCTTCGACCTCGGAAGGTGACGCCCCGCTATAGGTGGTCGTGATCGTAATCAGGTCGAGGGCTGTCTCGGGAAAAATTTCCAATTTCATCGTCATCCCGGTCCACAGGCCGGCCAACAGAATAAAGGCCATCAACAGATTGGCGGCCACGTGGTTTTCAGCAAACCAGGCAATGGCGGTTTTCATGGGCGCCTCCCCGCGTCATCGCCGATGGGGCGTACCGCCATCCCGTCCGTGACGGCCTTCAACTTGGAGACGATCACCCGCTCGCCGCCGGAAAGACCCTTATCGATCAGGGCACCCGCCTTGGACAAGCGGGCGACATGCACGTTACGGAAACGCAGCCGCTGGGTGTCGTCTACCACCCAGACCTGGTCCCCCGGCCGCAGCGCGGCCCGCGGCACCAGCGCGGCGGCTTCGAGCTGGCGCCCCTCGATTTCAACCCTGGCAAACAGCCCGGCCGCCAAAGGCGGGCGCCGGCCATAAGGCGCCTCAACCCGCACGACCACATTGATCAAGCGGGTGCTTTCATCAATTCGGCCTTCGGCCCGCATGACCCGTCCCGGCCATTCGCGCACCTGCCCGGCAATGTCCACCCGCACGGCCGCGGGCGCCCCCGGACCTTCCCCACCGGTAAAACCGGGGACATGGAACCACTGCAGATGTTCCGATTCGAGCGGCACCACAATTTCAGCCGCTTCGGTACCATAAAGCGTGGCCACCCGCTGTCCGGGCGTGACATACTGGCCGATATCCACCATTTCTTCGCTCACCAAGCCATCGAAGGGGGCCTTGAGGCGCGTGCGCTCAAGCTGTAGCCGGGCCTTGCGCAAATCGGCCCGTTCGGCGGCCAGCTTGGCCCGGGCCGCTGAAAGCTGCGGCAGGCGGGCCACCATCTCCGGAGGATCCACGCCGGGGTTTAATTCGCGCCACTCCTGAACCGCCGCGTCGGATTCCTCCTGGGCCAGGGCGTATTCGGCCTCGGCATCCCCAACCCGGGCCGCGGCAAGGGTCACGGCCAACTCGTAGTCGATCGGATCGATCCGCAGGAGTTCCTCATTCGCCTGGAAAGCGCCGCCATTCACCAGCGCCGGTGATGTGTAAAGAATCTTGCCGCTGACCTGGGCCACCAGTTGGGCGTTGCGCAGCGGCCGCACCGTGCCCTGCCCCTCGATTCTTACCACATGCGCTCCGACGCTGACCGTCACCACCTGCACGGCAGGGGCCGTGGTCTTTATGACCCTTTTTTCCTGCGCCGGTTTGCTGGCCTTAAGGGCGTACAGCCCCACCACCCCGCCGAGTAAAATCAACAGGCTGACGGTGAACTGCAGTATTCGTTTCTGCAACGCGGTCACTTTGGATCGAGCCCTCGTTGTCGTTTGTAATGCCAATCGCCTCCACGCCTTCCCGACGGGGCGGGCATGGTAATCCGACCGGGATGGTTTTTTAACGACGCGCCGGCACCGGACCGGGATCGGCCCAGTCGCCCCCCAGCGCCAAATAAATATTGACACGATTGACATACAATGCCAGATCGGCCCGGACCAGATCCTGTTCGGCGATGAAGCGTGCGCGTTGGGCGTCGAGAACATCCAGATAGGGTGTAAGCCCCCGCACATAGCGCTTTTCCGCCACCCTCTGGGTGGCGCGGGCTTCATCCAGCAAGTTGACCACCCGGGCGCGCTGCTCCAGCCGTTCGCGGCGGGCCAGCAGGGCATCCTCCACCTCGGCAAAGGCCTGCAGGACGGTCTGGGCATAATCCGCGACATTCTGCTCGTAGCGCCCTTCAGCCGCGCGTTGCCGGTTCCTGAGACGACCGGCATCGAACAGCGGCTGGGTAATGCCGTTGCTGAAGGCCCACAATTCGCTTTCATCGCGCAGCAGATCGTCCAGACTGGTGCTGGCGTATCCGAAACTGCTCGTCAGGGACATGCGGGGAAAACGGTCCGCCAGGGCTTTGGCCACCCGTGCGTTCTGGGCCATCAGACGGGCTTCCGCCGCCCGGATGTCGGGGCGGCGCTGCAGGAGTTCAGACGGCAGGCCCGGCGGGACCTCGGGCAGGCGCGTGTAGTAGTCCTCGGGATACCGGTGAATCGGCGACACGTCCGGATAGGCGCCCATCAAAACGGCCAGCTGATGCTGACGGTTGCCGCGGTCCCGTCGCAGGAGGGGAATTTCAGCTTCGGCCCCCGCCAGAAGACGGCGCGCCTGGCGCAGTTCCAAAATCGGCGCCAGCCCCCTTTCATAACGCCGCTGGATAAAGCGGGCGCTGCGGCGAAAACTGTTGATCAGCTGCAGGCTGATGTCGATGTTACGCTCCAGCGATTCGATGTCCAGATACAGTCGAATAGCCTCGGCCACCACGGTTTGCGCCACCGCCACCCTGTTCTCTTCGGCTTCCAGCAAATCCTTGCGGGCGGCCTCTTCGGCGCGGGCCAGCCGACCCCAGAGATCGACCTCGAAAAAGAGCGGTAGCGCCAGGTCATAAAACCGGAACGTCTCGCGCGAGGTGCCGTTCTGACCGGATTTTTCGATCTTGCGGATCTCCGTGCGATACTGCCAGTCGACATCCACTTCCGGAAAACGGTCGGCACGGATCACCTGCGCCTGCGCCCGCAGTTCTAACACGCGACCGGCCGCGCGCTGAATGTCCCAGTTGTTGGCGATGACCGCTTCCACCACCCGATTCAGTTCAGGCTTGTCAAAAATCAGCCACCATTGACTATCGTAGGGCACCTGAGGACCGCTGAGGACTTCCTGGCGGTAGGCCACCGGCGTTTCATCTACGACTTCGGGACGCTGGTAATCCGGCCCCAGATTGATACAGCCCCAAGCCAACAGGGGCACAAGACCGAGGGCCGCAAGAGACTGGGCTTTGATTGTCATCGTCATTCCTTTCGTCGATATTGCCCGGTGCGCCGGCGGGTATCGCTGCCGATGGACGTCTCGCCGCAGGAGAGGCACCTAGACGATAGACCACCTTATCGGTTAGGGTCCTCATGAAAGCATCCGCGCTGTGGGTCGTTGTTTACCATCATAACTAATGATAGCGCCTTGCCCCTGTTTGCCAAGGGCGCAGTTGACCACCAGGGTTCGACCGAGCCAGGCAATCCCGGCCGCTTCATGAATGTGACCGCAGATAAGGATGGCCGGTGATTTGGCTGTGATCAGGCGTCGCAGCCCCCGGCTCCCGGCATGCCAGCGCCCGGCGACACGATCCTGAACCCCCCACGGCGGTGGATGGGCCACCAGGATCGTATGCGAATCGATCATGGCCGCCAGACGTTCCAGGCGTTTTGCTTCGGACCAGCCGATGCGCGATCGGAAAGGAATGGGCAGCGTGCCGCTTACGCCGGTAATCCGGTGACCACAGCATTGATGCGTTTGGAGATTAAGCGAATACATCTGACGGGCCGGGTCCAGCCCCTGCTCGATACGGCGGGGATCCGTATTGCCGCGGATGACGAAGACCGGTTTGGAAAGCGCGGCCAGCTTGTCCGGGATCGCGTGTCCCCCGCGATAATGGACCAAGTCGCCGGCGAGCACGACGGCCTGCACGTCGGCACGGTTCGCGTGCCGGGTGACGAGGTCTACACAGGATGAGCGCCCATGCAAATCGGCGGCAGCGTATATGCGTATCGTTTCCATCCGCTCCCGGAGCCATGACCGGACGAGCAACCCCAACCGACCCGAGGCGGGATCTCAAGTATCCAGAATCTCTCTTATCTTGCGGGCCATCCGGCCGGCATCATAAGGTTTCTGGATAAACCCCTTGCAGCCCTGATCAAGCATGTGGGCCACCTGGTTGTTGCTGCTGTACCCGCTGGAGAGCAGGACACGCACGTCCGGATCCAGTCGGCGCAGGGCCTCAAAAACCTCACGGCCTCCTATTCCCGGCATGACGTAGTCCAGGACGACCATATCGATCTGCTCGCCCATGGCGGTATAGATTTCGAGAGACGTTTTACCGTCACGGGCGATATACACTTGGTAGCCCAGACCAGCGAGGATCTTGCGACCGACCGTCAGGTTCTCTTCATCATCGTCCACAAACAAGATCGTTTCCGTACCGCGGGGCACCCCGGTCGTCAAATCATCATCGGTCTCGGGGGCGTCATCCACAATGCCCTGATACGATTCCGGAAAATAAATATTGAAGGTCGTTCCCTGACCAAGTTCGCTGTAGCAATTGATGAACCCCCCATGGTTTTTAATGATGCCGTAAGCTGAAGCCAAACCCAAACCGGTGCCCATGCCTTTTTCCTTCGTTGAGAAAAAGGGTTCGAAAATGCGCTTGCGGGTTTCGGCATCCATGCCTACACCGCTGTCCGTAACCGACAGCTTGACATAGCGCCCCGGCCGGACATTGTAGGATTTAACCCGGGCGTAGTGCTCATCCAGTTCCACATTTGCGACCGCGATGAAAAGATCGCCCCCGTCGGGCATGGCCTGCCAGGCATTGACAAAAAGATTCATCAGCACTTGCTCAATCTGACCGGAGTCGACCTCCACCGGCCAAACGTCCAGGGCAAAGACCCGATGGATATTGATTTCCCGTTTGGTGCGCCCGAAGATATCGGAAGATTTTTTAACAATCGCATTGAGATCGCTGGGCTTGACGATGTATTTGCCGCCCCGGGCGAAGGCCAGCAGTTGATTGGTCAGCTGGGAACCACTCTGCACACAGCGCGCGATACTCTGCAGGCTTTCATGCAGGGGGTTGCCGTCTTCGATCTCCAGATTCATGACCGATACATTCCCCTGAATCCCCATCAGCAGGTTATTGAAATCATGCGCGATGCCACCGGCCAGTGTACCGATGGACTCCATTTTCTGCGATTGATAGAATTGCTCTTCGAGTTTTTTCTGCAGGGTGACATCCCGGATAAAATTGAGGGTCGCGGCTTCTCCGTTTAATTTGATGAGGATCGAATTGAGTTCCACCCAGATGGATGTGCTGTTTTCACCTTCCAGACGAAACATCAACGAATAGGGAAGTTCCTTGCCTTCCAGACGCCGCTGGTACCATTCGATCACCTTATCTCTTTCGTGGGGGTGGATGCACTTGGCCAGATTGACGCCGGTTGGATAGATCGTCAGACGATTGAGGATTTCCTCGGCTTTGGGGTTGGTAAACTTGATCTGGTCATCCTGCAGAATAAAGATCGCCTCGTTGGCGTTTTCCACCAGCAGGCGATATTTTTCTTCGGACTCCCGCAACGCGGTTTCCATGCGCCGGCGCTCCGTGACTTCCTGGCCCAGCTGTTGGTTGAAATCATCGCGTTGGGACGTGCTTTGGCGGACAACTTCTTCGAAGGCGTGTTTGGTTTCCGCCAGCAACTGTGACAATTGACGCCGGCTAAGCACGGCCTGCAAGCTCAAGTATCCCAGGAGCAACACCAGCGCAATGAGGGTAACCTTAACCAGGGCGGATAGCCACACGAGACTTGAACTTTCCGGCAAAGACCGCCAAGAGGCGATGTACAGGTCGAGCCCCGCAACCACCAATCCGCAAACAACGGACAGCATGGCGACCACCAGCAGGCGCTTATCTTTATCGGGGGGTTTTATCTGCATGCCACCACGGGGAAGTCGGTTTACAATTGTTTGGCGATCAGTTCGATTTCCACCCGTCGGTTGAGACGCCGCCCATCCACGGTGTCGTTGGATGCGATTGGATTGGCTGGCCCCAGTCCGCGGGATTCGATGCGTTGCGCATCGAGTCCCCGTCCCACCAAAAAGCTTTTGACGATGTTCGCCCGGAATTCGGAAACCTTGAAATTATAATGCAGGTTACCCACGGCGTCCGTGTACCCGGTAATTTTAATCGGGACCGACGGCCGACGCTTCATGGCCGCGACCAGTTGATCCAGCTCGCGCAGGGCTTCATCGGACAAATCGTTGGAGTCCGCTCTGAAGTAGAGGATGAGTTTATCCGGCAAGGGGGCATCCGTCGGTAGGGCCTCGGCGGGGGGTTCCGAATCTTCAGGCGGCCGGGTGGCCTCCAACACGGCAGCGACAGACGCCGTAGGTGTGGTTAAGGCGGGCGTTGCTTGCCTATCCGCTGCGGTGGCAGGTGCCACGCTCGATTCAGCGGCGTCCGACGGTGCATTCGCCGGCGGTGCGGTGTGGCGCGTCTTATCCGGGGGAGATTCGAGGCTTAGCGATGAGGATTCAGGGTCACCGGCTTCGGCGGCCTCCACTGTAGCGGGTGGCCGCCGTTCGCGGGGAAGGGTATCGGTCACCACAATGGTGCGGTTGTCCCTTTCCGCGACCCGCGGTTGGTCACGCAAGGTGAAGGCCAGAAGGCCGGCAATGAAGCACAAGAGCCCAAAAATGATCAGCAATAAAGTTTGGCTGGAACTGGCCTTAGGCTCGGGGGCCGGGGGGGCCGGATAAGGCGGCGGTATAACAGCCGCTGGAGGAGGCACCGCATGCACCAGCGTTTCCGCGGCGGGCGGCGCCTGGCTGCGGGGTGTGACCATCTTGATCCGCAATTCTTCGGCACATTCCCGTACAGTGGCGTCATCTACCTGCTTGGCCCCCTGGACGAAAGTCGTCAGGAGCGCATGATCACAAACGATGTTGATCAGGCGGGGATAGCCCTCGGAAAAGGTGTAGATGTCACGAACGGCTTCAGTGCTGAAAAGAGGCGCTTCACATCCGGCCACCGCCAAGCGATAGCGAATATACTCCATGACTTCATGTTTTTCCAGCGGCTCGATATTGTAATTGATCGTAATACGCTGGCGCAAAGGACGGTTGCGCTGCTCCAGAATGATACTGTTGAATTCGTTCTGACCGACAAAAAAGATATTGAGAAGTTTGGTGTAATCCTTTTCGATATTGGAAAGCAGACGGATCTCTTCCAGCAGATCCGAGGTCAAACGCTGTGATTCATCGATGATCAGCAAGACCTTTTTCTGCAGTTTTTCGCTCCGGAGCAGGAAGGTTTTAAAAATTTCAAGAAAATGCTCTTTGGTATCAAAGGGGGTGGTGATACCGAAGGCCTTGGCAATATAGCTGTAAAAATCCATTAGCGACAGCCCCGGGTCCGGTACCATCGCCACAAGGGTATCCGCGCCCAGCGATCGGAGCAGGGCATGGATCAGGGTTGTTTTACCGGTTCCGACATCGCCGGAAAGCAGAAGGAATCCGCGGTTATCGAAAATACCGTATTTCAAAATGGCCAGCGCTTCCTTGTGCTTGCTGCCCAGCCAGAGAAAGCGTGGATCGGCACTGATTTGAAATGGTTTTTCTTTCAGATGAAAATGCTCGAGATACATGGCCTTTGACTCGGTAAAAAATGATTGTATGCGATCAGAAGCCACCGGGTAAAGGTTCGATCGCGCTGCGCTCAGCGTATCGGCCGCCGCCCAAACGTCAGGGCGCACCATCCATCTGATGGGTTGTCAGATTTCCTTGAGCAGTTGTTGCGCGGCGGCTTGCTCTGCAAAGGACTGATCCAGTTCCAGAGCGGCCTGCAGCGCTCTACGTGCCTTCTGGCGATCACCCTTGAGATGGTAGGCAAGGCCTAAATGATAGTGCACGGTCGGGTTATTTTCGAGTTTGGCCGCACTGTCTTCCAATTCCAGAATCGCACTGTCAACGAGTCCCTTGCGCAAATATACAAAGCCTAGCGTATCCATCACCCCCGGATCGTTGGGATATTGCTCCTTGGCGATCCGCGCGTAGTTCAGCGCTTCGTCAAGGTGCTGATTCTTCTGCGCCAGCAGATAGGCAAGATTGTTGGCCGCCGGCGCAAATTCAGGATTGATCTCCAGCGCCTGGCGATAATGCTGTTCGGACTTGTCCGGCTGCCCCTGCTGATCGTAAATCGTCGCCAGGATGGTGTGCAGTCCCGCCTGGCGGGGATTCTGTGCCAGAGCGGCTTCATACTGGGCAATGGCCTTGTCGGCCCGATTGCTCCGCAGATAGATCCCCGCCAGTGCATGGTAGGCCGGCATGAAATTGGGATCCTGATCCAGCGCTTGGCGGTAGGCCTTTTCAGCTTGATCGGCCATCCCCTTGGCCTGCCAGGCATTCCCCTTCAGGCTGCTGATGATGGCGCGCGCACGTGCGTTGTCACCGACCCGGGCGGTGTGGTCATCACAACGGGCGATGATCTCATCGAAACGTTTCTGAGCGCCTAAAATGCGGGCTGTCTGCCGTAACGCCTCCAGCGTGGTAGGATCCAAGGCCAAGGCGCGATCAAAATGGCCTATGGCCGCCTGCTGGTCGCCAGCCACATTTTTTAGCAGTCCCATCCTGAAATGGCCGTTGGGATTTTGGGGCGCGATGCGGATCAGTTCGCTATAGTGCCGGGCGGCAACCTCAAAATCCCGCCTGAGCAGGGCGATA
>JASJED010000003.1 GCA_030065585.1 Desulfobacterales bacterium | reverse complement strand
ATCGTAATGCCGCGTTCTTTTTCCAATTCCATGGAGTCCATCGTGGCCCCGACGCCGTCTTTGCCTTTGACGTCGTGGATCGCGTGGATACGCTGGGTATAAAACAGGATCCGTTCGGTAAGTGTGGTTTTGCCGGAATCAATATGGGCACTGATGCCGATATTCCGGACCTTTTGAATGTCCTTCTTCATTTCCTGACCTCTACTGATGTGGATTCGAATGGGGAAGATCGATGCCCGCGATTTTGCCGCGGGCCCTCACGCGCGCTTAAAAAAAAACCTCCACCCGTCTTGATTGTGAGTGAAGGAGTATCAGCCTGATTAATAAGTGAATCAGAATACCAGCAATATTTTATTTGTCAAGATAAATATTGGGTTTAATGGGCGGGCATGGCCGCTTGATTTTTCTTGGTTGGTGGGCGGCAGGCTCACGGCCGGCGGCGTTTGGTCTGCGGTCTTGTGCGCAGCAGCACATATGTCGCCCCGGCGCCGCCATCACAAAGGCGGGCGCTGGCATAGGCCATGGTCCATTTGCGCCATGGACCCCGCGTGAGCCATTGGACGACCTTGGTCTTGAGTACCGGCTCGGCGGGCGAGGACAGGCCACGGCCATGCACGATTAACACAGCACCGTAGCCCCGCCGCACGGCATCGCGCAGGAAATGGTCGACGGTTTCGCGCGCCATGGCAACCGTCATGCCGTGCAGATCGATGTGGGCCTGGATTGAAAAGGTGCCCCGGTGAAGTTGTCGGGCAATTCCGGCCGGGACCTGATAGCCGGTGCCCTCGATATATTCGGGCGTGTCGGCCACGCGATATCCCCGTCCGGTGCGCACCAGTTCGCGAAGGGCGGCCAAAGATCCGTCATAATCGGCAGCTGAAGGTATGACGGGCCGGCGGGTAGACGTTTCAGGGGGAATCTGGCCCCTTTTTTTAAGCGGGGTGACATCGGCCATGGCCTTTTCGAAGAGGCGCTGATCCCGATCGCCCCCCCGCTGATCTTCATCCGTAAGCGCGATACGCTGGGCCGGCAGCTCCTCAACGCCGATGTCTTGGTTTTGCAGCATCTTCTTGAGATGTCGAAAAGGTTGGAACGAACCGGCGGTTTTCATGGCTTAAGGTTTCCCGAAAAAATCCGATGGTGAATCACATCATACAACAGGACCGTCAAAATGAAAATCGCATGGGGACGATTTAGTGACGACCAACCGATGTAGGCGCACGTGGCTCCGCCGGGAAAGGGCCCTGGCGAAACCCTACAAGCGTCCGATGGCGTTGCCCCCTGCCCGGGGAGGCACCTTGACGAATAGGTTGAATTGGGATGGAATAGAACCGCAAAACGAAATGCACAATAATCTCAAACGGATGCTGCCTGATAACCGACCCGTCGATCCGTTCGGGTGCCAAACCTTCGCCGGCGGGTGGTTACCTGTGGCATGTTATCCCCGCATCGTCTTTGCGGGAGGAGCCTGATGGATATCAAGGATTGTTGTCCACATAAACTGTTTTCGGCGCAAGACGCGGTGGGCAAGATCAAGCGGGGCAGCCGGGTGTTTATCGGTACGGGCTGCGGTGAGCCCCAGCATTTGATCAAGACCATGGTCCAGGATCCGCAGATGCAGGATATCATGCTCTATCAGATGCTGTCCTCGACGCTGGCGCGGCATGTCGAAGATCCTGATTTCCTGCGGCGGTTTTCCCTGAAGCTCTTCTTTATCAGCAAGGCCATGCGCACGGCGGCCTTCGAAGGGCGGATCGATTATCTGCCGGCCTATCTATCGCAGATCCCCCGGCTTTTTGCGAGCCACCGCATTGGATTGGATGTGGCCTTGGTGCAGGTCAGCCCGCCGGACAAATTTGGGTATTGCAGTCTGGGGGTTTCCGTGGATATCACCCGCTCGGCCATGGCGCATGCCGCGCTGGTGATCGCCCAGGTCAACCCGCGGATGCCGCGCACCTGGGGGGATAGCTTCGTGCATGTCGACGAGATCGACTGTTTCGTGTGGCATGAAGAACCGCTGGTGGAGACCGTGACGGGGTTCGAAGAAAATCAGATCTCCCGGCGTATCGGTCATTTCGTTTCCCAGTTGGTGGAAGATGGCGCCACGCTGCAAATTGGTTTCGGTTACCTGCCCAATGTGATTTTGCGCTATCTGGATCAGAAGAAGGATTTGGGGATCCATACCCAACTCGTCACCGATGGCTTGATGCCGCTGTTTGAGAAAGGGGTGGTCACCAACCGCAAGAAATCTTTGCTGCCGGGCCGTGTGGTGGCATCGCTTTGCATGGGCAGCGAAAAATTGTATCAGTTCGTCGATAACAATCCGGCCTTTTATTTTCGTTCCTCGGAATTCGTCAATGATCCCACCGTGATTGCCCGCAACGACCATCTGATTTCCATCAGCTCGGCCTTGGAGGTGGATTTGACCGGCCAGGTCTGTTCCGACTCGATGGGCCACTTGTTTTACAGCGGCATCGGCGACCAGGTGGATTTTCTGCGTGGCAGCGCCATGTCCAAGGGGGGCTTCGCCATTATCGCGCTGCCATCGACGGCGCGCCAGGATACGGTTTCGCGAATTGTTCCGCACTTAAGTCGAGGGGCCGGTGTCGCCACCACCCGAGCGGACGTCAATTTCGTGGTGACCGAATACGGCATCGCGGAGTTGCAGGGCAAGAGCATTTATCAACGGGTCATGGAATTGGCGCAGATTGCCCACCCCAAATTTCGCGATCAACTGGTTCGAGCGGCCAAGCAACGCCATTATATTTTCGCCGACCAACTGCCGCCGTCACAGGAAGACCTGCTTTTCCTGGAGGGTTATAAAAGCACCCTCGATTTACCCGACGGCCGCACGATTCACTTTCGCCCCCTGCTGCCGTCGGATGAACTGGCCTATCGCAATTTTTTTTATTCACTGCAGGAGGAGACGATCTACTCCCGGTTTTTTTACCAGATGAAGCTGTTTTCGCATGAGATTATCCAAAAGCAATGGGCCCTGGTCGATTACCGCAAGAATATGACCATGGTCGGATTCGCCCAAAGGTCAGGACACCGGGAGGTCGTGGCGATTGGGACCTATGCCCAGGAAGATCCGTCGCGGGCGGAGGTCGCGTTTGTCGTGCGGGAGGACTTCCAGGGTATGGGCATCGCTTCCTACTTATTGGCGCAGTTGGAAGAAATCGCCCGGGAAAATGCCTACCACGGTTTTGTGGCCACCGTGCTGCAGGAAAACCAGGCCATGCTGAAGACGTTCCGCAAACGATATCCCGATGCCCAGTTCAAGCGCCGGGGAGGAGACGAAGTCACCGTGGTGATGCCCTTTGCGCCATCGGCCGATGGTATTGGCCGGCCAAATGATCATCCGGAGGGAGAAACCACAGCAGGCGGTTAGCGCTCGGCTCAGGAACAAAAAGCCGCGCAATAATTGGCCATAATTTAGTTTTTTTCTTGATAAAACAGGCTTTTTTCTGATAATTATAACAAGTTATGGCGTAGGCTCAAAAGAAGCAGCGCAAACCATAATCGGGTCGCTCGCGCCTGCATCAGGGCGTGATTCGCGGCCAACTGTGAGCCCCAAGAGCAGGACCGCTGCCTTATACTAAATGAGAAGCGATCCGCTTGCTAAAATGTATACAGGGAGGAGCGTCCATTGTCTTATACGCTTGGTCAAAAACAGTTAGATGACATCGACGAAATATTGCAGACGGATCTAATTGACATCGGCGTCCACTGTGTTTTCCTGATTGACATGTCCGGTAACATCATTGCCAGTCTTGATGACGGTGAAAACAAACACGACATCTATTCGCTGGCCGCGCTGGCCGCCGGCAATTTTGGCGCTGTCAGTGCGATGGCCAAGATCGTGGGCGAAGGTGAATTCTCTTTGCTGTTTCACAAAGGCAAGAAGGAGAATATCCACTTTAGCAAAGTGCTGAACGAATTCCTTCTGATTACGCTATTCGGCAATGATCTGTCTTTGGGGTTTTTAAGGCTTAAAGTCGCTGAATCCGTCGAAAAGATCAAGAAAATACTGGAGCCCATTCACACCCCTTAGACGGCTGCCGGATGTTAGGACAACTCAATCTTCAGGCTTAATTTTCGGGTAATGACTATATGGCATTCGTAAATTTAAAGAAAAGGGAAGTTCAGGTTAAAATTGTTTACTACGGTCCCGGCCGTGGTGGTAAAACAACCAACCTGGAGTATATTTACGGCAAATTCAACGATCGGATCCAGACCGAGATGGTCACCGTCAAGACCCACGGTGACCGCACCCTGTTTTTTGATTTTCTGCCGATCGACATCGGCAAGATCAATGGCTATTCAGCCAAAATGCAGCTTTACACCGTGCCCGGGCAAGTCAAATATAATGCCACGCGGCGCTTGGTTTTGCGGGGGGTCGACGGCATCGTTTTCGTGGCGGATTCAATGGCCGTCCGTCGCGAAAAAAATATCCTCTCGCTAAAAAATCTTCACGAGAATCTGAAAAACTATAAAAAAAGTATTTTTTCGATACCGATGGTGTTTCAATACAATAAAGTCGATCTGGCGGAACAGGGCATCCCGATACTTCCTTTTGCGACCATGGAAAAGGACCTCAACAGTCAGCTCAAACGACCGGCGTTTGAGGCCAGTGCCGTAACCGGAACGAATATTGTACCGACCCTCAAAAAAATAATCACGATGACCATGAGTTCGATCAAAGACGAACTCAAATAGGAGGTGTCAATTGAGCGACGAAGCCAGCGGCAGGAACGTTGACAACGAACTGGCCAACCGCCTTGATACGCTTTTCGATGAAGATGAAACCGATTCCGCCGGCGTGGGCGGTGAAGCCGCCGACCCGCTTGACGAGCTTAAATCCCTTGTCATGTCGATCGAGTGGGAAATCACGGATGACCTCATGGGGCGTTTTGTGGCTCAGGTCGAAAGCCTGAAAAAGCGCTATGAAGAAGATCGGATTCTGGTGATGTTCCTGCAACTGCTGGGATCATTAGGGCTCTATGTCAAGTCCAACAAAGCCGGTGCGCATCCGACGGCCTTCCAGTTGTTGAACTCGGTATATGCCAGTTTTGCTAGCGCGGCCATGCCGGGCAAAATATCTTCTTCCGAAAAAAAGAAGTTGCTGTACGTCGAACTGAATAAATACAAAGAGCTCAAGGAACAAATCGGTGTATCACGAGATGCGACGCAGGAGCTTCCGATGGAAAAAACCAGGCATCCCGAACCCAGCGGGCCGAAGGATAGCGATCGTTCCGCGCAACCCCCAGCTCAAACCCAAGCGCCCCGTCAGTCGTCGCCTGCGCCACAAACATTTGTGACCTCACAACAATTCGAAGACGCGATGGTGTCGATCAAGCAGTTTATCCAGAATGAATTCAAGGTGTTGCGGGAAACACTCGTGCAAGATTTGAAGCGCTGATGGTACGGTCAGCAGGAGGGTCAATTAATTCAGGAGGGTGGCGATGGATCTTTCGTCCGGCGATATTTCCGCCATTGTTTTCAAGCCCGTTGTCAAGGATGACCTCGGGAATTTTTCCTTAGACGGACATATGTTGAGTGTATTGATGGCGCTGGACGGAGAACTGACCCTGGGCCAAGTGGCCCAGAAAACCGGACTGAACATGGCCAATTTGCGTGAGGCGGCATCCAAGCTTTTCAAACTGGATCTCATCGAAGCCGTGGAAAGTGTGACCCATAAGGCCGATCGAGACTTTTTTGACTATTTGATTGCGGAGCTTTCGCTGGCCATTGGCCCGCTGGCCGAGGTTATTGTCGAAGACGGGGTGGAAGATCTGGGACACACGCTGCAGAGCTTCCCCACCCACCAGACCGCCGAACTGATCAATCTGCTGGCCCAGGAGATCCAGCGTGATGATAAAAAGTCAGAATTCAAACAAAATATGGTTAGCAAGATCAAACAGAAAGGCTACTGAAGGCTTCGATAGAATGGCTGGGCGCATAGCATGGACACAGCCGTTTGCGGGGAAGGGCATCAAGGCGATGCACACCAATCAATCGAATCCGGTGATGACACGACCCGAGCTGAGCCTCTATCAAGGAGTAAAACAATGATCGTCATTTGTGAGGAATGCGGCAAGAAGTACCGAATTGATCCTGAGAAGATAAAAGGTGACAAAGCACGCTTCAAGTGCCGTTCCTGTTCGCATGTGATTACGGTCGATAAACAATCGACCATCGGCGACTTACCCCCGTCAGTTGGCATTGCTAACCCGCCGGTTGCCGAAACCACGGTAGCACCGCCGCCCGCCCCTGAAGCCCCGCAGGCGACGGTCCAGCAAACAACGCCCCCCCCGACCCCACCGCCTTCGGGGGCGCCATCAGAAAAAATCGAGAAACGCAAGAAAAAATCAGGCATGGGTCTGACCGCCAAGGTCGTTCTGTTGATGCTGCTGGTGAGCCTGATTCCGGGCGGGATCTATTTTGGGCTGTCCTTCAAGCAGACCAACGATCGAATCTATGCCGACAATGAACGGTTTGGCCAACAAATCACCACGGCCCTGGTGGCGGATGTCGAGAGCTGGATCGACAAAAACATACGGGTTCTCAAAGCTGTGGCCGAATTGCCGGCGATGCGCTCCATGAATCGCTATGAGCAGGAGGTCCTGCTCAAAACCGTTCAGAAACAATATGATTGGATGTATTTGGTGTTCACGACGGACACTTTCGGTATGAATGTTGCCCGCAACGACGGCAAAGACCTGAAGGATTATTCGGATCGCCAGTATGTTCAAGATGTAATGGCCGGCAATCCCGTCGCCTGGCAGAACCTTATCGGCAAGACATCCAAAAAACCAGCGCTGGTATTGGCTGTGCCGATTATCCACAACAGTGAAACCGTGGGGGTTCTGGCGGCCGCCATGACCCGCGACACCATCTCCCAAAGAATTGCCACCTGGCGTCAGGGTAAAACCGGGTACGCTTTTTTGGTGGACGAAAGTGGCAAGGCGATTGCCCACCAGATTCCGGAGTTTGTGCAAAAGCAAAAGGACTTGAGTCGCCATCCCCTCGTCACGGCCGCCAACGCCAAACAGGGCGGCTTGGTTGAATTTGACGGTGGCAACGGTAAGGACGAGATCGGGTTTGCGCGTAAAACCGATCTGGGCTGGGTGCTGGCCATTCAGCAGGCCAAAGACGAGGCGTTCCAATCGCTAAACGAGGCGCAACGCTATGCCATGATATTGTTCGGTGCGACCTTTATCGTCGTGGTCATTATCGCGCTGCTGGCCAGCCGTGCGATTGTCAAGCCGATTCGCACCCTGACCGATGCCGCCAATCGCATCAGTGTCGGTGAACTCGGTGTGGAGATCAAAGCCAAATCAGGCGATGAAATTGGCGACTTGGCGGAGGCCATTACACGGATGCAGGACAGTATTCGCCTTTCAATTGAACGCCTGCGCCGACGCCGGCGTTAATTGCATGGGCCACCAGCAACACTCGAAGCGTAACGATCGATCCTCTTAATGGCAGAATACGTGAGGGAATGAAGGCATGCTTGTTATTCCGCGAGAGAAGCCAACCCTCGGTAACATGAACAGCTACTATGTGCAAATTCCCAGGTTAATCGAGCATTTCCAGGGGGAGGTGGGCTGCGGGGCCCTGCACTTTAAATCATCTTCGTCGGAAGGCATTTTGTTTTTTGACAAAGATGAGATGCTCAACGGGTTTGTCTCCGGCCGCCAGGGAGAGAAAACCGGACGCGACGTGATGGACCAGTTGATTCAATCCACGGAATCCACCAACTACATGCTCAGCGTGTATAAAATCAGGACCGAAGACATTTATCTCTGGTCGACCATTCCGGGTGCCAAGCGGATCTACCAGGATTTAAGTACGGAGTTTACCGACTTGGATGGCCTGGTTAAAAAAATGCGTACGGAAGAATTAACCGGCTTCATCGAGGTGCGGATTAGGCAAAGCGCCGAAGGTGGGTTGATTCTATTCAATAATGGTCAGGTCTGCGGCGGATCCTATTCGTGGGGCGCAGGCGACAGCCTGCGCGATGATCGGGATCTGGCCCGATTAATCAAGTTGACCAAGGAGCACGGTGGCTTGTTTCATGTCAGCCGCATGCAGCCGGCTGACTCATTAGGGGATGCGATGGCGGACGAACTTGAGGCAGAAGAACTGTCATCGACGCCCTCTCTGCGGGTGCTTACGGCGGTTGAGGAGTTGATGGTCATTTTCGAACGCAGCGTTCGAACCACGAAGAATCGGCATTCTGATTTTGCGACCTTGCTCAATCGTAAATTTGTTGAAAAGGCCGACTTATATCCGTTTCTAGATCCATTTGCGGCCGAGTTTCAATATGCCGATCATAAAATCTCGTTCGTCGGCGATACGAGCGATGAGGAGTTAATGCACGGCGTCTTGGAGTCGATTTCAGAAATTGCGCATGAGATCGGTGCCGAAGGGCAATTTAAGCGTGATTTGGCAACGTGGGCCAAAAAATATCAGTCGGAGATTGAGAACTTCAAGATCGAAATATAGAGCCGACCCGGCTTGCGCGGTCGGCAGGTCTGACGGGATCTTCAAACGATGAACCGGATAGCCCGGAGTCTCGAAATATGATAACGGGTTGCCGCGGTTGGCCGTAACGCAGTTGAACATGATGAATGCGTATAATTCGACCAGTATCCGGTGTTTGCTTACCGGACGCTGGTTTTTATGACTGGCATCCGAGGAAAGGACGCGAACCAATCGCGATGATGAATTTGCGTTCCAACAATGCCGATGCTTCCTTGCGCAATTACGCCGAATTCGTAAGGAATCTTCCGGTAGCCTTATACCGCGTAACCGTCGAGGGTAAAATTGTCTTCTGCAACCAACCCTTCATACGGATATTTGGTTTCCCGACGATTCAAGATGCGATCGGGTATCCGATTATCAACCTCTATCGCAATAAAAAGGATCGCGGCATTCTCGTCCAAACGGTTTTACGCCGCGGCTGTATCAATGATATTCCGCTAGCCTTTATCCGCGTTGACGGCCAACCGATTTGGGGCGCGGTGACGACCAAAGCGGTTTTGGATGATGATGGGGTCGTCGTTTTTCTGGATGGTGCCGTGCGCGATGTGAGCGGCGAGATCGAAGATCCTGCGGCCACTGACAGGATATCGGATGAACTTGAAGATGCTGATCGCGCGGCCGTGGTATTTGACGTTCAGGGGACGATACGGGAAGCCAATCACCTGGCCGCCCGGGTCATGGGACAAACCCAACGCCAACTGGCGGGTCTGTCGTTTGCCGATCTTCTGATTGCGGAAGACCGACAGCTGTTTTTTATGTTTTTAGGCGATCTTGTCAAGGTCGGTCGCGAAGAAGTCATCTTGCAACTGATCCCGACGGCGGAACATGAACGCTATGTCAGACTGTGTGCGACTTTGGTCAAAACCGAAGGCCGGGTGCACAAGATAAGCTGCATTATCGATGATGTCTCCAACCGTATTCAACAGTTGCAGGCCAAATACAACCGGCAGAAATTTCAGGGCGTTCTCGAAATGGCCGGCGGGGTGGCCCATCGCTTTAATCAGCCGCTTACGATTGTCACCAATATCATTAACGAGATGCTCACGACCTTTACCGCCAACGATCCGGCGTATCCTCTAATCGTGCGCGTCCATGATCAGATTCGACGCATGAATGATATTACCCACAAGATTGGCAACATCAAGAAATATGAAGCCGTTGACTATGTTGCCGGTGTCAAAATCGTTGATATCGACAAGGCTTCGTAAAATCAAATCAAAAGGTTGATGGCATGATTCGCAAGGTTCTCTTCGTCGATGATGATCTGGAAATGCTTCAGGCGCTCAAGGAAGGGCTTGAAAAATACCGCGAAACCTTTTCCGTGGTTATGGCCAAAGATGGTTTGGAAGCCGTCGAGCAACTGCAAGCGCATGCCATTGCGCTCGTGGTGACCGATTTGAAAATGCCACGCATGGATGGGTTCAGCCTGCTGGCCAAGATTATGGAGGACTATCCGGACATACCCGTCATCATCATTACCGGCTACAGTACGCCGGAAATGAAACGTCTGGCCCAGGAAGGCGGTGCGGTGGGCTATATCAGCAAACCTTTTCTGATTGAAGATCTGGCGCGCCAAATCATGAAGACCCTTCGCAAAGAATCCGATGGCGGTACGCTGCACAGTGTTTCCTCGGGGATGTTCTTGCAGTTGATGGAAATGGAGGAGCGCACGTGTACGATCCGTTTGGTGGACAAATCGAGTGGCGCCGGTGGCGTCTTGTTTTTTCGGGAAGGTGAGTTGTTGGATGCACGGGTCGATCAGTTCAAGGGGCTTCAGGCCGCCTATCAGATATTCGCCTGGGAGGAGGTGACCCTCTCGATCCAGAATGACTGTCCACCGATCGAAAACAATATCAACAGCGATCTCCAACCGATCATTCTCGAAGCCATGCGCATCAAGGATGAGGCCGAAATGGATTTGGCCGATGAACCGGAAGCGCCCGTGGAAACCTTGGACGACACGGTCTTCGAAGAGGCGGCCCCGATTGAGGCTGAGGAAACGTCGATGGTTGAGCGTATTAAAAGCCTACTGCGCAATCAAGTCGGCGACCGGTGTGGTCTGGAGGACATTTACCAGGATGATCGGGTTGCCGGTCTAATGCAGCTTTTTGGTGAATTTGGATCGGCCTGCCGTTTGGGCAAGATGAAACTGATCTATTTCGACAGTGGGGGCAAGACCGATACGATTGTGTTGGCGGGTGACCACAACACGGTGATTACGGTCAATCCCAAGTGTCCACGCGACAAGATCATTCAAGTTCTGAGCGACGCTTTGTGAATATCGCCCCATATCCTATTTCAGAAATCGGATACAGCTGATGCAAGATATCTTTAGAGATGTAATCAAAATGGACGGGGTCTACGGTCTCGTGTTCTTAGCCCACGATGGCCAGGTGCGATTTGAATTCATCGATCCACAATCGGCCTCCCTGCCCCCCGACTACCGCGACTGGCCCAAACTGATGCCGGTGCTCAAAAGGATGCGCGAAGCGGATGTCATTTACGAAAATGGTCGCTTGTACCTGCGTGCCACGGATCAGGGCTATTTGCTGGTCATTATGGGCCCGGTCGTATCCATCGCCATGGTTAAGCTTAACTGCGACATCATTCTGCCGCAGCTTAAAGCGGAGAAGCCGGTAGGCAAACTTAAAGGATTGTTCAAGCGTTAGATTTGCAGCCACGCCGGACGTGGTTGTAAATTGGGTAGTAAAGGTAAATCAACGCAAATTGCGACGACTAAACCCGCAAGTGGGGTTATAAACGAGAGGTCAACAATGGCCAAAGCACAGCCCGCGAGTGATACCACGCCAGACGCCAAAATCAATGAAGCCGAAGTTTGTTTTTCAATGGGTCTGTTTGAAGAGGCCTTATTGATTTACGAGCAGCTTTTGAGCGAGTTTCCCGATCTGGATGACGAGCAAAAACAATCGATTGAAAGCAAGATCGACGATCTTAAAAACGAGATTGAAGAGAAAGAGAAGGATGAGGCCGGAAGTGTTTCCAGTGAAGAGATTTCAATGCTTAAGAAATCGCTTTCGGGACAGGAGGATATCCCGGCCATCGTTGACAGCGGTTCGGCTTTTAAAGATCTAGGGCTCTTCGAAGAAGCCATGGCCGAATTTGAAAAGCTCTTGGTGGTGGACCATCCCCCTGAAAAAATCGTCCCGGAAATTGCGGATTGCCTCTTAAAATTGCATTCGCCGAATGAATTGCTCAGCAAAATCACCAAAATTGTTGACGATCAACGCATCCCGGCCGAGAAGCGCGGACGAATCGAATTTTTGCTCGGCGAAGAAATGGAGAAACGCGACCATCGCGATTTGTCTTTGGATCTATATGAGGAATCTGAAAAAAATGCGCCGGACGATAAAGAAATCCAAAAGCGTCTGGAGCAAGTTCGCTCGCGGGTTTCCAGCGGATCCAAGTACGACTATCTGCTGCGCCAAAATATCGTGAGCACCGATCAACTCCAGCAGTCGGCCAGTTTATCCAAACAAACGCGCAAGAGCGTCGAAGCCGTTCTGATCGAGAACTATGGCGTCTCCAAGGATGATATCGGCAAATCCTTCAGCCAGTTTTACGGCTGTGCCTTTAAATCTTATCAGGAAGATTTTCCGACACCCTACGAATTGTTGGGCAACCTCAAGAAAACCTTCCTGAAGCACGAATTATGGGTGCCCATGAACTGGGGCAAGGACGGGGTCGAAGTCCTCGTCGACGATCCGCGGAATTTGAACAAGACGGACAACATCAAAGCCTTGATGAAGACCAGCAAGATCAATTTCCATGTGGCCATGCGCGAAGACATCTTGGCTTACATCGACCGCTTCTACTCCACGGATCAATATTCCGAGATGGCCAGTAGCAGCGAAGTCATCGATAATTTCGATGAAATCCTGGACGTTTCCTTTGAAGAAGAAGAAGACGTCGACGAGGCCAGCGACGAAGCCGATGAAAGCTCCAGCAAGGTGGTCAAACTGGTGGACCAGTGCCTGATCGCCGCTTATCGCAAAAACGCTTCGGATATCCATATCGAACCTTCCCCCCAGACCAAGTCCACCAACATCCGCTTTCGCATGGACGGCGTTTGCCAGGAATACATCAAAGTCCCCAATTCACTGGCCCGGGGCATTCTTTCCCGGCTTAAAATCATGTCCAGCCTGGATATCGCGGAACGGCGTTTACCCCAGGACGGAAAAATAAAGTTCAAACGCAAGGGGATCCCTCCCTTTGAACTCCGGGTGGCCACCTTGCCCACGGCCGGGGGCTATGAAGACGCCGTGCTTCGCATCCTGGCCAGCGCCGGTGCCATGAAACTGGCCGACATGGGCCTCAACGAACGCAATTTTGGCGTGATGGAAAATGTGCTCGCCAAGCCCTACGGTTTGGTACTGGTCGTCGGGCCTACCGGTTCGGGAAAAACCACCACCCTGCATGCTGCTTTGGGTCACATCAACAAGCCGGGGGTCAAGATCTGGACGGCCGAGGACCCCGTTGAAATTTCCCAAATCGGTTTACGGCAGGTCGAAGCCAAACCCAAAATTGGGCTTGATTTCGCCCGCATCATGCGCGCCTTTCTGCGTGCCGACCCCGATGTCATCATGATCGGCGAGATGCGTGACGAGGAAACCGCCTCCATCGGCGTGGAGGCCTCGTTGACCGGCCACTTGGTCTTTTCGACCCTGCACACCAACAGTGCGCCCGAGACCGTTACGCGCCTATTGGATATGGGGCTCAATCCGTTGAACTTTTCGGATGCCTTTCTGGCGGTTCTGGCGCAACGCCTCGTGCGACGCCTGTGCACCTGCGGACAAGCGTATCATCCCGATAGGGAAGAATTCGACAGTATCGTCGAAGACTACGGCGAAGACTATTTCGCCGCTTCCGGCATCGAATACACCGACGAACTGCAACTTCAAAAGCCCGGTAGCTGCGAGAAGTGTTCTGGTACGGGCTACAAGGGGCGGATGGGCATTCATGAACTGATGGAGGGTACCAAGGCCATTAAAAAGCTCATCAAACAGGCGGCCCCTACCGATCAGCTTTTCACGCAGGCCATGAATGAAGGTATGAATACTTTGAAACAGGACGGTATCCATAAGTCGTTTGGGTTGCATACCGATATCAGTGAAGTCAAACGCGTTTGCATCACCTGATCCACGCATACGCCGAACCATCTTTTCGATCGCCGGTCTGACGAAATGTTGCGGTGACAATGCCGGAAGCCGTGAAACCAGACAAGCGGCCAAGCTGCCCGCCCTGAGGCGACAGCCGCCGCTTTTTTATTGGCCATGAATGATGACGATTGGCATAAGCTCCTGCGACAAGGGGCGGCTTTTCTGGGGCTGCATATCAGCTCCGCGCAGTTGTTATGCTTTCACCGTCATATGTCCGAAATGCTCTACTGGAATCGCAAATTCAATTTGACCGCTATTACGCGCCCCGAAGATATTGCGATCAAACATTTTTTGGACGCGATCGCCCCGATCGACCGTATTCCGTCGGACGGCCGCATTCTAGATGTCGGCACGGGAGCCGGCTTTCCGGGGATCCCCATTAAGATTCTGCGGCCCTGGGACCCCATGACCTTGATCGACAGCTCGAGAAAAAAAATTAATTTCATTCGCCATCTGATACGCCAACTAGACCTTAAGCAGGTGGATGCCCGTCAGATGCGCATCGAAGCATTTGTCAGCGGGCTTTCGCCCCCAGCCCATTTTGAGATCATCGTCAGCCGGGCGGTCACGAATGTTGTCGGCCTGACCCGTCTGGTCATGCCATTACTTCGTAGAGGCGCGGCCCTGTGGTTGTGGAAAGGTCCTGACATTGAAGAAGAATTGCGGGCCCTGGATGAAGTGCCGGAAGTGCGCCAAGGGATCTTAAGGGTGCATGTCCATCCCTACCAGCTTCCGATTGTTGATGTCGGCCGAAACCTTATTAACGTTGAATTCAATTTAAGTGGTTTGGATTGAGCCTCACCAAAAGACGCGGCTTACGCCGTGCCAGCGCGAATAGTGGAGTGAGCGATATATGAACACCGCAATGCAGGCGCGAAGATCATCACCAACCGATGCGCCACCACGTTCGATCAAAGCGTGCCTTATTCTTTTCGCCAAAGGTTTCTGCATGGGCACGGCCGATGTGGTGCCGGGGGTATCCGGGGGCACGATGGCGCTCGTTTTAGGGATTTATGAAGAATTGCTGCAGTCGATCCGATCGTTTGATCTTGGCTTTATCCGCTGCTTGGCAGCTTTGCAAATCAAGGCCGCCCTGCAGAAGATCCCGCTACCGTTCCTGTTTTCGGTTTTCGGCGGGATCCTGAGCGCCATTTTTTCATTGGCCAAAGTTTTAAGTTGGCTGCTGGTCAACCAGCCGGTAAGTGTCTGGTCCTTTTTCTTCGGTCTGATCTTGGCATCGGCTTTGATGGTCGGACGCCGTATCCCGGCCTGGCGGGGGGCGACGCTTGCCGGGTTGCTCCTGAGCGCCGCCGCCGCCTATCTGTTGGTGGGGATTGTGCCCATCGCCACGCCCGATTCACGGATGTTTCTATTCATCTGTGGCGCGATCGCGATTTGTGCCATGGTCCTCCCCGGTATTTCCGGCTCCTTCATTCTGGTACTTCTCGGCAAATACCAAACGATCCTGGATGCCGTCCACCGTCTGGATCTGCTTACGCTGGTGGTGTTTGCGGCCGGGGCCGCGACCGGCCTCATCCTTTTCGTGCGCATCTTAAACTGGTTATTGCACCGCTACCACAATTTGACCCTGGCCTGTCTGACCGGCCTGATGATCGGTTCGCTGCGGAAAATCTGGCCGTGGAAAACCGCCAGCCTGCATGATGGCGGCCTAACGATGGTAAACGTTCTACCCGCGGAGCTGAACACGGAATTCATGATGGCCGGTGGGTTGGCGTTGGTCGGGATTTTAGCTGTGGCCGCGCTGCAGTGGATGGCTTCGCGTGCGCGTTAGGATGGGCGCTGTCTCCCCCCCCCAATAAAGATCCGGTTGCGCTTTCTCGCCGCCTCACGCCTTGTTGGCAACCCTGATCTTAATTGTGAGATACGTTCTCTAAATAGGTGCCAGCTCGATGATGCGGTAGGCAATGCGTGCGCCGTTGATTTCCAAAATGGCCACACTGGGGGCTCGTCCGTGGCGGGGGAGCGAGGCACTGCCGGGGTTTAAGTACAGGCGGTCGCCCTGCCAGCGCGCCCGGGGTTGGTGGGTATGGCCGCTGAGGATGACCCGTATCCCTGCGGCTTCAGGATCGAGGGTCATCCGGGTTAGATCATGGAGCGCATATATCAATATGCTACCCACTTCAATAAACTCTTCGGTCGGCAGCGCGGCAGCCCAGTCACCGAAATCCATGTTACCGCGAATGGGGCTGAGCGGCGCTAGCTGGGCCAAGGCGGTCAGGCTTTCCGGTGATTCGATGTCGCCGGTATGAATGATGCGATGAACACCTTGCAGAGCGGATGCAATCTGGGGGTGCAAATAACCGTGGGTATCCGATAGAACCCCCACGCGGATCAGGTCGGGGGACGGTGGCTGCGCAGTGCCCATCGACGGATTAGCTGGCATGGTAAAGATTGTCGGCGAAAACCAGCAACAAGCCGCTGAGATTCGGCGGCATGGGCTGAAACTGAATACCAAGCGCGTGCGTCGCTTGGCCCTCGCTGACCAGCTCCCGTGACCAGATCACATGACCGCGGACATTCAGAGCCATCGCTTCGTTGGGCAGACTCATGGCGATGCGCGCTTCCTTGTCAACCATGTGATGGGCCAGGCGATCATCGACAACATCATCCAGCAGAATGCAGGCGCCGCCGATCGACAGGTCGCGGACATAACCGCTGCCGGCAAACCGTGGCATCCGATCATGAACATGCAGGACTTCGAGCTTGATCCGCACGGGTATCGGGTGGCGGCGCATGCGGCGTTTGATCTGATGGGCGGTCGCCGTCTGGGCCAGATTCGCGAATAATTCTTCCAGGGCCGTTGCCACCGAAGGGTAGTCGGAACATATCGCCACGAGGCTCTCCCGGGTCAATTTGGCCAGTTCCACGCGGCTTGTGCTCTCCGTATAGGATTGCGACAATTGTTCCGTATCCAGGGGGTAGATCTCACCAAAGACTTCGATTTCGGGCGTTTCGATAAGTTGTTCCTTGGGGGCGAACTGATTGGAACTGGGATAGGTGCGCCGAATGAGATTGCCCGAGACAATCATGTAGAGATTGGCTTCGCTGTCGCCAAATTTTTTGACGACTTTCCCAGCAGGCAGAACGAAACGCTCCAAGCGTGTGATGATCGCCGTAAGTTCGTGAAAGGACAGGGCCGCAAAGAACATACTTAGAGGCGTGGTACGGGGATTTTGTTCCAGCAAATGGTGATAGAAACGCTTGATGGCCTTTAAATCGGGTTTGGCGATTTGCCATTGGAGCATTTTGGCCACCATCGCCTGGAGCACCATTCCGGATTGGATAAAAAGCCCAGCGGTTTTGTCGTAGTACTCCGCGGCGGCGACGAACGACCGACGCCGTGTCAGCAGATCGGCCAGGGCACGGTGCAGATAAGGGTTGTCCGGAAATATCTTGAGCATGCTTTGATATTCACCAATCGAATCAATCGTGATCGAGCCGTCGATGATTTGACTGACAATGCTGCTCTGCAGGTGGGTTGCGTCGTTCAAAGTCGCCCTCATTGGGGATGTCCCGAAGTTCAAGTGGGCCTAACGGCGTTTTCTTCTCTTCTTCTTTTTTTTCTTCCTGGCCTTGCGGTTCTTGATCTTGCGCGCGATGTCCGATGCTTTTTCAATGCGCAGTTTGGGGCGCAAATTTTTGCGGTATTCATAAATGGCGAAGTAGGCGCCAAAATAACCGATGACGGCCAGCGGCATACCGGTGACGAGGCCCCCAACGATGAGCACCCAGATAAGCTCGGGGGCGCCGCGGATGATCGCCAGCAGCCCATCCAGATCGAAATGCTGGGGCAGGGTGTAGCTATTTTCATAATTGAGCACCTTGGCACCGATCAAATAGGTAAGCCCGTAGATGATCGGCGCGCTGATCGGATTGGATATCCAGACCGCCAGCGCCGACGAAAACTTGTTCCATTTGAAGAGGGCGGCCAGTAGGACCGCAATCGCTGTATGCAGCCCCATGAAGGGCGACATGCCCACAAACAATCCCAGGGCGAATCCCAGGCTGATCTCCCGGGGATGGCCGCGAATCTTTAAAAAACGATGATAAGCCTTGCGCCATGGTTCGGCCCAACGGTTGGTTACCTCCGGGCCGCTTTGGTTCTGGCTGATGTGATCCGGCATAACGGATTTCGTTTCATCGTTTCACAACCTGCACGCGTTTGGCGTAAAAGGAAATGGGGAGCAGCCTCGCCAGGAAAAGCCGCGCAGTTTACTTCATCGTTTGTCACCGAATCAATGGCCGCCCTGCCATGCCCTATACCGCCAAGGGCCGCACCGGGCGCCGGCGGGCCCTCAAAACGCCTGAAGCAGGTGTTTTTTTTGTGTATCCAAACACCACATCTAACCATTATCCACTCTCTTTGTAAAGGCATTCGGAATTGGTTTCAGCCGCTGTGAGCGTCGTTGCGGGCATCGTTGCGCTTAGTCTGCGCGATGGTTTGCCCGTTGCGCAGACCCGCCGCCAATGGTGCCACGACCAGATGCGGGGTCGATCTGACGAAACGCGTCAGCAGCCAGAGAACGAACAGGGGAAGTAGTATGGTTTGCAGGCTGAAGACCACGATCAAATTGACGGTGTAGCTGCTCAGATGGGTCAATTTTATCTTCAATACGTCAATATGCCTGCGAATATCGATAAGATCGCGGGTCTCCTGGAAAAGTTGGCGCATGTCTTCAATATAGCCCTGCGCTTCGCTGGGGGCCGGATCCTGGGCCACGATTGTCGCCGTGGCTCTTAAATCCCGTCGCAAGGTCTCTAGCGCTTGGGTCGCGTTTGCATAGCGCGCGGCCAGGAAACGGGTGTAGACGCTCTCCGATACGTTGGCACTGAAGGGAATAAAAAAGCGCACCACGAGGGCCAGAGCCAAGGTGCGCCATGCCAAACGGCGGACCTGCATGCGGCCCACACCCTTGATCCAAAGCGATAGCGCAAAGCCCATCAGGGATGCGGTCAGCAGGCATTGGATTCCGATCCAGTTACTCATCTCCATCAGGACCCGTTGCAGCCCCAGCGATGTCGTGCTGACCAGCATGATCCATGAAAAGCGCTCGGCGAGATCGTTGATCGGGTCCAGGATTTCACCGACGCTCAAACTCACCCCCACGCCGGCCGGCGAAACCGCCAGTTGCGTGCCCTGAATCATCGATATCAAAGCGTTGATACCGCGGACGGCGGCGAAGGTATAAGCGGCCCGGGTCATGGTCTCTTCGAGATGGGTTTCGGCCCTGGCATCCACGTGCTTCAAGGGAGATTGGGCCAGTCCGCGATGGAGCCAGGCCGTGGCGCTTGCAATGGCCAAAGCAATCAAAAGGGCGGTCAAGACGATATTGCGAATGTATTGCCGACGATGGTTTTCAGGCATGTGACCCCTTGGATGACCGGGCTTTGATGGGGGCCCCGGTCGTATGCTTGGGCAAAGGCCATAGACGTTGATTGCAGGTCAAGTGTACTGCAGGCGCGCCAAACCCGTCAATTCAAGATCAGCCTGCCGGCCGTGGCAGGATTCGGAAAACAAGATCCGTTGCTTGCCCAGAGGGGCGGCGCGCGGGGGATTTCCGTTGGAGGCTCATCTGGTTTTATGCTATGAGAGCCAAACGAAGCGTATAACGTAGATTGGATTCAGGATGCGGTCGGTTTACCGTCAGTCAGCCAGGCCGCCCTCCGGGGAGACGATATGAAAACCAAGATTTTAGTGGGGTTGGGACTTTTGCTCTTGCTGCCCTCGATGGCCATGGCCCAGCCCTACCAAGTATCGGTAAGCCAGTTTGTGGAGCATCCGGCCCTGGATGCCGTCCTCAACGGGTTGCGCGATTACCTGGCCGAACGTGAAATCCCCGTCATTTACAAAGTCCACAATGCGCAGGCCAACATGGCCACGGCCGGCCAGATCGCCGGACAGATCATGGGCGAAAATCCGGATATGATCGTGGCGATTGCCACCCCCACAGCCCAGGCCGTGGCGCAGGCGTTGCGCAAGGCGCCGCACATGCGGCGCACGCCGTTTTTGTTTACCGCGATCACGGATCCGGTGGCGGCGGGTTTGGTTCGTGATTTGAACCGGCCCGGAAAAAATATTACGGGGGTCTCCGACCGCCTGCCCCTGGAACAACACCTCAACATGGTGCGACGCTTTTTTCCGGATCTTAAACGTCTGGGCCTGCTCTACAATGCCGGCGAGGCCAATTCCAAGGCCACGGTCGCGGGCATTCGTGCCATCGGTGAAAAACGCGGATTCGCCGTTGTCGAAGCCACGGTTTCCAAATCCAGTGATGTCTACCAGGCCGCCCAGAGCCTGATCGGAAAAGTGGATGCGGTTTTTGTGCCCACCGACAATACGGTCGTATCGGCGCTGGAGTCGGCCCTCAAGGTTTGCATCCAGCATCGGGTGGCCCTTTTCTGCGCCGATGTGGACAGCGTCAAACGCGGCGCCGTCGCGGCCATGGGTTTCGACTACTACCAGCACGGGCGCCAGACCGGCGCCATGGCCGAGCGAATTTTCAAGGGGGCCGATCCTGGGATCATGCCGGTGGAATCCCAAAAAGAACTTGAGCTGCATCTCAACTTGAACTTCGCCCGGCAAATGGGGGTCGCGGTCCCCCCGGCCATCGTTGAGACGGCCGACAAGATCTACCGCTGATCCGCCGCTTGTGGTCGCCTCATGACCTGGTATGCCTTCATCGGTGCCGTGGAGCAGGGCCTGCTTTACGGCATCATGGTTCTCGGCGTTTATCTGACTTTCCGCGTATTGGATTTCCCCGATCTGACCGTTGACGGCAGCCTGCCCCTCGGCGCGGCCGTATCGGCTGTCGCCATCGCCAATGGTGTCAATGCCTTTATCGCGCTGATCATCGCCATGGTTGCCGGTTTCCTGGCCGGTTGCGTGACCGCCCTGCTGAATACCAAATTACGGATTCTGCACCTGCTGGCTTCGATTTTGACGATGATTGCCCTATACTCGGTCAACATCCGGATCATGGACGGGCCCAACGTTTCTCTCCTGGGTGTAACGACCGTGCTCGATCCCATCATGGCCTGGGGCCTGCCCGGGTATCTGGCGGCACTGCTGCTCTTTGCCGCCGTCGCCCTGGTGGCCACCGTTGCGATGATCTGGTTCCTGCACACGGAACTCGGACTGGCGGTCCTGGCAACCGGCGACAATCCCCGCATGATCACGGCCCAGGGGGTCAACACCCACAAAATCATCATTCTGGGGGTCGGGTTGTCCAACGCCCTGGTGGCCGTGAGTGGAGCCCTGGTGGCCCAGAACCAGGGCGCCGCCGATGTGAACATGGGGGTTGGCACCATTATCGCCGGCCTGGCTTCGGTCATCGTGGGAGAAACGCTCCTGGGACGCGGCGGCATCACCCGCGGCTGCATTGCGGCCCTCTGCGGGTCGGTGGTCTATCGCGTGGCGATTGCCGCGGCCCTTAGTTTCAAAATGGGCCGTTTTGCCGTGACACCGAGCGACTTGAACCTGATAACCGCGCTTTTGGTGGTGCTGGCCCTGACGGTGCCGACGATCAAGGCCCGCTGGAGCAGGCGATGATACGCCTGGATGGCATCGGCAAGCGGTTCCACCGCGGCGGGATCAACGAAGTCATCGCCCTGGATGAGATCGATCTGCACATCCGCCCGGGTGATTTCGTCACGATCATCGGATCCAACGGCGCCGGCAAATCATCCCTGCTCAACGCTTTGGCCGGGACTTTCGCTGTCGACGGCGGCAGCATCTGGCTGGGGGGGCGGGATGTGACCGCCTGGCCCGCATACCGGCGGGCGGCCTTGATCGGCCGGGTCTTTCAGGACCCGCTGGTCGGCACCTGTGCGTCGCTGAGCATCGAGCAGAATCTGGCCCTGGCCGTAAGACGGGGCCGGGGGCGCGGTCTGGGAATCGGCGTCAAAGCCCATCACCGCATTCTGTTTCGCGAACAGCTTGCAAGCCTTGGCCTGGGGCTGGAAGATCGCCTCAAGGCGAGGGTCGGGCTGCTCTCGGGCGGTCAGCGGCAGGCGCTGACCATGGTGATGGCCACCCTGATCCAGCCAGAGGTGCTGCTGCTCGACGAGCACACAGCCGCGCTGGATCCCAAGACAGCTTCGCAGATCCTCGATCTGACAAGCCGCCTCATCGCAGCCCGCGAGCTGACGACCCTGATGGTCACCCACAACATGTCCCACGCGCTGGCCTTGGGCAATCGCCTGGTCATGCTTCATCGTGGCCGGGTTATCCTAGATGTGGCCGGCAAGGAGAAAACCCGGCTGACGGTCGAGGACCTGTTGGCACGATTTTACGCATCCCAGGGCGAAACATTTGCTTCGGATCGAGCGCTGCTGGGGTAGGGGGCGTAGCAGGGAAAAACCACATGGTGTCCGTCCAGAAATGGTAGATTTTGGTTCAGGCCAAGGCCGCAGTGATTTTGAAACCACAGGCGTAGTCAAGCTACGTCGAGGATTTCAAAAGCGCGAGAACGCCGGACTGGGCCGAAAGATGCCTTTTCTGGATGGGCACCACCTAGTTTTTCATGCTGTGGATCGGCGCCGGTATGCGTCCGCCATGCAGGATGAAGCGGTTGCGGCCTTCGGCATTGTTGACCGGCATGATGACCGATTCCCCCAACAGCCCCCCGAAATAGGCATGCTCGCCGGCGGATTTCCCGGGCACCGGGATCAGGCGGGTGGCCGTGGTTTTATGGTTGATGACGCCGATGGCCATTTCGTCGGCGATCAGGGCGGCGACGGTTTCGTCACTGGTGCTGCCCGGAATGGCCACCATATCGAGCCCCACCGAGCACACACTGGTCATGGCTTCCAGTTTCTCGAGGGTCAGATGCCCGCGGCGGGCGGCCGCGGCGATGTTGAGATCCTCGCTCACGGGGATGAACGCGCCACTGAGCCCGCCGACATGCGAGCTGGCAAAGGCGCCCCCTTTCTTGACGGCATCGTTGAGCATGGCCAGGGCCGCCGTACTGCCCGGCACGCCGATATTCAGCAGCCCCAGACTCTGGAAGATCTCCCCCACACTGTCGCCGACATTGGGCGTGGGCGCCAGACTGAGATCCACAGCCCCGAATTCGATCCCCAGGTTCATGGCCACCTCGCGGCCGATCAACTCCCCGATCCGGGTGACCTTGTAGGCCGTTTGCTTGATCAATTCGGAGATCTGTCCCAGATCCTGGCCGGGATTGGCACCCAGGGCGCGATCGATGGCCTTTTTGACGACGCCGGGGCCGCTGACGCCCACGTTGATGACCGCATCCGGCTCGCCGATGCCCAGATAGGCGCCGGCCATAAAAGGAATGTCTTGCGGGATGTTGGCGAAGACGCAGAGCTTGGCCGCCGCGATACCGTCCCGATCGGCCGTGCGGCGCGCGGCTTCCTTGATGACGCTGCCCATCATCAATACGGCGTCCATGTTGATCCCGGCCCGGGTGCTGGCGACATTTACCGAGGCGCACACACGGTCCGTCTGGGCCAGGGCCGCCGGTATGGACTCCATCAAGGTGCGGTCGCCCCGGGCGAAGCCCTTTTCCACCAGCGCCGAGTAGCCGCCGATAAAATCGACATTTACTGCGGCGGCCGTGTCGTTGAGGCTCTGAGCCACGTCGACCATCTGGGCCGGCGCCAAAGGGGCGGCCACCACGGCGATGGGGCTCACCGAAATGCGTTTGTTCACCACGGGGATGCCGTACTTGTCCCCGACGCGCTCGCAGGCGTCCACCAGACCGGCGGACAGGGTCTTGATCTTGGTCTCGATGTTTCGGCGCAGAGCGGCGGCGTCGCTGCTGACACAGTCCATCAGGTTGATGCCCATCGTGACGGCTCTGACATCCAGGTGCTCGCTTTGCAGCATTTCCAGGGTGGAGAGGATCTCTCTACGTGTCAGCATATTAATTCCCATCTTGCGGATAAGCGCCCGGCCGACAGCACGGCCCGGTGATGATCAGATGATTGTCGTGCGGACCCGCGCCCCTTGAGCGGGACGTTTCCGGTGGTCAAATACGGTTCAAGGCTTCAAAGATATCCCGATGCTGAATGCTGACCTGCAGGTTCAAGTCGGCGCCTTTTTGGCGCAGTTCGCTGAAAAGCATCTGCTGGTCGGTGTCCGCGGGAATATCCACTTCATAGATCATGATATTGCTGTTGGGGTCGTCACCGCCCTTGAAGACCGCCTGGCAGTTGGTGACGTTGACATTGTGGCGGGCGATGATGGTCGTCATGCGGGCCACGAGACCTTTCTGATCCGGGCCGCGGGTCGTGATGATAAAAGATTCGACCGCGGACGGGGTGTCGGCGACGTGCCGGGCTTCGACCGGTTTGATGTGCACCTGGAGATCCATGCCGTCCAGGGCGACCGCCATGCGCTGGGCCAGATCGTCCTGGGCCAGAATGTCCGGAATGGCCACGATGAAGATCCCGGCGAATTCCGACTGCAGGCTCGTCTGGCTGACGTTCTCGATATTGCCGTCGTTTTCAAATAGAATGTTGGCGATGGCCGCGATGATCCCCGGACGATCTTGCCCCAGAACCGATATAATTACCTTTTGCATGCGTTTTCCCGCCTTCAGGCTGTCGGCGACCCGCCGGGCCGTAGGATATGGCGGTCGACGGAAGCCAGATCGCGGCATCCGGTCAGCACCATGGCCGAAACCAGTTCGTTGCGAATCTGCTCGATGTACGTGGTCACCCCCTCTTCGAGCCCGCCCACGGTGGCCACGGAGAAGGGGCGGCCAATCATGACGGCGTCGGCGCCGAGGGCCAGCATCTTGAGGACATCGGCGCCGGAGCGGATGCCGCCGTCCGCCAGGATGGTGATCTGTCCCTTGACGGCGTCGGCAATTTCGGGCAGGACCTCGGCGGCCCCAGGGGTGTGGTCCAGGACCCGGCCGCCGTGATTGGAAACCACGATGGCGGCTGCGCCGGCCTCCACGGCCAGGCGGGCCTGATCCACAGTCATGATGCCTTTCAAAATGAATTGCGCCGGCGTGCGCGCAATCAGGGCGCCAATTTCTTCCGGAGGCTTGGGGGTGACGGGGCGGCCCATGAGCTTGAGGGTCACCAGACCGGCGGCATCGATATCCATGCCGACAATGGTGGCCCCGGTGGCCAGGGCCTTTTCCAGTTTTTGATCGAGTTCCGCGTCGGCCCAGGGTTTGATGAAGGGGATGCCGTGACCGCCGAGCGCGGTGATCGCCGCGAAACCGGCCTCGTGGATGAATGGCGGCACGCCGTCTCCGGTGCAGCCGATGATCCCGTTGGATTGGCAGCCCTTGAGTTTGGCCGCAATATAGTCTTCCTCGGACACCTGGCCCCCCATGTTGAAGGATACACCGCCGATCGGCGCGGCCAGAACGGGCATTGCGAGGGGCAGCCCTAATATGGTCGTGGATGGATCGGGGTTTTCGACATCGTGCAACAGGCGCATGTTGAGCCGGAAGGCCGCCAGGGATGTGAGATTGGCCCGGAAGGCGGCACCGGTGCCGATGCCCCCCATGCCGGGTACTTCCCCGGCGCAGGCCCGGCCGTTGCACACCGGGCAGACCCGGCAGAAACCGGTCATGCGTTCTTTGGCGTTGGCGCGTATCGTTTTCATCGCATATGGTTCCTTCGTCCGGGCCGCCTTGTATCCGGCGCCAGGCATGTGGTATGGAGATCGAGCCAGCATTGGATCCGGCGCGGCCGCCACGGGGATCGCCCTGCGGTGACGGTCTTGGCGGATCAAGCCGCACATAAAACCAGAAGGTCACCCAAATGTCAAAAAAAAACCTCATGGCCATCATCAGGGAAAACCGAACGCTGTTCATCGTGATTGCCGTCGGTCTGTTCCTGATCGAACTCGAAATCTTTGTACTGGCGGCCATGAAATCGGGACGACAGTCCGTCATTCAGGTTTCCACGAATACCGGCGAAGTGATCTACGAATCCGACGGCCGCAACCTCAGCCAGTTCGACAAATACTATTTCGAGCAGAATTTCGGCCCCGTCGAACAATACCAGCTCAAGCTGCACACGCGTGAAAGGCCTTTTCCCTTTCGGGCCTGGTTCGCGGCGGCGTTCGGGTTGCCGGTGGGCGGCATCCTGCTGTTTGCCTTCGTGGTCAAGGCCTATCTCGCCATTTTTTACGGCGATCGGCTCAAAGAAGACAACGCGGCGCTCAGCCCCTCGGAAGATGCCTCGATGCTCGAACGTTTTCTGCTGCGCGTCAGCCACTACAATATCTTTATCATCGGCTTCCTGGTGCTGATGGGCATCATGGCCTATTGGGTGGTTCCCAACTTTATTGTTTACATCAGCCAGTTGGGGGTCGAGACGCTGATTCGCTACCGGTGGTTCTTTATCGCCCTGGCGGTGGTTTCCTTGGGGCTTTTGATATGGGTCATCTACCTGCGCTACCTCCTGGCGCGCAAATCCATCGAAAGCCGGACCGAACTGGAGAAGCATCGCCTGGAATTGGAGTACAAGCACGGCCAAACCCCTGCGGCCCTGGATCATCAGGCCGATGCGCCGCATCTCGTCGGCTGGCGAGCCCCCGAGGGGGCCAGCGACGGCGAAGACGCCCGCCAGCTCTCGCCCTGAAGCCGCTCCCTAATAAACGCCCCGACTGTAGTGCCGGTCCTTCGCGCAAACAGGCCGGTGCGGGGACAGGCGCCAAGGACAATACCAATGAAATCGCCCATGATGATCCTGCTGGGTGTCCTTTTAACGGCCGTCGCCGCCGGGGCTGGCGAGGCGGACGTGGAAGCTGCTGAGGCGATACCGAGGGGGGACGACCGCTATCGGATTCGAGTCACGGTCCGCCATGCCGATA
>JASJED010000104.1 GCA_030065585.1 Desulfobacterales bacterium | reverse complement strand
AAGCTGAGGCGGCCCCCCCAGCATGAAGGCTTCGTAGCTCGTCGGGCTTTCCTGGTAAAGCTCCAGCATGGCTTCAAATTCTTTGCGTTTGGGGTTGTCTTTCCATGCCAGCCAGCTTTCCATGTCCTGCCAGGTGCTGATAACGAGCATGTTCTGCGGATCGTCATAGGAAACCAGGGTTTCGCCCGAGACATAGCCAGGGCGGTCCATGGCCCCGGCGCGGAAATTTTTCAAAATGGCACTGATCTCTCTGGCCTTACCTTTCTTGAAACGCCTCTTGATGAAGATCTTGACCAGCATGTCGGTCCTCCTTTCGCTTGAGGGTACCGTGACCTGGAATTCGGCGGGCAGTTGGTCGCGGTGTGTGTTGGGATGATCAGAAAGTCAGCCTTGGATGAAATATTAATGATTCAAAATAAGTCTTCGTTAAGCTTTAGCAAAGCCTGTCGCACCCCGTCAATCCGCAGGGCGCTTATCGTCCCCCAGGCGATCGAGCAGTGCCCAGGTTAAAAAACGGCTGTATATTTCCCAGGCGGATCCACCGTACCCGCCGGCCATCAGGCCCGCATGCGAAATCCGGCGATCTTTTAAAAACCGGTAGACCAACCGATCGCGCGCCACCATTTGGGCAATGCTCAAACGCAGTTCCTGCGTTGAGGGCAGTTCGTCCTTCTCGTAGGGGTCGGCACCGGAGACCACCACCGCCAAATCCGGACGCCGGCCGGCATCCAGTCGATAGAGTCCTTCCAAAAGGGCCGCATTGTATCGGTCTTCTTCTCCGGCGGCGATGGGAATATCGATATCACTGGGAATAAAAGAGGGGTTCGGTCGGCCGTCGGGCATGACGGGTTCACCGTCCAAGGGCCAGCCCCGCGCCATGTGAATGCTCAAGGTGGTGATGGTGTCATCCCCGCGGGTCAAAGCCGCGGTGCCGTCACCCTTGTGGGCGTCAACATCGATGACCCAGGCCGTCTGGATCTGGCCTTCAGACTGGAGTTTGCGCAGGGCGATCACCACATCGTTCAGCAGGCAGAAACCGCTTCCGAAATCGCGCTGAGCGTGGTGCATGCCCCCCCCGAAGTAAAAGCAGAAACCTTTTTCCAGAGCGATCCGTCCGCACTGGGTGGTACCGGCGACCCGTTGCCGGATGCGGTTGAAAAGACCGCTCAGCGGTTCGGTAGCCACATTGGGATCATAGCGAAAATAACGGCCGTGCTCGTCGATTAGCTCGTAAGTTGTTACAATCTCGTCTTCCAATGCATCGGAAAACAGACGCGCCACGTAGGCACGGGAATGGGTGCGCAAAAGATCCGCCTCGGTGATCGTTTCCTTAATCCGGCCGCAATGCCATTCGCTCAAGCGCGGTCCCAGAACGCTATGGTCCTTGAGAAGCGCAAACGTTCGGGAAGCCTTGCTATCAAAGATGGGAATTTGAATGCCGAATTCGACAAAGCTCATTTTATGGGCCGTATCATAGAGAATCATGGTCGCTTATCCCCAACAGGCTGCTGATCGCTGGAAGCGGCCTGAATCCGGTAAATGAAGATGGGATCATTGGTCAACGGGCTGCCTGGTCGAAGAACCCGCTGCGGGGTAAATCCCGGCAAAGGAAAATTGCACGATACGACCGTTGCGCCCGGTTTGAGTTCTTCACTTAGCTTCCTGGCCAGCCGGGACATGACGTCGGGGAAGAGATAGCAGAAGACCACATCCGCGCGGGACAGATCCGCCCCCCAAAAGTTTTGCAGGTGAATGGTGATGCCGGTATACCAACAGCTGAGCAGGCGGGCTTTGCAAAAAGCCAGCAGGTTGAGTTCATAGCCTTCGGCCCTGATCTGGCAGTGCCGGCGGGCCGATCGCAACACGCGGCCGTCACCGCACCCGAGATCCACCAGCAATTGGCCCGGCTTAAGATCGATGACTTCCAGAGCGGCGGAGACCCGGCACCGCGCTGTTGATACATAAAGCGCACCCCGGGTTATCGGCAAGACCACGGCGATGCTGATGCCGTAAAGCGCCTTGATGGTAAAAAGGAAGCCGGCGATGCCGATGAAAAGCCAGATGCTGAATGGTATCTGCTCCATCCTACCAGACGCGGCAAAGGAGGCCTTTGAGATAGTGGCCTTCCGGAAAATTGAGGGCCGTTAGGTGGTCGGCGGCCTGGTTCAATCGCCGCACGATCTGAACTTCGCGTCCGGCATCCAGGGCGGCATCCGCCACGATCTTCTGAAACAGCTCCGGCTCGATAAGGCCCGAACAGGAAAACGTAAACAGATAACCACCCTCCCGCAGCAGTTTGATGGCCAGCAGATTGATATCTTTATAGCCCCGGCTGGCCCGACTGACCTGAGCCCGTGAGTCGGCAAATTTGGGTGGATCAAGAACGATCAAATCGAAACGACGGGCCGCATCGCGATAATAGCGCAGCTGCTTGAAAACATCCGCTTCGACGTGTTCGACCTGATCCGGATTTAGGTCGTTAAGCAGGATGTTGCGCTGTGACAAGTCCAGTGCGGCGGCGGAGAGATCAACATTGGTCACCCGGCGGGCGCCCGCTTTCAGGGCGGCCACCCCGAAGCCGCCCGTGTAGGCGAAACAGTTTAAAACCTCAGCGGCATCGGCATGGCCGTTCATCTGCCGGCGGTTGTCGCGCTGGTCCAGATAAAATCCGGTTTTATGCCCGTTGTGCACATCGACCCAGAAACGGAGGGCGCCTTCATGAAACTCGATCGTTGCGGGCGGCGCATTCCCCGCCAGGACACTGGTTTGACGGGGCAAGCCCTCCTTGTCGCGCACAGGACTGTCGGAGCGCTCATAGATACCCGCCACCGGCATCAGCGCTTGAAGCTGCTGAACGATCGTGTCTTTCCAAACTTCCGCGCCAAGCGTCAGAAACTGGCAGACCAGGTAATCACCGTAGCGGTCGATGATCACACCAGGAAGGCCATCGGATTCGGCATTCACCAGACGATAGCCCGTTAATTGTTGTCGTTCGACCAACTCGCGCCGGTTGGCCGCCGCCCTTTCGATCCGACGGTGGAAGAACGGCGCTTCGATGGCTTCATCTTCATCAAAGGTCCAGATGCGTACACAGATCTGGGATCGCGGCGAGTAGGCCCCCCGCCCCAGCCAGTTGCCCTGTGGGGTGACGACATCGACGGTATCTCCGGGTTGAAGCTGGCCGCGGGTCTTGGCCACAGCCCCGCTGAAAACCCAGGGATGGCAGCGCAGGAGGGATTTGTCCCGTTTGGGTTTAACGATCACAAAGGCCATGGGTTCAATTTCCTCGGTCTACGATTATGGTTGGGGGGGCATGTCGCCGGTGGCCGTGCCTGCTGTCTGATAGACGTAGATGACGTTCTTCTGTTCCGCCGCAACCCCGGGTAAGGGATCAAACGGCAGCGTTGCGATCAGCGGCCGCCATTGGTGGCCCGTTTCCAGCCGGCGGCGCATGCGATTGTATTCCTCCGCCGCGACCTTGTCGGCTTGAAGGTTGAAAATAATAATGCCCTTCGGCCGGACAGCGCGCACCAACGCGCCCAGCGCCGCCGGCGGCGCATGACCGGCCTTCAAAACACCGGCGGCCAGGATGGCATCAAAGCGATGATCGGCCAGCGCCGCCGGCGCCCCCAATGCCGTTTTAAGGCACAGTCGGTAAAGCCCTTTGGTGCATGCCCGCCGTAGCATCGCCATGGACGGATCGAGGCCCACCACATTCTGGTAGCCAAATGCCTTAAGGGCCTGAGCCACGAGACCGCTGCCAGCACCGGCGTCCAGCACAAACGCACGGCGGTCGGGGACATGGCACCTTAGCTGCGCCACCATCAAGGCAGGCACGCGATAGCCGTATCGACGCATGTCCGCATCATAATGCGGTGCCCAAGCGTCATAACCGGCGGCGAGCATCGTCTTGTCCGCGGGGTGGCAACGCTCCGTTTGCCCGGCTTGTTTCGAATAAACGGGGGTGAATCGCTCCATCTTTAGACCGCCTTATCGCGACGGCAAACAAGCTGTCACTGAAAAAGGACAACCCCGCATACAGATTAGGAGATATCTCGTCAGCATGATCGGAGGCCTGGGGTGCAATCACTGCGGTCTTGGTCAGCAGTCCGGGGCAGATGGCGGATAGGTCATGAACGGATTCCGCAGGATCCCTGCCGCCACCCAACGCCAGGTTGATCGCGGCTGAAAATCCTAATGGGTTCCATAGCATATCCCCGAGGCTTTCGAAAGACGGTTGGCAACCATGACCGCGTCCCTATTTCCCTTGACAGGGTTCAAGCCCTGTGGCACGTAGAATCAAGGCGGCGCGCCGCTTAGCAAAACGGACTTCACCACAAGGCATTTTTCCCCCATAGCGATCTGCCGGGCGTTAATCAATCTCTTCTTTCGCTCTCAAGCGTGAAGTCCTGATCTTTAGTTTGAATTCGGTGGCGGCGTGCCGGACATGCCGCATGTCAACGTCCAGCGCGGCGACAGGGCGGGCACCTCAAAACCGCCGGTGAGCGATCGACCCGGCGTTACCGCCAACCGGCGCGTGCACCCGCAACCCATTTCGGCGACACCCTGAAACACATTAACAACGATCGCCGGAAGGTTTTGCATCGGTCAGCGGCCGAACCCATAAGACCACAACAGCCAGATCAACGGAATTTTCAGCGCCTACCGCATTCAGGGAAAGGGGATAACCATGGCTGCCCAGCGGATTCTACTGCCTTACAATTTTGCGCCAAACGACCAGAAAGCTCTGACGTTCATCTCCAAGACCTTTGGCAACCGGGAAGACATCGACATAACGATCTTTCATGCCTACACACCGATTTCGGAAATCGAAGATACCGACCATCAGTCGGCCACCGCCAAACTCAAGCGTCGCCTTTCATATCTCACCCAAGAGTTGACCGAACGGGAAATCGCGCTGCAGGAATTGCGCACCCAGATTATCAACAGCGGCTTCGACCGCGACCGCGTCCGCTATATCTTCAAGTCGCGCAAAAAGGAAATCGCGGCGGCCATTATCGATGAAGTCGAAGAGGGCGACTACGATATCATCATTTTGAACCACAAACCCGGCAAAGTCACCCGCTTTTTCACCGGCAGCGTTTTCATTAAAGTGGTAACGGCACTGAAGGATACGACCATCTGCGTCGTCGCCTGATCATCGCCGTACAACCACAGGACCCCGCCCAAGCTATCGATACCCGTTTGAGGAGGAAGCCATGCAGACTGAAGATCGTATCACTATCGACATATTCAAGGTTGTCACCCGTGCCATTGCCGAGTCCTACAACCTGGAAATCATGTCCAAACATCTGACCCAACTCTTGGTCGGTGCGCTGGAAATCAAGGGCGCCTCGATTTTCGCCGCCAATATGGAGACCAAGGAACTCGAGGTCCTGGGCAGTTTCGGTCTCAGCATCCGCTATATGAACAAAGGCCCCATTTTTTTCAACCGCAGTATCCGCAGCGTCCATAAAAAGAAAGCCGTGGTGATTCGCGACGTCAAACAGTCCGACAGTCTGCAATATCCCGAGGACGCCATTGAGGAGGGCATCGGCGCCATCGTGGCCGTTCCGGTGAACTTCAGCGGCCGCGTGATCGGCGTCCTCCGGCTCTATCACAGCAAGGTCTGGGATATATCGGATCGTGACCTGGACTCGCTTTTCGTTCTCACGGAAATCATCGGTATGGCCATGATGTATGCCCGCATGCACAATGCCATCGCGGACGTCAAGGAAATCATCGGCGATGTTCACGAGGCCTGGACTGAATAAAACACCCGCTTGAAGCGTTTTTCCACCGCGACCCCACCAAAGAGCGTTGGCGTCACCACGCGTCCCATTGCAGTGAATGCGTTGCGAATCTTGAAGGGCATCAAGCCGGCCGAAGTAGGGCCGGCTTGTGGTTCTTAGGATGCGGCCATCGCCAGGGGCGAAGGGAGCGCTTTGATCTCCCGGCAGTTTAGACCGGCAAACAGAATGATGGCTGGAGGCGCCCCTAAGTCCTCTGCCCGCATATCCTTCTGGGCATCCCAGACATCGCCCTGGGAGCCCAATACGGCAATACCGGCCGCCGGGTCGGCGGAAAGGGCGTAGGGCCATTCAAAGATCTCGTACACGCTGGCAACCGCCAAAATAAAGCAAATCGGGAAAAGATAGAGCACCACCCGGGATAGCACCAGGCGACGGCGCAGGAGAATTTCGGCCAACGCATAAGCGTAGAGGCCCACCGTATACGCAAAGCGCTTTATTAACTTAGATCCGCCCTTTCAAATAGGCCTGCCTATTATCTTCAGGGAAGTTTTCGATGGCATAACGCAGCATGCTTATTCCCTGCCGATCGGCGGATGGGATAGAAATTGATTGACGGCCTGCCAGTAGCCCGCCTCGAGTTGAATATCGTTATGGCCGGCGCCTTCGATAAAAACGGTTCGCCGTGGACCGCCCCACGCCTCGGCCAGGCGTGAGGCATACTTGGGAGGGATGACCTCATCGCGGGCCGCGATTAAAAATAACGCCGGTATCTGGATGGCGGGCGCCAGGCTGAGGGAATCGAAAGGATGTTTCAGCAGCAGGCCAACCGGGAAAAAAGGGTAGTGATGGCGGGCCACATTCAACAGGCTGTCAAAGGGGGTTACCAGAATGACGCCCCGCACCCGGCGTTGGGAGGCGACGTAAACCGCCACGCCCGATCCCAGGCTGCGGCCCATCAGCACGATGTGGTCCCAAGATATTTTCTCGTGAAGCGCCACGTGATCCAGGATGTGGAGGGCATCCTGGCAGAGCGCCTCCTGGGAGGGTTTCCCGTCGCTGTCGCCGTATCCCCGATAGTTCATGAAGAGAAAAGCGCCGGCTTGATAACGCCCGAAATCCCCAAGGTTGGCGGAGACTTCTTCGGCGTTACCGCCGTAATAGACCAGCAGGGGCTTCTCGGCGGAGATGGCACCGCGGACAAACCAGCCCTTTAGATGCGTGCCGGAATGCACCACGCTGTAGGCGTGGGATTTAAATTGGGCGCGGTTGTCCGGCGGGGTCGGCTGGGGAAAAAAAATAAGGGCGTCCTGAAAAAAATAAAGCAACCCGATACCGATCACCACAACCGGCACAATGACTTTCAGAAGGTCAAACATGGTGTCGAGTTTAATATGGCAACAACCGTTTTGGCAAGCGGGGCGTTCTTTGCGGCCAAGGGCCGCAATCCGTAGGATGCCGCCAGGCCGCCCAACCTCCATTTGTAATGTGGACCGATCTTATTGCGTGGGATCAAGCGGCGGTCCGGAGCACCAACTTGGCATCCAGAATCACCCATTCCCGACCGGTCCAGACAATCGGGTTAAGGTCCAACTGGTCAAAACACATATCCCAGGCCGCGATCATTCGGCTAACGGTGACCAGCAAGCGGACCAGGCCGGCGGCATCCAGATTAAGGCCGCGATAGCCCTCAAACACTGGATGAATTCGCAATTCCTTCAACATGCGGTGGGCTTCATGCGTATCCAGGGGTGCCAGGCGAAAGGCCACGTCCGGTGTGATCTCGGTGAGAATTCCGCCGGTGCCCACCATGACGGCCGGTCCCAGGGACGGGTCCATGAGGCCGCCGGCAATGATTTCCGGCCCCGTGGATTCGACCATCTGCTCGACCAAAAGTGGTGCTACCGGAAATGCGATTGCGAGGTCATGCATGGCCGCGTCCAACGCATCCCGGTCCAGGTTCAGACAAACGCCCCGCACATCGGATTTGTGCATGACGTCAGGGGAACATACTTTCAGCGCGTAGGGGCCCTTGAAAGGCGGCGGCTGATCAAGGGGGCCGGACGCTGATCGCAAGCCTTCCGGGACATTCAACCCCAAGGATGCCAACAGACGCTTGCTTTCGTATTCATCGGGCCGGTCGACCCGGCGCAGCCGTGAACGCCATTGGGCAAGCTTGGATTTCATGGGTTTACTCCGAGAGACGCCAGGATGCGAGCGCGCTCCACCAGAAAGCGGGCCGCCCGGACGGCACGGCTGATGGAGGGAAAACCCACAACGCCCGCATCATGGAACCGCCGCAGATACAAATTGGTAAACGGCCCGTATTGGGTAACCGTGATAATCGGCTTGGGATGTTGACGGGCCCGGTTGGCCACCGTCTCGATCAAACCGTCTGAAATCGCGGGTGGCGAAAAGAAGGTTGTACAAATCACCATATCGACGCCGTCATCCGCCAGCAGGGCGTCCAGGCTGGCCCCGAACATGCCGTCGTCCGCACTGGCGGTCAGATCCACGGGATTGTCACAGGCCGCATAAGGCAGTGTGGCCGATCGGATCCGTTCGACCGTCCGGGGCTGCAAGGCGGCCATCGACAGCGGGATACCGCGCTGGTCGACTTCGATATAATCCGCGCACATCACCCCGAATCCACCGGCTGGGGTCAGGACAGCCACGCGATTCCCTGGTGCCGCCGGCAGCAGGGCCAGGCATTTGGAGGCATCACAGAGTTCTTCGTCATCCACGACCCGTTGGATGCCATATTGACGAAACGCTCCGCCGACGACCGCATCCATGCCTGCCAAGCGGCCTGTGTGACTGCTGACCGCCCGGGCGCCGGATGGTGTGCGGCCGGCCTTGAGCACGATAACCGGTTTGCGCCGGGTCACCTCGCGGGCCTTTTCTAAAAACTGCCGGCCATGGGCGATGTTTTCCAGATAGAAGGCCAGACACCGCGTTTCCGGATCACGGCCGAAAAATTCCAGAAAATCAAGCTCATCCAGATCGCATTTATTGCCAAGTCCCACGAAAGCGCGCAGGCCGTAGCCAACATTGCTGGCCAGTCCCAATGCCTCGACCCCCACCGAACCGCTCTGGGTGATGAAAGCGACTCCGCCGCCATTGCTGAGCGCCTTGTCACCGTGCTCGACAAAGATGGTATCCAAACGCTCACGGGGAATGAAAATACCCAGCGAGTTGGGCCCCAGGATGCGGCAGCCCGATTGCTGAACGAGGTTTTTCAGGTGCGTCTCGCGTTGTTCGCCCTGGGGGCCGGTTTCAGCAAAACCTCCGGCCACGATGATCAGAAAAGGAATGCGGCGGGCGGCACAGGCGGCGGCCGCTTCAACCGATGCCGCCGCGCCGGTGGCGATGATGGCGATGTCGATGCCCGACGGGAGCGCCGCAATATCGGCATAGGCTTCATGGCCCAAGATGGCGGTTTCCCGGGGGTGAACCGGATAAAGTTTTCGCAGCGAAGGCACGAGACGTTCGAAAATGATCCGCCCGATGTTGCCCTCCCGATTGCTGACACCGATCACGGCGATGGCTTTAGGATTGAAAAGACGTCTGAGGTCGGATGGCGGTAAATTCATGAAACCTGTTCCGTCACAACCAGGTGGGCGGCGAGAGCCAATTAAGCCGTCTTGTCCAGGATGGCCATGGTGATCCGTGCGGTGCAGACCAGTCGTTGGCGCGCATCATGGATGTTGATCTGCCAGATGTGGGTCGAGGACCCCAGATGCAGCGGCGTCACCGTTCCGGTTACATACCCATCGCGCACGGATCGCACATGGTTGGCGTTGATCTCTAGTCCCACGGCCGTCTTCTTCGATGGATCAATGCACAGGTAAGCCGCCACGCTGCCCAGGGTTTCGGCGAGGACCACCGATGCCCCCCCATGAAGGATGCGCGCCGGTTGCACCGTCCGGTCATCGACGGGCATCCGGGCCTTGAGATAGTCTTCACCGACTTCCGTGAATTCGATCCCGATGTGCTCCGCAATCGTGTTGGGCGCCAAGCGGTTGATCTGGTCCGGCGTGGCCACCGTATGCCATAGGGGCATGGTTCGCAGGCCTCATTCCTTCAGGGGATGGATGGGTTAAGCTGGCAGGCGATTATCCCTGTCCAGCGGCAGCACCGACTCAATGGGGCCGGTCGTTAGGGGTTATTTGAACCACTTGATTTCGCGGGCGGTTTTACTGCCAATCATGGTGAAATCAAGACTGGGCGGCATGATCGCCTCGTTTTCATTCTGCGGAATGCGGCTGCCCATTATTTCCGCCAGCTGCTGGGGATAAGGCGGCGATTTGTCCGGCTCGGCGAATCCGTCGGGGAAGATGGGCTGCTGGGTTGCCGGATCGTATTTATCCGAGGCGCCCAGGGTATGCAGAATTTCGTGGGCCACCACCACATGGTTCTTGGGCTGCAGGCCAAAATCGGCATAGGCGTGGACAACGCCGAACATCCCCTTGCGGATACCCAGTGAATTTTCGAGCTGCTCATCGGTGCCGGGCGCATGGTAAAGGGTAAATATCTTTATTTCCGGTGACGGACCTTCCGGGAAAGTATCCGATCGGAAAACCCACCAGCGCATTTTGAGACTCCACCACATCACGGCCAGGGGATTGGCGCTTTCAGGCGGAGACGGCGGAATCACCTTCACTTCAGGCGCCAACAGCATTTTGGCCGGCTCGGCCAGGGACAGCTCGTAGCGTTCGGCTTCGCTGGTGAAATATTCAGCGATCGGCAGAAAACTGTCTTCATCTAGTTGCCTGATGTACTGATCGACCACTTCCGAGCCGTCGGCGTTGATCGGATAGATGCCCACCCACAGGGTATCATCCCAGTTGGTGGCCCAAATGCCGCTCATGAAGGTATTCAATGCGACGATCAGCAGAATGAACAATAGCACGGCGATGCGGATGGTCTTGAAGATACCGCGCGATGACGCCTTGGTGCTCCTCGAGGTTACTTCGACAGAGACGGTTTCGATCGGCG
>JASJED010000103.1 GCA_030065585.1 Desulfobacterales bacterium | reverse complement strand
CTCCAAAACCACATCCAGGCTGCTGTGGATGTCGCGACAGGCGGCATAGGGTTTGATGCCGCTGCGCATGATGCCGTAGCCCACGCCCAGGTTGCGAACCAGCGCGTCCGGTGCGGGTGCGGCCCGGGCATAGGTGCTCAGAAAACCGCCCCAGGGGGCCTCGAAAATGGCGGCCGGTCCGCTAAGACCGCTTTGGGCCAGGTAGGCGGCCGTCACACCAGTTTCCGCCGCCCGCCCGGCATGATAGCGTTTGCTCATGGCCCCATCCCGGGTGAAGGCCCAGGTGCCGCCGGTAAAACTGCCGGCCAGCCCCAAAGCCCAGGTGCTTTCGCGGACATCCAAACCCAGGGCCTTGGACACGGCGGCCGCGGCCGCGAAACTGCCGCAGGTGCCCGTGGAATGCCAGCCGTCGGCGTGGTTGTGAGGGCGGTAGCCGCCGCTGGCATCCAGCACGCGGCGGCCTACCTCGTAGCCGAAGATCATCGCCTCCAGCAGTCGTTTTCCCGACACCTCCGGCCCGGCCTCGCAGGCCGCCAGCAGGGCCGGCACGACCACCGCTCCGGTATGGTCCACCCCGCCGAAATCGTCCAGTTCACGCGCATGGGCGGCGATGCCGTTGACCAACGCCGCCCCGCTGGAACCAGTGCGCCGCGGCGTCCCCCAAATTGTGCAGGGACCGCCGGCTGGCACCATCATCCGCACTGCACGGCGGGCCGCCCTGGCTTCCGGGGTGTCGACCCCGGCCAGGGCGGCACCGAGCAGATCGAGAAGCAAATACCGCGCATGGACGACGACGTCGTTGGGAACCTGATCGAGCGACAGACGGTGGCCATAGGCCGCCAGCTGTCCGGCGAGGCCTTCAGAGGAGAAATCGTCGTTCGTCATGGACATACCGTGGGCAAACGGTTGGACAATGACCGCGGCAATGGCGCCGTCGCGTTCAGCCTTTGAATTCGTGGGAGATGATCTGGCTCAAAAAAAGAACGGTGCGCTCCGATTGGGGATGGTTGAAGAAATTCTCCGGGTCGTTTTCCTCCACGATCTCGCCCCCGTCCATGAAGACGACGCGGTCGGCCACCGTGCGCGCAAACCCCATCTCATGGGTCACGCACAGCATGGTCATCCCGGAGTTGGCCAGATCGATCATCACGTCCAGGACTTCCTTGATCATCTCAGGGTCGAGGGCCGAGGTGGGCTCATCGAAAAGCATCACCTTGGGATTCATGCACAGACAGCGCGCAATCGCCACCCGCTGCTGCTGCCCCCCGGAGCACTGCCCCGGGTACTTGTCGGCCAGTTCGGGAATCTTGACCCGCTCCAAATAGTGAAAGGCCAGCTCACGGGCTTCCTTGAGGGGCATTTTTCGGATCCAGACCGGTGAGAGGGTCAGATTTTCCAGCACGGTCATGTGGGGAAACAGGTTGAAGTTCTGGAAGAGCATGCCCACTTCGCGGCGCACCTGGTCGATGTGCTTGACATCGTTGGTCAACTCGATGCCGTCGACGATGATCTGGCCCTGCTGGTGTTTCTCCAGACGGTTGATGCAGCGGATCAATGTCGACTTGCCGGACCCCGAGGGCCCGCAGATGACCAGCTTCTCACCCTTGTCGACCGCCAGGTTGATGTCCTTGAGGACATGAAATTCTCCGAACCATTTGTTCAGGTGGGAGATAACGATGATCTTCGGGCTGTCCGTCGATGAGGGGTCTGTATGCGTGGGCATGGTATCTTCAGTTTCGTCTGCGGGCGGGCGCGGTGCGGGGCGTCCGCATGTTTATTTCCCGGTTATCTCTAAAGTTCAAGTTCGAATCGATAGTTTGATTTCTCACCACAAAGATCACGAAGGAAGAACCGCGCCATTTGATCGTCCATCTTCGTGCTCTTCGTGGTTAAAGTTGCATTCCTTGAGGTTTCTGCATAACCGTATTCTTTAAGGCTGCCACGCTAGCGGTAGCGCACGTGATACTTCTTCTCCAGGTGAACGCTGTAGCGGGAGAGGCCAAAACAAAAGGTCCAGAAAACGGCGGCGGCAAAGACATAGGCCTCCTTGGTGAAGCCCAGCCATTCCACGTCCGCCATGGCCGCCTTGGCGATGCCCAACAGGTCCAGCAGCCCGATGACGGCCACGAGCGTGGTGTCCTTCAACAGGGAAAGAAAGTTGTTGGCCAGCCCCGGGATGACCAGGCGCAGGGTCTGGGGCAGGATGATCAGACCCATCATCTTCCAGTAACTCCAGCCCAGGGCCTGGGCGGCCTCGTACTGCCCCTTGGGAATGGCCTGCAGCCCGCCGCGGATCACCTCGGCCATATAGGCCGCATAAAAGAACGTGATCCCCACGAGCGCGCGCAGCAGTTTGTCGACATTCACATCCTCGGGCAAAAAGAGCGGAAACATGACCGAGGCCATGAACAGAACGCTGACCAGCGGAACACCGCGCACGAACTCGATAAAACTGACGCAGAGCGTCTTGATCACCGGCATCTCGGAGCGCCGACCGAGGGCCAGCAGAATACCGATGGGCAGGGCCGTGACCATGCCGCTGCCGGCAACCACGAGGGTCAAAAAAAGTCCCCCCCAGTAGTGGGTCTCCACATGGGGCAGGCCCAACACACCGCCGACGAGCATAAAAAAAACAAACAAGGGATAGACCGTGAAAAGGAAGATCCCGCGCCACAACATCACGCTCAGGGGTTTGGCAAATATCAGGGGCAGGCACAACAGGGCGGCCAGGGTCGCGATGGCCCCTGACGGGGCGGGACCGAGCAACCAGCGCAGGCCGCCATAGACCGCCAGCGCGCCCAGCAGCGCCAGGCCGGCGCCCGGCGCGATGCCCTTGATCCCGCCGGCCTCGGTCGGCAACCGTTTCTTGAGGGAAATCCGCGCCAGCAGAAAAGGTAGGCCGAAAAAGCCCAGCGCGGCCCCGGCCGGTTTGGCCCCGAAGAGGATCAGGACCACCGCGACAGCGGCGATGCTGTAGACGACCTGCACGCGGCTATGCTTGAAAAGGGTCGGTGCCAGGAGGGGCCAGAGCGCCAGGGCACCGACCACAAAAATGATGTTCACGCGCCAGCGTTCGGGGTCGGGATAGAATCCGTAGACAAAGAGGCCCAGCCGGACTTTGATGAAAACCCAGCAGGCCCCGGTGGGGGCGTCCGCGGACAAAGGATCGCAGGCGCTGCGCGATTGGCCGATCCAATTGGCGTCCAGCAGCGCCCAGCGGACCACAGGCGGCACCGCCCAGAGAAGCAACGCCGCCCCGAGCAATGTGAGCACAGCGTTGCCCGGGGAAGAGAAAAGATTTTTATAGATCCAGCCCCCGATGCCTTTTTCCAGTGCCGGCGGCGGCAGCGAGGGCTTGGGCGTCCATTTCGCGGTCATGGTGAGACCACCTTAGGTACCCCGCAGGGCGAATTTCTTGTTGTACCAGTTCATCAACAGCGAAATCACCAGACTGATCGCCAGATAGACCGCCATGGTGATGCTGATGATCTCCACCGCCTGTCCGGACTGGTTCAGGGCCGTGCCCGCGAAGACATGCACCAGCTCGGGGTAGCCGATCACCACCGCCAGGGAAGAGTTCTTCACCAGGGTCAGATACTGGCTGATCAGGGGCGGGGTCACCACCCGCATGGCCTGGGGGATGATGATCAGGCGATAGGTCATCCAGGGGCGATGTCCCAGGGCGTGGGCGGCCTCGGCCTGCCCCGGATCCACCGACATGATGCCCGAACGCACGTATTCGCCGATAAAGGTTGCGGCATAGAGCGTCAGCGCCAGCCACAGGGCGATCAGCTCCGGCAGGAGTGTCACACCACCCTCGAAGTTGAATCCCTGCAGGCTCGGAATTTCCCAATGGAGCGGAAAACCGGTAAGGACCAATGTCAGAAGGGGCAGGCCCACCAGCAGGCCCAGCGAGATCCAATAGGCCGGAAACCGCTCCCCGGTCCGCATCTGCCGCGACCGGTTCCAGCGGACCAACACGATGGCAAGGATCGCCGCGCCCCCCAGCGCCAGAGGCGTGGCGCCGAAACCGGGCTCCCCAATCGGCCGCGGCACCTGAAGGCCGCGATTGCACAAATAGATCCAGTTGTTGATATGCAGGGCCTGCCGCGGCCCGGGCAGCGGCGCCAGAATCGCCAGGTACCAGAACAACACCTGAAGCAGCAACGGGATATTGCGGATGATCTCGGTATAGGCCGCCGCCATGCGGGAAACCAGCCAGTTGGGTGATAGCCGGATCACGCCCAAAGCAAAGCCGAGCAGGGTTGAAAAAAGAATACCCAGGACCGATACCAGGAGGGTGTTGAGAATGCCGACCAAAAGCGCGCGAGCGTAGGTGCTGCGGCTGGAATAAGTGATCAGGGTCTGGCTGATGTCGAACCCGGCCGGCTCACCCAGGAAGCCGAAACCGGTGGTGATTCCCGCCTTGTGAAGATTCTGGCCGATGTTGTAGACAGCATAGCCGGCGGCCGCGATCAATACGGCCAGGACCAGCGCCTGGGCGGCCCAGGACCGCACGCGGGCGTCGTTCAGCCAACTGATCGATGGTCGCTGCCTTGCGGTATGGTGGTCATGCGCCATCTGAACCGATTCCTGGCGATGATTTGTCGGAGCTGAAGGAGAAAGGGAAGCGCGGCCACCGACCCATGATGTCCGACGGCCGCGCTTGTCGCAAGGTTCCTACCGTATGGGCGGCGCATACATCAGGCCGCCTTGATCCCAAAGCGCATTGACCCCGCGTTCGAGACCCAAGGCCGTGTCCGGCCCGACGTTGCGATCGAAGACTTCACCGTAGTTGCCCACATGTTTGATGATCCGGTAGGCCCAATCCGCGGTGAGCCCCAGGTGCTGCCCGTAATCGCCGCCCACGCCCAGGAAGCGTTTGACGGACGGGTTGGTCGACTTCTTCATCTTGTCGACGTTCTGGGAGGTAATCCCCAGTTCCTCGGCGTTGATCAGGGCGAAAAGGGTCCAACGCACGATGTCGCTCCATTGCTGGTCGCCTTGCCGAACGGCGGGCCCCAGGGGTTCCTTGGAGATAATCTCCGGCAGAATGACGTGGTCTTGGGGTTTGGTCAAAACGGTGCGGCGTGCCGCCAGGGCCGAAGCATCGGTGGTGTAGACGTCACAGCGGCCGGTATCGTAAATCACGGTGGCTTCGTCGGCACTTTCGTAAACCACCGGCTTGTATTTCATTCCGTTGACGGCGAAGTAATCGGAGAGGTTCAACTCCGTGGTGGTGCCTGACTGGGTGCAGACGCTGGCGCCGTTGAGTTCCAGCGCGCTTTTAACCCCTAGTTTCTTGTGAACCAGAAAACCCTGGCCGTCATAGAACAGGGTGCCCACGAATTCCAGACCCAGTTTGGTGTCGCGCTGGAAGGTCCAGGTGGTGTTGCGCGCCAGGATGTCGATCTCTCCGGATTGCAGCGCCGTAAAGGATTCCTTGAACGCCACCGGTGTAAAGCGAGTTTTGGCGGGATCGTCGAAAATGGCCGCGGCCACCGCCCGGACGAAATCCACGTCGATGCCCGCCCAGACCCCCTTGGCATCCGGGGCCGAAAAGCCCACCACCTTGCCCGACACACCGGCATTGACATAGCCCTTTTGTTTGACGGCATCGAGGGTTCCAGCATACGCGCTGCCGGCCATGCCGAGGGCAATGACGACCGTTAAGACAACCATCCATCTGATGACGTTCATGCGCATCCTCCTTGAATTAGGTTTGAATTGGTTTGGTCAGGTGAAGCGGGTGGCGCCACGACGGGCAGCCTTGTTGTCAGGTGCCCTCCTACGGTGATGCGTTGCATACGGAGGGACAGGCCTTGAGCCATAACATCAATTCCCGTGCACATCAACTGCCCGCCGTCGAACGCCCTGGCTGGTTAGTACTCGAAATCTAGCCTGCAATGGGAGCAACCGTAAGCAAACACGGAAAGGCCAAACGGGGACGGGAAAGCCTGGACACACATCCGAATTTTACATGCAAAGCAAAAAAGGGCGGACGCGGACCTTTGGGGTCTTCGGTAGATATCTGGTATCACGCCGACCCTCTCCGGCCGGCCACTGAGACAACAGCGGGCGCGGGATTGCGATAGTGCGCCCGCCGTTGATTTGTTAAGGGGTCGCGTGTCAGATATGAATTGCTTTATTCGCTTCGAGGGCCTTCGACGACCACATAAGCCACCTCGCCGCCGGAGTAGGCACGCCGGTACCAGACCCCTTCACATTCATAATAGGTGATCCCATCCACGACCACCGAGGCTTCGCAATATTCGTCGCCCCAATAGTCTCCATAGTAGTAGGTCGTGCCCACTTCCTCGCGGCGACGGTTTTCGCGCCAGCGCTCCCGCTGCTCATCGCGCTCTTCACGGCGCTCCTGGCGTTCCTCTTGGAGCGCCTCATGTCTCTTCTGGTGTTCTTCCGGGGTCATCGGCGGTACCGGGCGGGGCTGGGAAGGCCGCGTTTCAGGCCGACGGTAGGTTGATCGCGGCGGCTGACGGTGGCGCGGGGGCGGGCGCCGGGAATGTGACCTGAAGCTTCCCCTGCTGGCCGGTCCGACACGGTGGTGACCACCTCGCGGACCACCACGGCCAATACCGCCGCGCCCGCCACGGCCACCACCGCCAGGGCCGCGGGCCATGACCTCGGCGACGATCGTCAGGAAGAACAACGTCAGGGTGAAGAGGACCAAGATACTCAGAACTGGACGTGCTGTTCGCATCAGTCGCCTCCTTTCGGCGTTTCTTCGCCCAGGGCCTTTTCAATCTCGGTCAGAAAGGGAATGCGCTCGGCGCCCTTAGGGGGTGTGAATGCAAAGAAATCGGCGGAAATCGCAGGCGCCATGTCCCAGTTCTCGAAATCCGCCCAGAACTGGGGCTGCCCCTCCTCGTCGCGATAGGTAATGGTCAGCCGCTGGGGCACGGGATCGCCCTTCTCGGGAATCCACACCTGGAAGTCGATCTCGTCGGTGCGACCGGCCAGGTGCACACAGGGCACAGCGGTAACCGCAGAAACCTCCACAAACTCGAGTGTTTCAAGCCGTTGGGCCATTTCTTCCGGAAAATCGTTCCGGAACATGAGCGCCAGGGGCAAACGCATCCCGAGATCGTGGAGGAAGTAATCCAGGACCTCTTCCAGACGACCCGGTTTTTCAGTTTGGGCATAGACCGCGTGGGTCGTGTTGTGGGCCGTAATCTTCTGCCCGTCGAAAAGCACCAAGCCCTCTTCGCCGTTGCTCTTGGACAGCTCCGCGCGCAAGCGATCGGGGCGGGCGATGGTGACCCGGTGGCGTTCGCCGAACTCGATCTTTTGGCCCGAATCCTGGAGCACGTCGTAGCCCATCCGCACGGTGGTCTGAAATTTTGGGGCGCCGGCCAGAAACCGAGCCATGCGCTCAAAAAGGCGCTGCGGGTCATCGATAGCCGGAGTGGCCGGCTGGTCCTGGGCGCCGGCGGGTGCCAGAACCGCCAGTGCACTGCAAAACACAACCAACAGAATCGGTTCTTTTCTGATGGTAATCATGATAACGCCCTCCTGTCAGAAATCCTGGATCGATTTGGTTTGCACGTCAAACGTCGATGCTTCGCGGCTGGATAGCGTGCATCTTAAGAAAAAAGACGGGCGGTGGCAATCAAGAATACTTGACAATGGTTTCTTCCCGATATTCCCGGAAGGCGCTTTCCAGCTCCGCCCGGGTATTCACGGTGCCAGGGGAATCCTTTAGAACAAGACCGGCAGGCCTCTGACAGTTAAGCCTTTCAAGGCGTTGGGGGGTGCCCTCTGGCGACTAACCGGCACTTTACGAAATCAATTTCAGTCCTATTCTATCCTAAATCGGTTTTCACTGCCGGGCCGCCGTTGCAAACGGTTATGCATGGCGAACTCGGTTCAACACCCCATGATGGCACCTTAGGCACCCAGCCCGCGGGCGGCATATCCAGAACGCAGGCATGCCGTGTCGGTCATGGGCCCAGGCATGTCAGGGAGGTTCAAATGGCACAACGTCATCAGATCAATGTCTATTTTCATAATCTCTGGGGCAGTGACATCGCGGATGTGAAATTGGAATTCAGCACTTCCAAATCGGATATCCCGCAAAATACCTATACCAAGGCCAGCATTGCGGCCGGGGAAAAATGGGGCCCGCTGGAAAGAACGTATGAAACCGGTCCGGATGCCGAGGATTTCGATTTCTGGCATATTGAATTCAACTCGCCCGGCGATCCTGCGGGAAAGTTTCAGGGCCGCAACAAATTCGCCTGCGTCATCGACAGCGATGTCCCCACAGACCGCCCTATTGATTTGTGGGTCAGTGGTGAAGAGCAGGCCTTCTACACCGGCTATCCCGAAAGTGTTGGCGGCCGACCTGGCGTGGCCGGCTATACCGGTTTCCCCAAAAGCATCCCGGGAGGCGATTATACCTGCTTTACCAAGTTGGAAAAAAGCTAACCCAGGATCCGACGGGCAAATCGTGGCAACCTGCTTGCATGCGCGTGCAAGCTGCATGCGGAAGGCCTCCCGATGAGAAGCGATGGGGAACGATGGGGATTGCGGCGGCAGCGGCACCACTTGTGGAAAATCGATCCCCCCCGCAATCGTTCTCGTAAAATCCGACAATTGCGCTTGCCAAGAACGACCCAACGCGATTAGAACGGGGACGTTATGAAACTTTCCACGCGAAGTCGCTATGGTGTGCGCATCCTTCTCGAGCTAGCCCGCCAATCCGACCGCCTTCCGCTACAGGTGAGCGTGATTTCGCGTCAGCAGGACATTCCCGCGAAATATCTGGAACAGCTGATTCGAACCCTGAAGAAAGCGGATTTGATTACCAGCGTACGCGGGGCCAAGGGGGGCCACATCCTGGCCCGCGACCCGGATGCCATTTCACTGGGGGCGATCGTCAGGCTTTTCGAGGAGCAACATGAACTGGTCAGGTGCATCAGCTCGCCGGATGTCTGCCACATGGCCAACGATTGCCGCGTTCGGCTGGCATGGAAAGAAGCCACCGATGCGCTCTATGAACGTCTGGACGCCATTACGATTGCCGACCTGCTCTGTGAGCCCCCAACCCCTGCCGGCAAGATTAAAGGTAAAGGCGCGCCCGCGACCTGAAGCACTACCGGCGATATACCTGCGATTGATGGGAAGATGAATTGAGAAAGACCACTGCCGGCATTCATTGAACAGCCGGCAGTGGTTTGAGGGGCATCGCTAATGGCAGGTTAGCGATTGAGGAGATCTTTGATCCGGGACAGCGTATCCGCATCACTCTCGCGGACCATGTCCATGAGAGACTTCAGTTCGGAATCCTCCTGGCCGGCAGCAAATTCCGCGGTTTCCACCTGGAGGATATCGGCAATGGCCTTGACGAGTTTTTCGGGCGTGACCGGTTTTTCCATGGTGTAGCGGGGACGCAGACCGGATGTGAAGGCGTTGAAACCCTTGATATCTTCGCTGCCCAATTCATCATGGGCATGCGCGGTGATAACGATCACGGGAAGGTTGGTGAAGCGCTCGTCCTCTCTCAGACTACGAATGACCGCAATTCCCGACTTTCTGGGCATGACCATGTCGAGGGTCATGAGATCCGGCGGATTGGCGTTGACTTTTTCGAGGGCGTCCTCACCGTCATGGGCCGTTTCCACAACGAAACCGGCATCCTCGATGCACGCGGCCAGAAAGTTGCGGACGTCGGGTTCGTCATCGACCACCAGAATACGTTTTTCAGATGCGTGTGCCATGTAGCCCTCCTTATGCACTGGTTTCGGCAGACTGCCCGTTGGGTTTCAGTTTGGCCATGGCCTTGGCAAATTCCAGCATCACCCCCATTCCTTCCTTGAATTCGCCGTTGAAGGGCGCGGCGGCCAGCCGCATCGGCCCGGCTTTCTTGGCATTCTCGAGATCGATTTCGCCCGGCAGCGCCGCCAGCTTCTCCATCATAGCCAGCGCCTTGGGATCGGAGAATTTCTTGAAAAGCGCCAGCAGGGCCACGGCGCCGTCCCCGATGGTATCCACGTCTTCCGGGGAATAGGCATCGGCCACTTTGGCACGCACATCCAGCATGGCCTTGACGATGCGGAAGACGCCGCGCTGCTCGAGGGTATCCAGATGTTCGATCATCTGCGGGACGGCCGACTTGAGCAGGGGTTCGACGTCTTTGACGAATTCGATAATATTGTCCATCATCTTGAGGGCCCAGATAAAATTCTGGACATTGCGGGCCGTCAATTTGGCCAGGTAAGCCAGATCTTCCAGGGTGAACCCGGATTCGATCTCCTGCAAGCCCTCCATCAGCAGTTCTACGGCGGTATTGCTCAAGGGCACGATATCCGCCTTGAGTTCGTCGAAAGCCGCCCGGGACTTCAGGATCGGATCGATTTTTTCCTCGATGCTGTCCAGCCTTTGGAGAATCAATTCCTCATTGGTCATGGTGGCCCTCCTACGCGGCTTCGATCTCTGGCCAGTTTTTCCCGGCCATCGTCATCTGGGGTTCAAGAGGCAGGTCTTCGCCGGGCAGCAGTAGGTTCCAGTAAACCCATTTGAACATCATCTTGCCCCAGTAGTTCACATAGCTTTCGCCGACCAGATCGAAGGGTCCCAGGCCGGGGAAGGGGTATTTACCGGGCAACGGCTCCGTTTTGTAGTTGAAATCGAAGAGATAGGCCTTGTCAAAGCCGGAAACGATGAAGCAGGTGGAATGGCCGTCAAAAGCCGGTTTGGGTTCCTGACCGTCGATTTCGAGGAGGATGTTTTCAACGACGATTTC
>JASJED010000086.1 GCA_030065585.1 Desulfobacterales bacterium | reverse complement strand
TAGGAGATCCGGCGCTGGCTGTCCTGACCCTTGAGCAGCTCGAAAATATGACTGCGCAGGGGGGCCATGCCTGCCCCGCAGCCGATGTAGATCATTTCGGCATCCGTCTCGTTGATGAAAAACTCCCCGTAGGGCCCGGAGATATCGACCTCATCCCCCGGTTTGAGGTTGAAAATATAGGATGACACCACCCCCGGGGGGAGCCCGGGACGGGGGGGTACGGCAATGCGCACATCGAGCATGATGATGCCCTTTTCCCCCGGGTAGTTGGCCATGGAGTAGGCCCGCGTGACAGGCTCCGTTACGGTGGAGGTCAGCTCCCAAAAGTTGCGCTTGTCCCATTCCGGACGGAATTGCTCGGCGATATCGAAGTCCTTGTAACTGAGTTCATGGGGCGGCACGTCGATTTGGATGTAGCCGCCGGCCTTGAAGTCGACCACCTCGCCTTCGGGCAGTTCCAGGACCAGCTCCTTGATAAAGTTGGAAACACTGTCATTGGAGCGGACCTTGCACTTCCATTTCTTGGTTTCGAACACCTCGGGAGGCACCTGGATTTCCATGTCCTGCTTGACGGACACCATGCAGGCCAAACGGTTGCCTTCGCGGCTTTCGCGCTTGGTGATGTGGGCCAGTTCGGTGGGCAGAATATCGCCGCCCCCGCTGAGCACCTTGACCTCGCACTGACCGCAGCTGCCGCCCCCGCCGCAGGCCGAGGGCACGAAGATACCCTGTTCCGCTAAACTTCCCAAAAGCTTGCCGCCCGGTTGGGTGACGAGTTCCTTCTCGTTGTTGACCAGCATCTTGACGTCACCGCTGGGCAGCAGTTTGGCCTTGGCGACCATGATCACCGTGACCAGCGTAAAAACGATGAGGCTGAACATCCCCACGGCAATAACGAGTTCGTTCATAACCGGCTCTCCATATCACTGGCTATTGCAAATCGTGTTTAATCAATCGCTCAAACTTTGAATCCCGAAACCGTGAACCTCCGAACCCCGAACCTTGCGCGTCAGAGCTTGATACCGGCAAAGGCCATGAAGGCCATGGCCATCAGGCCGGTCACCGCAAAGGTGGCGCCCAGTCCGCGCAGGGCGGCCGGCGGGTTGCTGTAGGACATCTTCTCGCGGATGCCGGCCAGGCAGACCAGCGCCAGGGCCCAGCCGGTGCCCGCGCCCAGACCGTAGACAATGCTTTCGGCAAAATTGTAGTCCCGCTCGACCATGAACAGCGAGCCGCCCAGAATCGCGCAGTTGACGGTGATCAACGGCAGAAAAATGCCCAGAGCATTGTAGAGCAAAGGAACGAACCGATCCAGCACCATCTCCAGGACCTGGACCATGGCGGCGATCACGCTGATATAGGTCAGGAGCCCCAGAAAGCTCAGATCGAGATGGCCATAGCCGGCCCAGGCCAGAGCACCGGGCTTGAGCAGGAACTGGAACAGAAGGTTGTTGACCGGTACCGTCACCGTCACCATGAAAATCACGGCGATGCCCAATCCAATGGCGGTCTTGACGCTCTTGGACACGGCCAGGAAGGTGCACATGCCCAGGAAAAAGGCCAGCGCCATGTTTTCGATAAACACCGCTTTGATAAAAAGATTCAGATATTGTTCCATGACCCTAGTCCTCTTCGATTTGGTCGGGTTTCCAGGTGCGGATGGCCCAGATCATGAACGTGATCAGAAAAAAGGCGCTGGGCGGCAGCACCATCAAGCCGTTGGTGACGTACCAGCCGCCCTGAGTCACGGGCTTCATGATTTCGATGCCGAAAAGCGAACCCGAACCGAAGAGTTCCCGGAAAAAAGCCACCACCAGGAGCACCATCCCGTACCCCAGGGCGTGGCCGATGCCGTCGATAAAGCTCGGCTTGGGTCCATTCTTCATGGCAAAGGCTTCCGCGCGCCCCATGACGATGCAGTTGGTGATGATCAGGCCCACATACACCGAGAGCTGTTTGCTGATATCGAAGAGGAAGGCCTCCAGGATCTCGGCCACCACGATCACCATGGTGGCGATGATCGTGATCTGGGCCCCGATGCGCACGCTGTTGGGGATCTGGTTGCGAATCAGACTGACGGCAAAACTGGAGCAGGCCAGCACAAAGACGACGCAGAGCGTCATCACGAAGGCGGTCTGCATCTTGCCGGTCACCGCCAAGGCCGAGCAAACGCCCAGTACGCCCAGCGCGATCGGGTTGCGGTTGAATATGGGGTCCCACAAAAGGTCTTTGGTTTTCGGTTCGGCCATCTCATGCTCCTTCGGCTTTAAGCCGTTCCAGCAGGTTTTTGAAACCGTCCGCGCCCATCCAGTAAGCCACCGAATAGGAAACACCGTTGGCGGTCAGTGTGGCGCCCGATATCCCGTCGATCTGGTGCTCGGCCCCAGGGCCGCTTTGGGCGGCCGCACCCTTGACGACCTCGAGCTTATAGGTGCCCTGGTCGTCGTAAAGTTTCTTGCCGGTCCATTTGTCTTTCCACAGGGGGTTGTCGATCTCGCCCCCCAGCCCCGGGGTTTCGGCATGCTCGTAAAAGGTGATGCCGCGCACCGTGTTCAAATCGTCACCCACAGCCAAGAAGCCGTACATGGTGGACCACAGGCCCTTGCCGACAATCGGCAGAACGACCTGATCGAGCTGGCCGTCCTTTTGGACCAGGTAGACCAGGGCATATTTCTCCCGACGGCCGATGCCGGCCCGGTCTTTTTCCGCGGGGATGCGGACGCTCATATTGGGATCCTTGGCGGCGGCCCGCTGATCGAAGGTCGCCGGGTCGATTTTGTCTTCGCTTACAAATTCGCCGGTCTCAATATCGACGATGCGCACCTCGACCTGTTGAAAGGCCTCCACCACCGGTACGGCGGCATCATGCAGCCCGGCGACGACCAGGATATTCTTCTTGCGGTCGATAACCTTGTTTTCCTCTTGCAGCGGCCGCAAGCCAATCGCCGCCCCCGCCACAAGAAGGGAGCAGGCCACGGCCAACCCAACGGCCACCACGTATGTCTTGATCAGAGATTCACGTGCCATTTCGTTTTATCCTTCTTTTGATATTCGCCTGCAGCACGAAATAGTCGATCACCGGCGCGAAGACATTGGACAATAGAATCGCCATCATGAGACCTTCGGGATAGGCCGGGTTGATCACACGGATAAGAATGGTCAGGATGCCGGCGGTGGCGCCGTAAAACCACTTGCCGGTTTGGGTTAGGGTGGCCGAGACCGGGTCCGTGATGATAAATACCAGACCGAAGGCGAAACTACCGGCCACCAAATGCCACCAGGGCGGCATCAGGAACATGGGATTGGTATCGCTGCCGATGATCCACAGCAGGGCCGAAAACCCCATGCCGCCCACCAGCATCGAGAGCATGATGCGCCAGGAGCCGACCCCGGTGTAGGCGATTATTACGGCGCCGATCAGGCAGGCCAGCGCGGAGGTTTCCCCCAGGGAGCCTGGTTCGATGCCCAGAAAGGCCTGCGTCCAGCTGATATTGAGGGCCTCCATGCCCGTGTTCATGTCCGTGGTGCCCAGCGCGGTCAGCGGTGTGGCCCCGGTAAACCCGTCGGCGGCGACCCAGACCGCATCGCCGCTGTTCTGGGCCGGATAGGCGAAATAGAGAAAGGCCCGGCCGGCCATGGCCGGATTGATAAAGTTGCGGCCGGTGCCGCCGAAGATCTCCTTGGCCACCACGATGCCGAAGGTGATGCCCAGGGCCACCTGCCACAGCGGAATCGTGGGCGGCAGCGAAAGCGGGAAGATCAGGCTGCTGACCAGCAGCCCCTCGTTGACGTCTTCCTTGCGCACGATGCCGAAGAGAACTTCCCAGAAACCGCCCACGGCTACGCTGACGAAATAGATCGGGATGAAATAGAGCGCCCCGTGGATGAGGTTGGCGATGAAGCTGTTGGGGTCGTAGCCCACCAGGGCCGTGAGCAGGGCGCCGCGTAAGCCCGGGGCCGCGGCAATGTCCATGTTCTGCATGGCCAGATTGGCCTGGTAGCCGGTGTTCCACATGGCCATGAAGACGCACGGTAATAGCGCGTAGACCACCAACGTCATGATGCGCTTGACATCCACGGAATCGCGCACGTGCGGCTCGACCGTCGTGACTTCGTCGGTCGAATAGAGAAAGGTGTCGGTGGCTTCGTACAGGGGGTAGAAGCGCTCCAGCTTCCCACCTTTCTCGAAGGACGGTCGTATGTTTTCGAGAAACCCTCTTAGTGACTTCATGATTCGCTATTATCCTTCCCTTTCGATGCGCGTCAAAACCTCCCGCAGAAACGGCCCGTAATTGTATTTGCCGGGGCATACGAACGAACACAGGGCCAAGTCTTCCTCGTCCAATTCCAGACAACCCAGCGCCTGGGCCATTTCGGTGTCGCCGATGATCAGGGCCCGCAGGAAATAGGGCGGGTCGATGTCCAGCGGCATGACCTTTTCATAGGAGGCGATGGGCACCATCGCGCGCGGGTTGCCCTCGGCCGAACTGGAGAAGGCAAACTTGCGGCCCCGGCTGAAAAGCGCGGTGGCATACAGGGCTTTGACCGAAAAACGCTCGAACCCCGGCAGCGCCCAGCCGAGAAAATCCCGGGGGCGGCCTTCGCGGATAGCGGAGATCTGCAAATGGGGGCGCCCCAGGAAGGCATAGCCGCCGGTGGCCTGCCGCCCCGAGAGGACCGAACCGGAAATGACCCGCACGTTGCCCTCAAGCAACTCGCCGCTGACCAGGTCATCGATGTTGGCGCCCACCCGGGTGCGGATGATCCGCGGGTTTTTAACCGCCGGTCCGGCCAGGGAGACGATTCGCTCCACGTAGAGCCGGCCGGTCGCAAATTGTCGACCGATGGCGATGACATCCTGGTAGTTGATGCTCCACACGGTCTTTTGATCACTGACCGGATCCAGGAAATGAATGTGGGTGCCGGCCAGCCCCGCCGGATGGGGACCGTCGAAGGCCTGCAGTGACACGTTGGCAATATCGTCCCCGGGGATATCGACGCCGGGCCGTTTGCAGACGTACACCAAGCCGTCCGTAAGCCGGGAAAGTACTTTCAGACCGCAGTGAAAATCATCCGCCTGGGCGCTGATGATGGCCGCCGGGTTGACCGCCAGGGGATTGGTATCCATGGCGGTGACGAAGATCGAGTGGGGGCTGGTGTCCGGGGCGGGCACCTTGCTGTAGGGCCGCGTGCGCAGGACCGTCCACATGCCGGATTGAATCAAGATTTCCTGGACGCGGCCGCGATCGATGTGGTCCAGTTCGGAAGGGCCGAAGGACGGAAACGCTTCTTCATCCTCGCCCGCCAGCTCGATCACGATGGATTCAAACTTGCGTTTGGCCCCGCGGTTGACGGCCGCCACTTTCCCGCAGCCGGGTGCGGTAAACAGCACCCCCGGTGTTTTTTTGTCTTCGAACAGCACCTGCCCCAGTTTGACGTGATCGCCCACCTGGACATGCATCTTGGGCTTCATGCCGACGTAATCGTCACCCACCACGGCCACACGGCTCACGGGGCGTCCCGTATCGAAATCAGGTGAGGGGGCCCCGCTAATGGGTAGATCAAGACCTTTTTGGATTCGGAACATTTCTCGATGTCCTTGGCGTGAGATGGATGGTCGCTGCGCTTGACGCGATCTTGGCAGCGCAGATGCCCGGTCGGGTGACGCTGATCGGATTTGCCGTAATCCTGATGCCTTACTTTCTTAATTCACGCTGACGGTATTTAATCGAATGCATCATTCAACGAGACTCACCCGCGATTGTGTTTCATAGGGGATTCGCGCACCCATGTGAACTAAATTTAGGGTAAACGGGTTTTGTTTAGGGGACTGGATGGATTGCCTGTCGGCAGCGCGTTTGGTAGCGATCCTAAATGCCTTGTGTTTACCCTAAATTTAGTTCACATTGAAAAACCGACCGATTACAGTCCATCATACCCTTTTGCCATTGAAAAATGGGGAGGGGCGTTGCCTTAAACCGATGGCCCGCGGCACGCTGTAGAAGCCCTTTGCGGGAATTCGCGACCAATAGCCGTTCCACCGCAGGGCAGGCGCCTGATCCCCAATCGACCATTTCGGGATGGGCACGATAGAACCATGTCCTCTCGTGCCGCAACGCTGGTTGTCAACGGGCGCGATGCGCTTCACGGCCCCACTTCTGGCGCCCGTCAAATTTCACTGTCGCAATTCGTTGCCGGCGGGTCTGCCTGCCGGAGCGCATCAACTTGTCGGGAACTCAGAAATATGGATGATGCCATGGTCGGGGTCATCCCAAACGAGAGGAGGGCCGGGGAAGATGACAACGAGAATTGCCATACTTGGCGCAGGACCGGGCGGTTATATCGCCGCTATCCGGGCGGCCCAGATGGGCGCCGAGGTCACGGTTATCGAAAAGGAAAACGTCGGCGGCACCTGTCTGAACTGGGGATGCATCCCGTCCAAAATCATGATTACCACCGCCGAGCTGCTGGAGAAATTTCACCGGGCCCGGGAATACGGCATTGCCGCGGAAGGGACCTTCCGGGCCGACATGGAAAAGCTGATGGCCCGCAAGAACGCGGTGATCCAGAGCCAGAGCAAAGGTATCCTGGGGCTCTTCAAGCACCACAAGATCGACTACATACTGGGAACGGCCGCCATTGCCGGTCCTCATCGGGTGACGGTCGCCCAGGATAGCGGTGACGAACGCGAAGTGGCCTGGGACAAGCTCATTCTGGCCACCGGTACGACGCCTTTTGAAATCCCCGCGTTTCCCTTTGACGGCCATAAAATTCTTTCCAGCGACCACGCCCTGAGCCTGACCCAGGTGCCCGAATCCATCGTGATCGTGGGCGGTGGCGTCATCGGGTGTGAGTTTGCCTTCATTCTCTCGTCGCTGGGGGCCAAGGTGACCGTCGTGGAGGCGCTGGATCGCCTGCTGCCCATACCGTCGGTGGACGAAGATTGTTCCAAGCTGCTCCAGCGGGAGATGAAAAAGCGAAAAATCAAATTCATCGTCAACCGCACTGTGGAATCCTTCGAGGAACAAGACGGCCAATTAAACGTCACCATCGGTCCTTCTCCATTTTTGGAGGCCCCTTCGGAAAAGGAAGCCAAACCCATGCAGGTTCAGGTGTCGCACATGCTGGTCTGCATCGGGCGCAAACCCAACACCAGCGACATCGGGCTTGAGACCATCGGCCTTACCCCGGACGAGAGAGGCTGGATTGCCGCCAACGACCGGATGGAAACCGGGATCGAGGGCGTCTACGCCATTGGGGATGTGCTGGGTCCGGAAAAAATCATGCTGGCCCACGTGGCTTCCACCGAGGGGCAGGTGGCCGCCGAGAATGCTATGGGCGCCGATCGATTAATGGACTACCGCGTGGTTCCGGGAGCGATCTTCACCACCCCGGAAGTCGCCAACGTGGGGTTGTCCGAAGCCCAGGCCCGGGATAGCGGATTCGACGTTCGTGCCGACAGTGTTCTCTTCCGCACCCTTGGCAAAGCCCAGGTGATTGGGGAGATCGCCGGACAGGCCAAGATTGTTTCGGACCGGCCGAGCGGCGAGGTCCTGGGCGTGCATATCGTGGGGCCACATGCCACGGACCTGATCGCTGAGTCCGCCTTGGCCATGCAGATGGGCGGCAGCGTCAAGGATGTGGCCGCCACCATTCATGCCCACCCCACGCTGGCCGAGATCATGCTGGAGGTATCCTGCAAGGCGCTGGACAGGTCTTTGCACGGCTAATCTTCATTTGGTGAAGTCGTCGAAGTCGAATTTGTCCTGGGCTTGTCATTCTGGCGCAAGCCAGAACCCATTGATACCAGCGTGTTCTGGATGCCGGATACGTCATCCCGGACCTGATCCGGGACCGGCATGACGAAAACTATTCTTACTACGAGACCTTAGTGTCCATCTATAAAGGGTAGATTTTGGTTCAGGCCAAGGCCGCAGCCGATTGACGCCCGCAGGCGTAGCCCGGCTACGCTGAGGACCGGCAAGAGGCGAGAACGCCGGCCTGGGCCAAAAGATGCTTTTTATGGATGGACACCAGGTAATACAACCGGGAGCGCAATCACAGGGAGGCGATCATGCTCGTAGGCATCCTAAAGGAAATCAAGACCGAAGAAAACCGCGTGTGCATGACCCCCGCCGGGGTCGAGGTCATGATCCGTAACGGCCATACGCTGATGGTGGAAAAATCTGCCGGGGTGGGCAGCGGCTTCGAGGACGACGCCTATGTCCAGGCGGGCGCCGAAATCGCGGCGACGCCCCAGGAGATCTTCGAGCGCGCGGACATGGTCATGCATGTCAAAGAACCTCTTCCGGCCGAGTATGAACTCATCCGCCAAGAGCAGATCGTCTTCACCTATCTCCACCTGGCCGCGGCCGAAGAGCTGACCCATGCGCTCGTCAAAAGCGGTTCAATCTGTATCGCTTACGAAACCATCCAAAAAGCGGACGGCTCTTTGCCGCTGCTCACCCCCATGAGCGAGGTCGCCGGGCGGATGGCCACCCAGCAGGGGGCCAAATACCTGGAGATGGCCCAGGGCGGCCACGGCGTGCTGCTGGGCGGGGTGCCGGGGGTCGATCCAGGCACGGTGGTGGTGATCGGCGGCGGTGTCGTGGGCACCCAAGCCGCCAAGATGGCCTGCGGGCTGGGGGCCAAGGTTTATATCCTGGACATGAATCTCGAGCGGCTGCGCTACCTTTGCGACATCATGCCGGCCAACTGCTATCCCCTCATGTCCAGCCCGGCCACCCTGCGGCGCCTGCTCAAAGAGGCCGACGTGGTGGTGGGGGCCGTTCTGGTGACCGGCGCCAAAGCCCCCAAACTGGTAACCCGTGACATGCTGCCCATCATGAAAAAGGGGGCCGTGATGGTGGACGTGGCCATCGATCAGGGCGGCTGCTTCGAGACCTCCAAAGCCACCACCCACGGCGATCCCATCTACGAGGTCGACGGGATCGTCCATTACTGCGTGGCCAACATGCCCGGCGCCGTGCCCAAGACCTCCACCATGGCGCTGACCAACGCCACCCTGCCGTATGCGGTGGAGATCGCCAACAAGGGCTGGGTCAAGGCCATGCAGTCGAATCCTGAAATCAAACTGGGCGCCAACGTGGTGCAGGGCAAAGTCACTTACAAGCCGGTGGCCGAGGCCTTCGGCCTTGACTATACGTCCATCGATACGCTGCTCTAACAAAGAGGCATGAGGTAAGGAGGACGCCATGGAAGGATTGCATGAAGCCTTTGCCGAACTGATCGGCGAAGTGGGGGCGTTTGTATGGGGTCCGCCCATGTTGATTTTTTTGGTGGGGACCGGGTTCTGGCTGACCCTTGCACTGCGGGGGGTCCAGTTCCGCAAGCTCTGGTATTCTCTTTACCTGGCGTTTGTCAAACGCAAGGAAGACACCGATGAGCCCGGGGACATCACCCATTTTCAGGCCCTGATGACGGCGCTCTCCGCCACGGTGGGCACCGGTAATATCGCCGGCGTGGCCACGGCGATTGCGGCCGGCGGCCCGGGCGCGCTGTTCTGGATGTGGGTCACCGGCCTGGTGGGCATGGCCACCAAATACAGCGAGGCGGTTTTGGCGGTTAAGTATCGTGAGAAAGACGAGAAAGGGGAAATGTGCGGCGGCCCCATGTACTACATCTCCAAAGGCTTGGGCTGGAAATGGTTGGGGGCCCTGTTTGCCGTTTTCGCCGCGGTGGCCTCCTTCGGTATCGGCAGCATGGTCCAGTCCAATTCGGTGGCGGATGCCATCCATGCCACCTTTAACGTGCCGACCTACGCCACCGGCATCGTCCTGATGGTTTTTACGGCCGCCGTCATTCTGGGCGGCATTAAAAACATCGGTCGCGTCACCGGAACGTTGGTGCCCGTGATGATCGTCTTTTACATGGGCGGCGCCCTGATCATCCTGATCCTCAACATCGCCGCCATCCCGGCCGCGCTGGTGCTGATCGTCAAGCAGGCCTTTAACCCGACAGCGGCTTCGGGCGGCTTTTTAGGCGCCAGTGTGATGCTGGCCATCCGCATGGGGGTCTCCCGCGGGGTGTTTTCCAATGAATCGGGTTTGGGCAGCGCCCCCATCGCCGCGGCCGCCGCCCAGACCGATTGCCCGGTGACCCAGGCCCTGGTTTCCATGACCCAGACCTTTATCGACACCATCATCGTCTGCACCATGACCGGCCTGGTGCTGATCCTGACCGGCGTCTGGAACAGCGGGGATACCGGCGCCCGCCTTACCCATTCCGCCTTTCAACTGGGTTTCCCCGGGGGGGGCTACGTGGTCGCCATCGGGCTGGTGCTCTTCGCCTATTCCACCATCCTGGGCTGGAGCTATTACGGCGAAAAGTCGATCGAATATCTTCTCGGGCTGAAGGCGGTCGTGCCTTTTCGCATCGTCTTCACGATGTCCGTGGGTGTGGGGGCGGTGGCCAAACTGGACCTCGTGTGGTCGTTGTCCGACACCTTCAACGGGCTGATGGCCATCCCTAATCTGATCGGGCTGGTTTTTCTCTCCCCGGTGATCGTCAAGGAGACCAGGGATTATTTCGTGACCAAGACCCAAGATGACAGGATCCTTGACAGCGAGGATTAGTTAGTGTCCATCCGGCATCTTTCGGCTCAAGCCGGCGTTCTCGCAATTTTAAAATCCTCGACGTAGGCTGATTACGCGTCGCTTTCGCAACGACGGCTACGCCGTCGGTATAAAAATCCCTGCGGCCTTGGCCTGAACCAAAATCTACCATTTCTGGATGGACACTAGATTAAGATGGGCGGATCAAAATAGAATGAATATCGATGGCATTGGGCGTGACTGTCGACGGCTTTGAAACCCGCGCCACGCTAATCGGGTTGGATGACATGCGGTTTAGCGTCGGTACGATGGAGCCGTAGGTTGTTTCTCGCTGTGGGATGATAATATTTATAAATGTTATACGCTGCCCATTGCCAATCGCATACCCAACCTGAATTCGGCCCACAATCCAAAGCATGAGGGAGGTGAAACCATGGAACAAGAGATCAGGAAAACGGCCCTCCACAGCTGGCATACGTCCCACGGGGCCAACATGGCCGATTTCGGAGGGTATGAAATGCCGCTGTGGTATTCATCCGCCAAGGATGAACATCTATCGGTTCTGCAAAATGCCGGTCTTTTCGACACCAGCCACATGGCGGTTTTGCTGGTGACGGGTCCGGATGCCCACGGGCTGCTGCAACTTTGTTTTTCCAACAACCTGGATGCCTGTGTCGGTCTGGCCAAAAAACCCCTCAGCCCCGGCCGCTGTGTCTACGGCGCCTACCTCAACGAAGACGGCACGGTCATCGATGACAGCATCGTCAACAAGCTGGCCGAGGACGAATACATGGTGGTGGTCAACGCCGGGATGGGCGGCCGGGTGGCCGAACATCTGGGGGCCCACCAGGGTGATCGGGACGTGGCCATAACCGATCTGACCGACAAGGTCGGTAAAATCGATGTCCAGGGCCCGATGGCGGGGAAGATCATGCAAAAGGTCCTGGCCGCGCCGGAAGTCGTCCTGGAGAAAATGCCCTATTTTTCCTTCAAGGGCCACTTCGTTGAATCGTCTCCTTTGGCCGATGCAGTGCGTTTGGGCAACGGGACACCCATATTGCTGTCCCGCACCGGCTATACCGGGGAGTTTGGTTTTGAAATTTTCGTTGAACTGGCGCATGCCGTCGATGCCTGGGAGATGATTCATGCGGCCGGGCAGGACTTCGGCCTGAAGGCCTGTGGCCTGGCGGCCAGGGATTCCCTGCGGGGCGGCGCGGTGCTGCCGCTTTCCCATCAGGACATCGGCGACTGGCCGTTCATCAATCATCCCTGGCCCTTCGCCCTGCCGTTCAATGCGGCGCAAACCGAATTTACCAAGCCCTTCATTGGCGACAAGGCCCTTTTAGGCGCTGAATCGGCAGATTATACCTATGCCTTTGTGGGGGCCGACCTGCGCAAGGTATCCACGGCGGATCCGGCGTTGGTTATCGATGCGCAGGACAATCAATTGGGAAGTGTCTTAACCTGCGTGACCGACATGGGAATCGGCATGCACGAAGGCAAAGTCGTCAGCATCGCCAGCCCGGACATGCCCGAGGGGTTCGCCCCCCGAGGGCTTTGCTGCGGATTTGTCAAGGTCACCGCACCCCTTACGCCGGGAACGGTCGTGCAACTCAAAGACAACCGGCGCAAACTCAAGGTGACCATCGTGGAAGATGTCCGGCCGGATCGCACCGCACGTCGCCCCATCAAGGAAATGCTCTGAACAGGTCCATGATGACAATTCCACGCCGTCGGCTTTCTGGCGCGGGAGTCAGCCGTTGGGGAGATACCCAGGACGAAAACCATCAACCGGTCCACAACGAACCAAAAGGAGAAAAGACATGACCAAAGAAATTAATGATCTGAATCTACCTGACGATGTCCGTTACACCGAGGATCACGAATGGGCCAAACAGGAGGCTGATGGCATCAAAGTGGGCATTACCGATTATGCGCAGGATCAACTGGGGGATATCGTTTTCGTGGAGCTGCCCGAAGCCGGCGATACGTTCGACAAGGGGGAGCAATTCGGCACCCTTGAATCGGTCAAGGCCGTATCCGAAATGTTCATGCCCATCAGCGGTGAGGTCGTCTCGGTGAACGAGGCCCTGGCCGACACGCCTGAGCTGGTCAACAGCGAACCGTACGGCGGCGGCTGGATGATCGTGTTTAAACCAAGCGATGCGGGTGCCATTGACGCGCTGATGGACAAGGCCGCCTATATGGACACCCTGAAAGGATTAGAATGATGCGATACCTACCCCATACCAGCGACGATATCGCGGCCATGCTGCAGAAGGTGGGTGTCGACAATGTGGATGCCCTCTTCACCTCGATTCCCGAGAGCTGCCGCCGCGACGCGCCTTTGGATCTTCCGGCGCCCCTGAGCGAATGGGAGCTCAATGCGCACATGAGCGAATTGGCCGCCGACATGGCGGTTGCGCCGCAGTACAAGGTTTTTCTGGGCGCCGGCAGCTATGATCACTATATCCCCGAAGCGATCAAACACCTGCTGATGCGCTCCGAGGTCTTTACGGCCTATACCCCCTACCAGCCCGAAATCAGTCAGGGAACCCTGCAGACCATCTATGAATACCAGACCCTGATCACCCGGCTGTTGGGAATGGAGGTCGCCAATGCCTCCATGTATGACGGCGCCTCGGGGCTGGCCGAAGCTCTCCTGATGGCCATACGCGTCACCCGGCGCAAGAAGGTTGCCGTGTCCACGGCGATCCATCCGCTCTATCGCCGTGTGGTCGCAACCTATCTGGCGCCCACCGGCTATGAAGTGGTCGAAATTCCCTATAAGGCGGATGGGCGCAGCGATCTTACGGCCTTGGGTAACTTGGAAGAGTTCGCTGGCGTGGCGCTGCAGTCGCCCAACTTCTTCGGATGCCTCGAGGATTTAAAGGCCGCCGACGAATTGATTCACGCCGACAAAAAAACCATGATGGTCGTCTGCTTCAGCGAGCCCCTGGCCTACGGCCTGTACAAGAGCCCGGGAAGCTTCAACGCCGACATCGCCTGCGGTGAGGGCCAAAGCCTGGGCATTCCGCGTGCTTTCGGCGGTCCCGGTCTGGGGGTTTTCGCCGCCAAAAAGAAATACGTGCGCAGCATGCCGGGCCGGCTCATCGGCCAAAGCGTGGACAAGGACGGCAAGCGGGGGTTCGTGCTCACCCTGGCCACCCGCGAGCAGCATATCCGCCGGGAAAGTGCCACGTCCAACATCTGCTCCAATCAGGGCCTGTGTGCCACAAGTGCCACCATGTACATGGCCATCCTGGGCGGTACCGGATTTCGGGAACTGGCCGCCCTGAACCATGACAAGGCCGAGTATCTGAAGGCCGAGCTGCAAGCGGCGGGATTGAAAATCGCCTTCGATACCCCCACCTTCAATGAATTCGTCGTGCAATTTCCAGCCGGATCCCAGGCCACCTACCAACAGCTGCTCGATAACAATTTCGTGGCGGGCCTGCCGCTGGAGCCTTACTATCCCGAACTGGCAGATCATTATCTGTACTGCGTAACCGAAACCAGCAGCAAAGCGGATATGGATGCCCTGGTCAAGGAGATCAAATCATGAAAGAACCCGTCGGTACAACCGGTCTGATATTTAACGAGCCGCTGCTTTGGGAAAGGGGCGCCAAGGGGCGCAGCGGATTTTCGCTGCCGCCGCGGGATGTCGCGTCCAGCCACGTGGCTGACGACTTGCGGGGGGACGGTCCGGACTTTCCCGATCTGAGCGAACTGGATGTGGTCCGCCACTTCACCCGTTTGTCCCAGTGGAATTTCGGGGTGGACAGCGGCATGTATCCCTTAGGCTCGTGCACCATGAAGTACAATCCCAAAACGAACGAAAGACAGGCGGGCCTGCCCGGCCTCGCCGTCTCTCACCCCCTGCTGCCGCAAGAACTCAGCCAGGGCGCCCTGAAGATGATGTTCGACCTGCAGCATTATCTGGCGGAGATTACCGGCCTGCCGGCGGTGACGCTGCAGCCCGCGGCCGGATCCCAGGGGGAGCTGACCGGCATGATGGTGATCAATGCCTATTTGCAGAGCAAGGGCGAGAAGCGCTCCAAGGTTCTGATTCCGGATACGGCCCACGGCACCAACCCGGCCAGCGCGACCCTCTGCGGTCTGAAATCCGTTGCCGTCAAATCCAACGAGCAGGGCATCCTTTCAACCGAGAAGATTGCCGAGCTCATGGATGAAGACACGGCCGGACTCATGGTCACCAATCCCAATACGCTGGGGTTGTTCGAAGAGGACATCCAGAAGGTGACCGAGATCGTCCATGCCAAGGGCGGATTGGTCTATGGCGACGGCGCCAACATGAACGCCATCATGGGGATCGTGGACATCCAGAAACTTGGTGTGGATGTACTGCACCTGAACCTCCACAAAACCTTTTCAACCCCCCATGGGGGCGGTGGACCCGGCAGTGGGCCCATTTGCGTCACCGAGGCCCTGGAGCCGTTCCTGCCGGTTCCCAGGGTGATCGAAAAAGATGGCAAGTACCTGCTGTCTGAAGACTTCCCCCAATCGGTTGGCAAGCTGCATGCCTTCTACGGGAACTTCGGTATCCTGGTGAGGGCCTACAGCTATATTCTGACCATGGGGGCCGACCTGCACAAAGCCAGCCAGTATGCGGTCCTGAACGCCAACTATATCAAGGAAAGCCTCAAGGATGTCTACCATCTGGCTTACGACCGGCCCTGCATGCATGAATGCGTCTTCAACGACAAACTACAGGCGGCCCACAAGGTGACGACCCTGGACATCGCCAAACGGCTGATGGAATACGGGTTTCATCCGCCCACCATCTATTTCCCGCTGGTGGTTCAGGGGGCCATCATGGTGGAGCCGACCGAAACGGAGTCCAAAGAGACGATCGATGCCTTCATCGACACCATGCGCACCATTGCCCAGGAAGCCCGGGAAAATCCCGAACAGTTCCACGAAGCACCGCAAACGACCAAAGTCAAACGGCTGGACGAAACGGCCGCGGCCAGAAATCCGTGCCTTACGGGCTGATGAGCCCCCGATGGCGGCATCGCTGGGAGACTGATCGTTTACCGGCGATGCCGCCCGGTTCACCTTGGAAATGGCACCCATGGATAAACCGACGAATTCAGAAATCGATTATCGAATCAGTATCAAGAAGCCCGTTTGGCTTCGCCGCCGCCTGCCCACCGGTCCCGATTATGAACGGGTACGCGGCCTGATCAGCCAGGGTCGTTTGCACACCGTGTGCCAGGAGGCCAAGTGCCCCAACCAGTTCGAATGCTTCTCCGCGCGCACCGCCACGTTTTTGATTTTGGGATCGAAATGCACGCGCCGCTGTGGTTTCTGCGCGATTGACGGCGGCCCCGGCGAGCCGCCGGATCCAGAGGAACCGGCCCGGGTGGCCGCGGCGGCCCAGCGGATGAACCTGCGCTACGTCGTCGTGACGTCGGTGACGCGCGACGATCTTCCGGACGGTGGTGCCGGGCTGTTTGCCGAAACCATCCGTCGGATCCGCCGGCTGAGCACCGATATGCTGATCGAGGTCTTGATACCTGATTTCCAGGGGGATCCCCAGGCGCTGGAGGTCGTTTTACAAGCCGGTCCCCATGTCTTGAACCACAATATCGAAACCGTCCCGCGCCTCTACGCAACGGTGCGTCCGGAGGCCGTCTACGAGCGCTCGCTGGCGCTTCTATCCCGCGTCAGCGCCTTCAAGACGCCCATTCCCGCCAAATCGGGCCTCATGCTCGGGCTTGGTGAAACCTCCCGCGAAGTCAGCGCCACGCTGAGGGATATCCATGCGACCGGGTGCAAGATCCTGACCCTGGGGCAATACCTCCAGCCATCCAAACGCCACCTTCCGGTGAAACGGTTCCTAACCCCCGAAGAATTTGATCGCTGGCGCGAAGAAGCCCTTGAAATCGGTTTTGCCGAGGTTGTCAGCGGCCCCTTCGTGCGCAGCTCCTACCACGCCAAAGAACTCTATCAGGCGTTGGCCGATTGACGATCGACCCAATTAGCTACGGCTAATTATCCCAGACGGAGGAAAACATGTCGAAAAAATTCCTGCTCACCGCGTTTTGCAAGGACCGGCCCGGTATCGTGGCCGAGATTTCCGAGGTGATCTATGCCAACGGCTGCAACCTGGAAGATTCGGCCATGACGAATCTGGCCGGAGAGTTCGCCATTCTCTTGTTGTTCGCGTCCCCGGCGACGGCCGATCAAGACGCTTTACAGGAGAAGCTCTCCGCGCAATGCCACCGATTGGAAAGGGAGAAGGGCATCACCGCCTTCATCCGGCCGGTGAGTGCCGAAGCACCCCAACCCAAGGCGGATATCCCGACCCGTACCATTTATGTGCACGGGGAGGATCAAGCCGGCATCGTATTCAAGATAAGCCGTTATCTGGCCGACAACCAGATCAACATCCGGACCCTGAACTCGGAAGTCAAGTTGTCGCCGGAAAGCGGAACCGCCTTCTACAGCATGACGCTAACGGTCGAAATTCCCCCGCAGACATCCGTAGACAGCCTGGAAGACGGGTTGAGCCAGATTGGGGAACAACTGAATGTCGACGTCACCGTCGATTGATCCCTTTTCGGGTGGCCAACGTCTTTTTCTTCTCGCGAAGCCCTTGGGTGCCGATCGGCCTCAGTTACTGCTCAGGAGGGATGATATTTCGGCCGGTTGGCCGAAATACGGGTCGAATGGGAAGACGGCCGGCAGGTGATCATTCAGAACATGATTGACAAGCACAATGATAGAAGCGGTTTCAAAATCCCATCTAACGCCCGATGAGCGGCATTCCCCAGCGCTGCTGGATTCCGCATCCATTGTTTAGTACTTCGGAGCGTCCCAGCGTTGCTGGATTCAGCGTCAATCTTAATAACGATAGGTGCCTTGCCGACTTCTTTAAAATGCTTAAGTATCGCTAAATATGATCCATTTTTTCATCAGTCTGCGCCTGGCCCTGGAACGCGATCTGTGTTTTTGAAACCGCTTCTGGTACCCCGTTGTTCGGCATGGGAAAATATTCTGTCGTCGGCATAGATTTTGTATTGCAGTATTTTTCAAAAGCTGTCTCTGGTTAAACATCGTTGATGTATTCGTAGTCCATATCTGCCCAGGGCTTGTCATTGTGGCGCAATCCAGAATCCATCCATTCCAGCATGTTCTGGACGCCGGATACGTCATCCCGGACCTGATCCGGGATCGGCATGATGAATACTATTCTGTCTACGGGACCGTCAAAGTTGGACTCCCTTAAAGACTAGATCAGGCACCGCAATTTGAGTTCGGCACGATGATTCTTGCTGCCCAAGTCGACGGCCCCGATCCGTAATCTCCAATAGGATGGCGCTTCCCGTTAGTCCGTGCCTTTGGCCGTTTAGCGATTTGATCCGATGGACGGCATCAAGGCCGATAGCGGTGAGAAAGTGCGCCACCCAGCGAGGTCACCACATGGTCGTTTCTACCGAACAAAGAACGAGTGAGCGTTTTGGGTGCGCGGCCACGCTCGGGTTTTCCCATTTCAACAAGGCGCAGGCTCATGATGCCCAGATGATGAATTACGGCAATGCGGGGATGTGTTTCAAATCAAAGGTTGCCCTTCAGCCTGGCGTCATCGTTTGTATCCGGCTTAAAAATATTCCCCGGCCGGGGGCTTGCGATAACAGCGGCTGTGGATTACGTTCCTTGACCCTGGCGAAAACCATATGGTGTCACGAAATGCCAGATGAAACCGCACCTGTTTATGCGATTGGCGTTAAATATCTTTGCCCCGGGTAATAAATCTACTTTAGGGGTTGGATACGGGAGAGCATGATGGCCATCACCAAACGATACCTCAAGACCCGTCCGGTCTGCAAAGTTACCTTCAAAATCCCGGCCAAAGTGGCCAACGCGGCCAAAACCGCAAGTATTGTGGGCGAATTCAATGATTGGTCTCACACGGCCGCGCCCATGAAGCGCTTGAAAGACGGCGCGTTCACCGCGACTTTGGATCTGGAAAAAGACGAAGCGTATCAGTTCCGATATTTTCTGGATGAACATCGGTGGGAAAATGAAGCCGAGGCCGACAAGTTCGTACGCTCTCCCTATGGCGACAGCGAAAATTCAGTCATCATTGTCTAAACCAAATGGTAAACAAGATGGAAAACCGCAAACCACCCCCCCCAAAAGCGCCAAGAGAAAAAGAAAGACGTAATTGCGACACTGACCGCCGAAAAGTGCCGTCCAAAGGATATGCATGCATTTCAATGGTTGGGTGGATCTGTCGGCGAGAGCGCGCCCGAAGGAAAGACGATAAAATGGATTGCCTATATCCTGATGAGCAAGCTTAAGGAGAACACGATGACATCAGACCAAAAAGTCATACCGCGTGAATCGATTCTGGTGGAAGACGATCGTACCGGTACCAGTCAAGAGACCCTGCGCCGTGCCATGCTCGACAACCTGTTCTATGTGCAGGGCAAGTTCCCGGCGATTGCCACCCCGTATGACTACTATATGGGCCTGGCCTATACGGTCCGCGACCGCCTCCTTAACCGTTGGGTCAATACCCTGAAGACCTGGCTGCACAAGGAGGTCAAGATTGTCTGTTATCTGTCGGCGGAGTTTCTCATGGGCCCGCAGTTAGGCAACAATTTGCTCAACCTGGGGCTCGAAGATCCGGTGCGCCAGGCGGCGGAGGCTTCCGGCCAGGATCTGGACGAACTGCTCCAAGAGGAAGAAGAGCCCGGCTTGGGCAACGGGGGGTTGGGCCGCCTGGCCGCCTGTTTCCTGGATTCCCTGGCGACTTTAGAGGTGCCGGCCATTGGATTTGGCCTGCGCTACGAGCATGGGATCTTTCACCAGGAAATCCGCGACGGCTGGCAGGTGGAGATGACGGACAACTGGCTGCACCTGGGCAACCCCTGGGAAATTTGCCGTCCCCAGGTTCATTTCGAGGTTCAACTAGGGGGACATACCGAGCGCTACCAGGATGCGGACGGCGGCGAGCGGGTGCGCTGGATACCGGAGCGGGTGGTCAGGGGAACCCCCTATGACGCGGGCATTTCCGGCTATCGCGTCAACACCTGTAACACGCTGCGCCTCTGGAAAGCCGAAGCCGTCGCATCATTTGATTTCCAGGCCTTCAATACCGGCGATTATTATGGTGCGGTGGATGAAAAAATGGCCTCGGAAAACCTGACCAAAGTTCTCTACCCCAACGACGAGCCGATTGCCGGCAAGCAGTTGCGCCTCGAGCAGCAATATTTTATGGTGTCCTGCTCGCTGCAAAACATCATCAGTTTGCATCTGGAGGTTTTTGATCGCCTGGACAACCTTCACAAGCTGTGGGCGATTCAGCTCAACGACACCCACCCGGCCGTGGCCGTGGCCGAGCTGATGCGTCTGCTGGTGGATGAACACCAGATGGAGTGGGGCCAGGCCTGGCAAATCACGGTGGCAACCTGCGGCTATACCAATCATACCCTGCTGCCGGAAGCCCTGGAAAAATGGCCGCTGCCCCTGTTCGCGCGGGTGCTGCCCCGTCACCTCGAAATCATCTATGAGATTAACCGGCGGTTCATGGACAGTGTCAAGCTCCGTTTCCCGGACGACGATGGCCGGCTGGCCCGCATGTCACTGATCGATGAGAGCGGAGAGAAATATGTGCGCATGGCCAACCTGGCCTGCGCCGGCAGCCACGCCATCAACGGTGTCGCGGCCCTGCACACCGAACTGGTCAAAAAAACCGTGCTGCGGGATTTTTACGAGATGATGCCGGAAAAGTTCCACAACGTCACCAACGGGGTCACGCCGCGCCGCTTTGTGGCGCTGAGCAATCCGGGGCTCACCCGCCTGATTACGGAGAAAATCGGCGACGGCTGGATCAAGAACCTGGATGAACTGCGCGGCCTGGAAGCGTTCGCCGCGCAGCAGGATTTCCAGCAGACCTGGCAGCAGGTCAAACGCGCGAACAAGCAGCGACTGGCCGCGCTCATCACTGAACAAACCGGGATCGAGACGGACCCGGATTCGCTTTTCGACATTATGGTCAAGCGTATCCACGAATACAAACGCCAGCACCTGAATGTGCTGCACATCATTACCCTTTACAGTCGCCTCAAGGCCAACCCGCAGATTGACATGACGCCGCGCACGTTTATTTTCGGTGGAAAGGCGGCCCCCGGCTACCACATGGCCAAGCTGATCATCCGGTTGATTAATGGGGTGGGCGAGGTGGTCAACGCCGATGCTGATGTTGCCGGACGGCTGAAGGTGGCTTTTATCCCGGATTTCAATGTCAAGAGCGGGCAGCTGATCTATCCGGCAGCGGATTTGTCGGAGCAGATCTCTATGGCCGGTAAAGAGGCTTCCGGAACCGGCAACATGAAATTTTCCATGAACGGGGCCCTGACCATCGGCACGCTGGACGGGGCCAATATCGAAATCCGCGAGGAGGTCGGCGCCGACAATTTCTTCCTCTTCGGCCTGACCGCCGAGGAAGTCGGGGACTTGAAGGCCGGCGGCTACAATCCCCGCGATTACTACGATGCGGACGAAGAACTACGCCGTGTCCTGGACCAGATTGGCTCCGGGATTTTTTCCCGCGGTGACACTTCGCTTTACGCGCCCCTGGTGGAAGCCCTTTTGAAGTGGGACGAGTATCTGGTAATGGCCGATTATCGTTCCTATATCGATTGCCAGGACAAGGCCGGAGCGCTATACCGTGACCAGGAACAATGGACCCGCGCGGCCATCCTCAATGTGGCGCGCATGGGCAAATTCTCGTCTGACCGGTCGATCCGGGATTACTGTGAGCGCATCTGGCACGCGCAATCGGTACCGATTGAATTGGCGCCGCTGGAATTGTGATCTTATTCACATCGCCTATTGGGCCTGACTTGAAGCGGTTTCAAAACCTTAGATCGCGTTCGAGGGCAAGGTGCCGCCTAATGAAAAAGCGGAGCATATTCAATGATATGTACGCCGTAGCGTGGGGTAGAGGACCTGCGCTGCGGCCCTGAAAAAGGCGGCAAGGCACCTCCAGTTATTAAGATCGACGCTGAATCCAGCAACGCTGGGACGCTCCGAAGTACTAAACAATGGATGCGGAATCCAGCAACGCTGGGGAACGCCGCCATCGGGCGTTAGATGAGGTTTTGAAACCGCTTCTACAAACGGACGGCACTTCTAGCCCCTGGCCTTGCGGCGATTAGGCCTAGCGGTTGAACTGATTGGCTTAGGAAGGCATATTATGAGCAGAGAAAAGCAAGCATGTGATTTCACGATTTTCGGGGTGCTCGGCGACCTGTCCCGGCGCAAACTGATCCCTTCACTTTACCAGTTGGACAAGGCCGGCCTGCTGCACGACGACACCCGGATCATTGGGGTCGCCCGGCATGAGCTTGAACAGGAGGACTTTGTCGCCCGGATGCGCGAAAGCCTGGAGACCTTTGTGACCGACCCCCTGGAGCCCGAGGTGGTCGAGCGGCTGTTGGCCCGGCTGCATTATCTGCTCATCAATCTGGACGTGGCAGACGAGTACAAGCGGCTGACGGAGGTCGTCGACCAGGAAAAACGGGTGCTGATCAACTATTTTTCGGTGGCCCCTTTTCTGTTTGACGACATTTGCCAAGGGCTGTCCCATGCCGGCATGGTAACGCCGCGAACCCGGGTGGTGCTGGAAAAACCCATTGGCCGTGACCTGGCCACCTCCCAGGAGATCAACGACACCGTCGCCCGGAGCTTCACCGAGGACCAGATTTACCGGATCGACCATTACCTGGGCAAGGAAACGGTCATGAATCTGCTGGCCCTGCGGTTTGCCAACTCCATTTTCACCACCAACTGGGATCACAACACCATTGACCATGTCCAGATCACGGTGGCGGAGCAGGTGGGCATCGAGGGCCGCTGGGGGTATTTTGACAAGGCCGGCCAGTTGCGGGACATGGTCCAAAATCACCTGATGCAGATTCTGACCCTGGTGGCCATGGAGCCGCCGGTCAACCTGGACGGCGACAGCCTGCGCAACGAAAAACTCAAGGTGCTCAAGGCGCTGCGGCCGATCACCATGGAGAATATCGAGGACAAGGTGGTCCGCGGCCAGTATACGGACGGCTTTATCAAGGGCGAACCGGTCACCGGCTACCTGGAGGAAGAGGACGGCAATCCCGAATCGCGCACCGAAACGTTTGTGGCCATCCGGGTGGATATCGACAACTGGCGCTGGGCCGACGTTCCCTTTTATCTGCGCACCGGCAAGGCCATGACCACCAAGCGCTCGGAGGTGGTCATCAACTTCAAACAACTGCCCCACAACATCTTCCGGGACTCCTACAGCAAATTGCCGCCCAACAAGCTGATCATTCGGCTCCAACCCAACGAGGGCGTGGAGATCGAGATCCTCAACAAGGTGCCGGGCGTGGACAAGGTGGTGGCATTGCAGCGCACCATGCTCGACCTCAGTTTTTCCGAGGCCTTCAAGGCGGAACGGATTGCGGATGCCTATGAACGCCTTATTCTGGAGGTCATGCACGGGAACCAGGCCCTGTTTGTCCATCGCGATGAAGTCGAGCGATCCTGGGCGTGGATCGACTCCATTCAGGATGCCTGGGCCAGGTCCAATGAACCACCCAGTAAATATCCGGCCGGCAGTTGGGGGCCGGTGGGCTCGGTGGCGCTTGTGGCCCGGGATGGGAGGGCGTGGGAGGAATGACGGTACATTTTGAAGCATTTCCCGATCGCGAATCGGCGGCTGCCCAACTGGCGGATCAGATCGGCCAACGGCTGACGGCCGGGATTGCCGCCAACGGCCGGGCAAGCCTGGCCGTCTCCGGCGGGACGACACCGGTGGCCTTGTTCCAACGCTTGTCGACCATGGATTTAAACTGGTCGCAAGTGGTGGTCACCCTGGTGGATGAACGCTGGGTGGCGCCGACCGATGAAGATTCCAACGAAGGCCTGGTGCAAAGTCATTTGCTCAAGGCCCAGGCGGCAGCGGCCACTTTTATCGGCCTGAAAAACGAGGCGGCCACCGCCAGCGCCGGGGAAAAAGAATGCGAGCGCCGGTTGAAAGAAGTTCCTCGGCCCTTCGATGTCCTCATCCTGGGCATGGGCGGCGACGGCCATACGGCCTCGCTGTTTCCCGGCGCCGCCAAGCTGGCCCGAGCCACCGACATGGGCGCACCCCAAACCTGTATGGGCATTGCCCCGCTCAGCGCACCCCATGAAAGAATGACATTGACCCTGCCGGCCATCCTCGATGCCGCACAGATTTTCCTGCACATCACGGGATCGAACAAGAGGGACGTCCTGGCGCAGGCCCAAACCGACGGCCCCCCGGAAAAGATGCCCATCCGTTATATCCTGCGGCAACAGGCAACTCCGGTGTTCATTTATTGGGCACCCTAAGGCGTATCCATCCAGCAACGGCATCTTATTATGGATGGACACTTGAGGAAGACGAACCATGCATACCACTGTTGAAAAGGTTACCCGCCGCATTGTCGAGCGCAGCCGCCAACACCGTGAAGCCTACCTGGCGCGTGCCGAAGCGGCCCGTGGCCAGGGCGTGTTCCGCCAACAACTGGCCTGCTCCAATTTGGCCCACGACCTGGCCGGCTGCACGGGCGGCGGCTGCTCGGCCCTGCTGAACGACGACGTTCCCAGTACCGCCATTATTTCAGCCTACAATGATATGGTATCCGCCCACCAACCCTACGGCGGCTACCCCGAGATCATCAAGCAGGCGGTGGCCGAAGTCGGGGGGGTCGCCCAGTTTGCCGGGGGCGTGCCGGCCATGTGCGACGGGGTCACCCAGGGGGAGCCGGGCATGGACCTGAGCCTGATCAGCCGGGACGTGATTGCCATGTCCACGGTTATCGGCCTGTCGCACAATGTCTTTGACGGCGCCCTGCTGCTGGGCATCTGCGACAAGATCGTGCCCGGACTGCTCATGGGTGCGCTGCAGTTCGGGCACCTGCCCATGATCCTGGTTCCGGGGGGACCGATGACATCCGGCCTGCCCAACAAGGAAAAGGCGCGCGTGCGCGAACGTTTTGCGGAAGGCCAGATCGGCCGCGAGGAATTGCTGGCCGCCGAGATGAAGTCCTACCACAGTCCCGGCACCTGCACCTTCTACGGAACCGCCAACTCCAACCAGTTGATGGCGGAGATGCTGGGCTTGCACCTGCCCGGGGCCTCCTTTGTCAATCCCGGCACGCCACTGCGCGACGCCCTGACCCGGGCCGCATCCCAGCGGGTGGCCGCCATGACCCATTTGGGCGACGACTACATCCCCATTGCCCATGTGATCAGCGAAAAATCCGTGGTCAACGCCATGGTCGGGCTGCTGGCCACCGGCGGTTCCACCAACGAGACCATCCACTTGGTGGCCATTGCCCGGGCCGCCGGCATCCGCATCGACTGGGGTGATTTTGCCGAACTCTCGGACAATATTCCGCTGCTGGTCCGCATCTATCCCAATGGATCCGGCGACATCAACGCCTTCCAGGCGGCCGGCGGCATGGCCCTGCTCATCCGGGAGCTCTTAAAAGGCGGGATGGTGCATGAAGACGTCCAGACTGTGGTGGGATTCGGACTGCAACGTTACCTGGATTCGCCCGTTCTCGAGGGTCAGCAGGCGCTCTGGCAGGACGGCCCGCAACAATCCGTCGATCCGGAAGTCATTGCAACGGTCGTGCAGCCCTTTGAGACCATGGGCGGCATCAAGGTCCTTTCCGGCAATCTGGGCCGGGCCATTATGAAGATCTCGGCCTTGGCGGAAGGCGAAAAAACACTGGTGGAAGCGCCGGCCATGGTTTTCAACAGCCAGCATGAGCTGGAGGAGGCCTTTAAGGCCGATCAAATGAATCGGGACCTGGTGGCCGTTGTCCGTTTCCAGGGTCCCCAGGCCAACGGAATGCCGGAACTGCACAAATTGATCACCTATCTCTCCGTCATCATGGATCGCGGCTACAAGGTCGGCCTGGTGACGGACGGGCGCCTGTCAGGGGCTTCGGGCAAGGTTCCCTTTGCCATTCACTGCACGCCGGAGGCTTTCTGCGGCGGCATGCTCGCCAAAGTTCAGGATGGTGACCTGATTCGGATGGATGCCCACAACAACGTTCTGGAACTCAAGGTGGATGAGCAAGAACTGGCCGCGCGCGAATACGCGACCCCGGACCTCGCGTCCCACCGCTACGGTCTGGGCCGTCAGATTTTTGCACCGTTGCGCAAGGATCTGCTGGGCGCCGAAGAGGGTGCCAGTTCGATTTTCACCTATGTAAATGAAAGCTGCCGGGTGGTCTTTCCCCAGGAGAGCTGAATGCGTAAAGCCCGGCGGTTAACTATAAGGCGTCCCAAAAATGTCTTTTAGCCCCAGCGCGGTGTTGGGCGATCGAATTGAATCCTCGAAATACCGATGTATTCCTCCGGTTCAATTCTCACGGCCGCCTTGCGCTGATACTAAAATCCTATTTTTGAGATGCCTTCTATAAGTGGTTTCAAAACCTCTGATCACGTTAAAGAGCAAGGCGCAGGCTGATGAAAAAGCGGAGCATATTCAACAATATGTGAGCATTTTGAAGAAACCTGCAACACAGCTATTGGACGTTAGAAGGGGTTTTGCAGCCACTTATATGCAATAGCGGAGTGATGCGATGCCCAATCCCCAACAATGGAAGGTGATGCCCCTGGATGTCCTCAACGCCGGGCCGGTCGTGCCGGTGATCGTGATCGAGAAGATCGAACAGGCGGTGCCTTTGGCGCAGGCGCTCTTGAAAGGCGGGATACGGGTCCTGGAGGTCACCCTGCGCAGTGCGGCGGCCATCGATGCCATTCGCCTGCTTAGCCGCGAGGTTCCCGACGCGATCGTCGGGGCCGGCACCGTGGCCAATCCCGCCGATCTCCAAGCGGTGGCCGAAGCGGGCGCCGTCTTTGCCATCAGCCCGGGGCTGACCCCCAGCCTGCTGGATGCGGCCAACCAGGGGCCCATTGCCCTGATCCCCGGCATCGCCTCGGCCTCGGAGCTGATGCTCGGCATGGAATTGGGCTATACGGCCTTTAAGTTTTTTCCGGCCGAAGCGGCCGGCGGCGTGCCCATGCTGAAATCCATTGGCGGGCCCTTTCCGCAGATTACCTTCTGCCCCACCGGCGGTGTTTCACAAGACAATTACAACGACTACCTGGCCCTTGCCAATGTCGCCTGCGTCGGCGGCTCCTGGATCGTGCCCTCCCGGGAGATCGAGAGCGGAAACTGGGACAAGATCACCCAACTGGCCGAGGATGCAGTGGCGGGAAGCCGGCGGTAATTGGGTGTAGAGATGAACAGCGTTGTGGCAACAACCGAGGTGGGGGTAGGGAAAAGCTATCCCCTCGGAGCGACACCGGATTCGGAAGGCGTAAACTTCAGCCTGTTCTCCAAAAATGCCACCGCCATCGATCTGCTGCTCTTCGACGCCGTTGACGATCCTCGCCCTGC